>NZAK01000003.1 GCA_002687515.1 Rhodospirillaceae bacterium
CTGGGCAACCAGATTTTTGATATCGCCATGCTGCTTTGGATCAAGGAGCTGACCGGCTCGGCGGCTATCATGGGGCTTGCCATGTTGCTTAACTGTCGCTCATTGCCGGGTCACCTTGCTCGGATTGTTTCGCTCTCCCGGCTATTGGGTCCCGACGGTAATTTTCCCGGCCATGTTGTTCAGCTTCTTCGGCGCCTCCATTGCCGGCGCCGGCGACCAGGCCGCTACCCTGGCGACGACCTCATTCGCCGTTTATGCCGTCGTCGGTGTCGCCTTCTATCAGTTCGGCGTCGGCGTTGCCCAGGATCGCGAATCGCCCTGGGAGGACTATGTTCGCACGCTACCCGCCCCCGCTTTGCCGCGGATTGCCGCCCGCGTAGTAGCTGCCATGATTTTCTCGGCAGCGGCGGCACTGACGGTGATCGTCGTGGCCTTTGTCATTGCGGCGCCAAGCTTCGATTTGGGCTCGGGGTTTGCGCTGGCCGTCGTACTGGCGATGGGGCTCGTACCCTTTGCGCTGCTCGGTATTGCCTTGGGCTATCTGGCCTCGGCCAAGACGGCGGTTGCCCTGGCCAACATGATCTATCTGCCCCTGGCTTTTGCCGGTGGTTTGTGGATGCCGCCAGGTAGATTGCCGGAAGCAGTGGCGGTGCTGTCGCCGCTCACGCCCACCCGGCAATTCGCCGATTTGGCCTGGGCGGCGGCTCTGGACGGTCCGATGCCGGCATCCTCGATGGTCGGCCTGGGGACCTACACATTGGTTTTCGGCGGCTTGGCTTTTTGGGCCTGTCGCCGCGACCAGGGCACCCGCTTTCGCTGACTGTACCGCCGACGCGGCCTATGTTGAATTCACGCAAGAAGTTTATTTACGGAGCCAATCAGCTTTTCCGCCGAAATAGGTTTGGTCAAGGTGTCGTCGGCACCCAGATATTTTGCCATTTCGAGACCCGACAATTGACCATGCTTACCGCCACCGGAAACCGCTATGATTTTCAGGTTCGGATTGTCGCGCTTTATTTCCATAATGGTTTCGATGCCATCTTTCTCGGGCATCATTATGTCTGTGACTATGAGGTTCAACGTTGCCGTGTCTTTTACCGCGATACCCTCGGATCCGTCCTGTACCTCTATGACCTCGTGGCCTTCCTCTCGTAACAATTCAGCTACAATCAGTCGATCGACATCTTCGTCGTCAATTACCAAAATCGTCGCCATTTTTTCCCCCTATTTCATTTTGAGAACAGCGTCAAAATTTCGTCACGACTCCACACCTTCGAAGATGGCCTGAAGAGAGCCGATCACAGTGTTTAGTTCAGGTGCGAGCCGCTTCATCGCCTTTTCGATTTTGGGGCGATCGCCGGACTTGATCACGGCTTCAAGATCTTGCGCCAACTTATGAACGCCTTTGGCGGAAATGTTTCCCGCAACGCCCTTGATTCCGTGGGCCAGACGCTCGGCCGTATCTGTGTCCCCGGCATTTAGCACCATCTCAACCTCCCGAACCGCGTCGGACTTGGTGGCAAGGAAGGTGGCAAGCAATTTTCTGTAGATCCGCTGGTTCCCGCCGACGCGTTTCAAGCCTTCCTGAATGTCGATACCCGGAACATTGGCAGGAAGATCTTCGCCATCTTTATGGTCTTGCGGCGGCGGCTTGATATTGGCCGAGCGACTGGACGATTGGGAAGGTGTTTTTGTCACGATCCGCTTCTCCAGTACCGCAAACAACCGCTCGGGCTCGATCGGCTTGGCGACGTGGTCGTTCATGCCCGCATCCAGGCATCTCTCGACTTCCTCCGCCATGGTATGGGCGGTCATCGCGACAATGGGCAAATGCGCATTCTTGGTGTCCCGCCGCAGTCGCCTGGTGGCTTCGAGCCCGCCCATGATCGGCATCTGAATGTCCATCAAAACCGCATCGTAGCCGTCCCGTCGGCGTCGCGATGCTTTTACCCGATCGACCGCGTCCTTGCCATTCGCCACGACATCCACGGTGAGACCAGCGTTCTCCAGGATTTCCTGCGCCACCTGTTGGTTTACTTCGTCATCTTCGGCCAACAGGATTCGACACCCCTTCAGTTCCGTTGCGATTTCGGGTTTGCCAACGCTCGGCTGAACTTCGACGGGGTCGCGAATTGCCGATTTGAGAGCATTCACAAGAGTCGTTTGCGTGAACGGTTTCATGAGGACGCTGTCGACGCCGGCCTCGTCGATCGCTTCGGTTGATTCGGCAATCTTGTAGATGTCTGACAGAAGAACGATTTTGGTTCCGCCCGTTCCCGCCTGCGAGCGGACTTTTTCGACGATGCGAAGGCCGTCGGTTCGTGAAAGCTTGTGGTCGACGAGAACGAATCTATATGGGTTGGTTGCCGAAACTTGCTTCAACTCTGACAGTGTCCGTTTCATCGATGTTGCGGTTTCGACTTCGAACGACATCGACTCCAGCAAGGATCGCAACACCGCTCGCGATGTCTCGTTGTCGTCGACGACCAAGATCTTGGCGCCGCGGATCCGAGTGAACGGTTTCCGTGTCGCCTTTCGTGCCTTCGCTTGCAGACCGAACCGTGCCGTGACGGTGAAGGTGCTGCCCTGTCGCGGCGTGCTTTCGACGGAAATGTCTCCAGCCATTTTCTCGGCCAACCGCTTGGATATGGTTAAACCCAGACCCGTTCCGCCATATTTCCGCGTCATCGAGGCGTCGGCCTGTGAAAATGCGGCAAATAAATTCGATACCTGAGCTTCCGTCAGTCCTATGCCCGTATCGCTAACCGAAAATTGCAGCAGCACAGATTTGCGCTTTTTCCGTAGCGGCTTGACCGAGAGCACGACTTCACCTTTGTTCGTGAACTTCATCGCGTTGTTGGCGATGTTGATCAGAATCTGACCAAGCCGCATCGGATCGCCGACCAGGTCGGTGGGCGTGCCCGGTGAAACTGAGAAGACGAACTCCAAGGCCTTCTGGCCGTAGGGCAGGCCGAGAATGCTGGCCACATTGTCGAGCACGTCGTTGAGATTGAAGTCGACGGCTTCGAGCGTGAGTTTGCCGGACTCGATGCTTGAGAAGTCCAATATGTTATTGATGATGGCGAGCAGGTTGTCGGCGGCCGACTTGCTCTTCGTCAGGTAATCCCGCTGCTTTTCGTTGAGCTCCGTTTGCAGGGCCAGCCGCGTCAGGCCGATAACGGCGTTCATCGGGGTGCGGATTTCATGACTCATGTTGGCCAGAAATTCGGCCTTCGCTTTTGTAGCCGCTTCGGCGGCATCGCGAGCCTTGATTGACTCAACCTCTGCCTGCCGACGTTCGGTGATATCAACGGCGACGGAGACCGTATGACCGTCGGGCGCCGGGGTGCGGGTCGTATGAATGTAGCGGCCGTCCGGCGTCCGGTCCTCGAAGGTCATTGTCGATTCGGGATGGAAGGAGTCAATCCGTTCGCGGAGAATGCCGTCCTCCGTTCCCTCACCCGAAAGGATACCGCGGCCGATCGTGGATCTAATGATATCGCGCATGGAGGAGCCGGGCGCGGTCAAACTGTCGGGGACGCCGTAGTATTCCTTGTAGGTGTCATTCACAAAAACTATCTTCAGATCTCGGTCGACGACAAACATAGCGCCTGGCATGTTGTCCATGGCCATGCGTAGCTGAGCCTCCTTCTCCGCGATTATCGCCTCTGTCTGCTTGCGCTCCGTGATGTCGGTATAGGTAATGACGATACCGCCGTCGTCCGTGGTCCGAAGGAGAACGTCATAAACATGATTGTCATCAACGCTGAGCTCGCTGCGACTTTCTTGGCCGCTAAAGAGCAATTCGATGCGTTGATCGGCCAGAGTATCTGGATCGCCTTTTCCGTATCTGCCCTGCCGGGCAAAATAGAGAGAAATGTCTCGTAGCGGTCGACCAGGTTTCAACAGGGTATCGGGCAAACTCAAAATGTCTTGATACCGCTTGTTCCAGATAATCAGGTTTCGGTCGCTGTCGAACTCGACGACGCCCTGCCCAACCGATTCGAGCACGTGCCTCAACTGCTGGGATTTCCCCTGAAGCTCCGTTTCGGCTTGCTTGCGTTCGGTAATGTCGAGGCTGACACTTCCGATCCCAACGACATCCCTATTGGATCCAAATACCGGAAATCTGATGCCGAAGTGGTTGCGCTCAACGCCGTTCGCATCCGTCGCCACGCCTTCTCTTTCAACACTGGTGCGACTGGCAACTACCGCCTCGTGCTCGGCCTTAAGGATTGCGGAAAGATTGCTCGGCAGTACGTCGTGACGCACCTTGCCGACTAATTCATCCGGTGTCACGTTGAGCAATTCACAGTAGCTCTTGTTGACCATGAGATATCGTCCTTCGACATCTCTCAGCGTGATAGTGGCCGGGATGTGGTCGACAAAGGTCTTGAGAAGTTCTTCGCTATCCTTGAGCTCCCGCTCTGCCTGTTTGCGCTCGGAAATGTCGTAGGCCCAGGCCAGGACCGCGGGCGCGCCCTGGTACTCGAACGGCAGAAGAGTCAGCAAAGTCCAGAACTCGGAACCGTCACCTCGCAACAATCGGACCTCGGCGTCGCGGACCGCGCCCTCCGTTGCCAATCGCCTCAACAGCATCTTTCGATCGCCGGCATCGGCGTAGAAATCGAGCCCAATACTTTGCAGGGCCTCGGTTTCGCTGATAGCGAATATTTCGTGAAAACGGGCGTTGGTGAACTTCAAGCGATTGTCGTCGACGCCGATGATGATGACGGCAATCGGGCTTTCCTGCAAAATGGCGACGAGACGCTGTTCGCTCTCGCGCATCGCCTCCTCGATTCGATTGCGTTCGGTGATGTCGGTATAGGTGATTACGAACCCACCGTCGGAGCTCGGCCGGGATAGGGCGTGATAGATGATCCCGTTCGCGCCCTGAATGTCGCCGCTGGTTGCAGCGCCGGAGGCCAGAAGACGCACACGTTCTTCGGCAATCCTCTCGGCCTCGACATTGCCATAGAACCCGAATTTGGCGAGACCACGGACAACGTCTTGCAGGGTGGCGCCAATCTTCAATTCCTCTGCGGATCGCGGCCAAAACGCCGTGTAGTTCTTGTTGAAGGCGCTAACGCGGTGGTCCGCGTCAAAAGCGAGAATTCCCTGTCCGACGCTATCCAAAATGTCGTTCAACAGGTTGGTCTGCCTGAGCATCTCCTCCTCGGCGCGCTTGCGCTCGGTGATATCTGTAAGCGTTACCACGGCACCGCCGCCCTCGATCGGCGATTTGCGCAGATCGACAACCCGTTCGCCGTTCTTGATCCGCATCTCTATCTGGATTTGCTCTGAATTCGAGAGAGTCTCGATGCGTTGCTTCACCAATTCCTTGAGCTTGCCAGGGCCATAGTCGCCGCGCCTGGCATGGGCCGAAATCGCTTTCTCCGCTGAATTGCCGACGCCAACGGTGCCGTCGGGCAAGTCCACCAATTCTTTGTAGCGGTCGTTGTAGAGGATAAAGCGCAAATCCTCGTCGAGCAGGTACATCCCGTCCGTCATGTTTTCCATGGCGGCGCGAAGATGTGCCTCCTTTCGGGCCAGTTCCGCCTCCGCAATCTTGCGATCGGTGATGTCGAGATTTACGCCGCCGACGCCAACCACATCACCGGCGGATCCAAAAACCGGGAATCTGATGCCCAGGTATTCGCGCTCTTCTCCACTCGCGCCGGTCGCCTTGAATTCAAGCTCCACCTTGGAACCGTCGGCGAGCACCTTTTTGTCCTGATCGGACATGAACTCGGCCAATTCAGCGGGGTGGATATCGAACGTGGTTTTGCCGACCACATGTTCGGGGTTCTCATTGGGCGCCATGCCCCGCAGTTCGCGAAACCGTTTGTTGACGAGGAGATAGCGTTCTTCTTGATCTTTCAGGGTGATCGAGGCGGGTATCTGGTCGACGAACGTATTCAAGCGCTCTTTGCTGTCCCTGAGTTCGCGCTCCAGCCGCTTGCGGGCGATGACGCTGCCGAATTGCCGGCCAACGTTTGCCAGGATCTCCAAGGTTCGCTGGTCGGGATCCTCGGCTACGTCGCTGAAGAATTCCAGCACGGCGAGGGTTTCGTCGCCGAGCATGATCGGGAAGGCGAGCCCGGCGCGAACGCCGATATTTCCCGCCAATTTGGCCCGAGGAAAGTTCGCGTCCTTTGTGACGTCGTTGATCCAGGCCGGCTTCAGCGTTGCTAGTGGATGGAGTCTAACGCTTGGTACCCCCGATTGACGGCGGCGATGATCTGGTCCGGATCGGCGGTCCAGTTGAAG
>NZAK01000147.1 GCA_002687515.1 Rhodospirillaceae bacterium
GCGTCATCTAATTTGCACCCCTACGACGGCGTTGCAAGGTTTCCGGCGAGGAGCGCGCCGCGCCGTGGTGCCAATCCACCACAAGCCGCGCGCGACGACGACCGGGAGCCTTGCAACGCCGCCCTCTGGGTCGCTTTTCCCGTCCCCCCGGAGTGTCGAAAGGGCTTGCCGATGGGCCCCGCATCGCCGGCGCCCTTCCTCCTACCGAGGAAACGGGAAAAGCGATCGTAGGGGTGCAAATTAGATGACACAGGCCACTAGCCCGGAGGCTGATCTGGACATCGCGCGGCGCGTCCTCGGCATCGAATCCAAGGGCCTGCAAGCGCTGGCCCAGTCTCTCGACGCCAAATTTTCCCGGGCCATCGATATTTTCGATGGCCGAACCGGCCGGATCATCGTCACCGGCATGGGAAAAAGCGGACATGTGGCGCACAAGGTTGCATCGACGCTGTCGTCGACCGGCATGCCGGCGCTGTTCGTGCATCCGGCCGAGGCCAGCCACGGCGACCTCGGAATGATCGAGAACGGCGATGCGGTGCTCGCCTATTCCAATTCCGGCGAGACCCCCGAGCTTTCCGATATCATCGCCTATACGAGGCGTTTCAAGCTGCCCCTGGTGGCCGTCACCAGCCAGGCGGCGAGCGCCATTTCCGAACAGGCGGACGTGACCTTGGTGCTGCCGCCCGCCGAAGAGGCCTGCGCCATCGGCATGGCGCCGACCACCTCGACGACCATGATGATGGCGCTCGGCGACGCGCTGGCGGTGGCGCTGATGGAACGCAAGGGTTTCACCGCCGACGATTTCAAGCTGCGCCATCCCGGCGGCCAATTGGGCAAGCTGTTGCTGAAAGTATCCGACATCATGCATACGGGGGCCAGCCTGCCGCTGGCCGAGGCGGATGAAACCATGGCCAATGCACTGGTTGAGATGACCCAGAAAAGCCTCGGCGTAATTGGCGTCGTCGATGGCGACGACCGGCTTTTAGGGATCGTTACCGACGGCGATCTGCGCCGCCACATGTCCGACGATCTGATGGCCAGGCGCGCCGGCGAGGTGATGACCAAAAATCCCAAAACGATTCGTTCGTCGGCCCTGGCCAGCGAAGCGGTGCAGGTAATGAACGAGATGCAGATCACTTCCCTGTTCGTGGTCGATGACGGGCGCGTCGCCGGAGTGCTGCACATTCACGATTGCCTGCGCGCCGGTGTGGTATAATGGATGGAATGGATAACCGAGCCGGACCGAGGGACAATGGGCGCGCCCAGCCGGGCGCCGCGCCAGGGACCACGCCGGGATTCCCGCTAGAATTCCCACAGGAATTCCCAGTGGGATTTTCTGGCGGAAAGCGGCGCGCCAGCTACAGCCGTTTTGTCGTTTTTATGAAAGTCGGCCTGCCGATCGTGGCGCTGTGTCTGGTTGGCCTGTTGTTCCTTTGGCCGCAAATCAAAGGTAAAGACATCAAGTTCAGTGTCGGCATGGCCAGCTTCAAGTCGTCAAACCCGGAAAGCCCGAGCATGGTCAACGCCCGCTTCGTGGGCTCGGATAGCCGCAATCAGCCATTCTCAATCACCGCCGATCTGGCCAAGAATTTATTGCTCGGCAAATCCGCGGTGGAATTGGAAGTGCCCAAGGCCGACCTTGCCATGCGCGACGGCACCTGGCTGGTGCTGACCGCAAATACCGGCATCTACGATCAGAAGGGTAAGTCCCTGGACCTGCATGGCGCGGTTAACCTGTTTCATGATTCCGGCTATGAGTTTAAAACCGAAACGGCGCACATCGATCTGGACCGCGGCGTCGCGGTCGGCAATAAGCCGATAATCGGGCAAGGCCCTTTCGGTCAACTCGCGTCTGAAGGTTTTCGGATCGAGAATATGGGTAGACGCATGCTGTTCACCGGCAAGGCCAAACTGACCATTTACCCGACCTCGCTCAAGGCACGAAAATGATGACGCGCATCGGAGCCCGGCATCGGCGAGCGCTGCTCGCGGGCGCCCTCTTGGCCACCATTGCCGCGCTGGCGCCGGCCGAGGCGATGAGCCAGACCTTGAATCTGGCCAGTTCCAACCGGGATAAGCCGATCGAGGTGTTTGCCGACAACGGCATTGAATGGCAGCAGGATAACGAGGTGTTGATTGCCCGCGGAAACGCGCGGGCGGTGCGCTCGAACGTCAATATCACCGCCGAAGTGCTGCGCGCTTTTTACAAGAAAAAGCAGGCCGGCGGCACCGATCTTTCACGCCTGGATGCGGCCGGAACGGTGCGCATCGCGTCGCCATCGGAATCGATTTCCGGCGAGACCGCGGTCTACGATTTGGAAAAAGCGATACTGGTGGTGCACGGCAAGAAGGTGGTCTACCGCTCCGGGCCCGACGTCATCACCGCCAACCAGCAGATGGAATATTACGAAAAAGAGCGGAAAGCCGTGGCCCGCGGCAACGCCACCGCCGTGCATGAGGGCAAGACGATCCGCGCCGAATCCCTGGTTGCCCTGTTTCGCAAGAACGCCAAGGGTAAAACCGAGATCTATGAAGTCCGGGCGTTCGATAAGGTGGCCATCCTGACCGATCAGGACACCGTCCTCGCCAACAAGGGCGTCTATGACGTTGTTTCCGGAATTGCCGTATTGGTCGGTAATGTGCGCATAACTCGCGGTCAAAATCAGCTTGCCGGCGACCGCGCTGAAATAAATGTGAAGACCGGGATTAGTAAGCTGTTAACCGACCCTGGTCCATCATCGGGAACCGATGGCGCCACACCCGGAAAACGCAAAAAACGGGTGCGCGGATTAATCCTTCCGCAGCGGCGTTGAAATAAAACGCCGATTGAAATCAAGCGGCAAAAAAAACAATAATGGTGGTTATGACGCACCTTCTTAGTCACAAACCCGGGACTTCGGCCCAATTCCGCCCGATGGCCCACCTGCTATTCCGTCTGGCGCGCCGGTTTGCGGAAGAACGCGCATGAGCATCGATGGCGATATTCCGGCCATTGGCCCCGATGCGCCCAAACCAGATGACGGGCGCCCGCGCCTGGTTGCCGAAAACGAACGCGGGCTGGTAGCCGTCAATCTGGGCAAACGGTTCGACAAAAGGCCGGTGGTGCGTGGCGTCTCGCTGGTCATCAATCGCGGCGAAGTGGTCGGCCTCCTGGGCCCCAACGGCGCCGGTAAAACCACCTGCTTCTATTTGATCACCGGCTTGATCGCGCTCGATTACGGCCTGGTCCATCTCGATGGCCAGGATATCACCGATCTTCCCATGTACCGGCGGGCGCGCCTCGGCATCGGCTATCTTCCCCAGGAGGCATCGATTTTTCGCGGCCTCACGGTGGAAGCAAATATCCGCGCGGTGCTGGAGGTTGTCGAAAATTCCAGGGAGCGCCGCGACGCGCTGCTGGAGGCGCTGCTTGCCGAATTTTCGATCAGCCATCTCAGGCGCACGCCGGCGCTGGCCCTTTCCGGCGGTGAACGCCGGCGCGTCGAGATTGCGCGCGCGCTCGCATCCAGACCGCATTTTGTGCTTCTCGACGAGCCGCTTGCCGGCATCGATCCGATCGCCGTCAACGACATCCGCGATTTGATTGCGCATCTCAAGGACCGGGGCATCGGCGTGCTGATCACCGACCACAATGTCCGCGACACGCTCGGCATCGTCGACCGCGCCTACATCATCCACGACGGCATGGTCCTGATGGAAGGGCAGCCGTCGGATATCGTCGACGACGAAGATGTGCGCCGGGTCTATCTCGGCGAAGATTTCAGGTTTTAGCGGCGGCAAGGCATGGCCATCACACCGCGATTAGAACTCAGGCAGGGCCAGTCCCTGGTCATGACGCCGCAGCTGCAGCAGGCGATAAAGCTGCTGCAACTGAACAACATCGAATTGAAGGAATTCATCGAGCTCGAGCTTGCCGAAAATCCGATGCTCGAACGCGACGAAAGCGATGGCGCGCTGCCCGAAGAAGCGCCGCCCGAGACCGAGCAGGAGGGCGATGCCGAATCCGAAGACGGCGAAGCGCCCGATGGCCTGGAAACATTGGATCTTTCACAGGTCGAGCATGTAACCGAAGAAAGCGCCGGTGGCCTCGATATGGATGACTACGGCAATGTCTGGGACGATGGCGGCGGCCAGGGCGCGCCGGGCGCCGAAGAACCGGTGGCGTTTTCCGATTGGGGCGGCGGCGGCAGTGTCGGTTTCCAGGATCATGATTACGGCGTCGAACAGACATTATCCCAAGGCACCAGCCTGCGCGATCATCTGGTCAACCAAATCAATATGGATATCGCCGATCCGGCGGACCGGCTGGTCGCCGTGCATCTGACCGATATGCTCGATGAATCCGGCCGCCTACCTGAGGATTGGGATGAAGCGGCCGAGCGGCTTGGTTGCGAGATGGCCAAGTTAGAAGCGATCCTCGACCGCCTGCAGCAGTTCGATCCGCCAGGCATCTATGCCCGCGATCTTGCCGAATGCTGGTCTATCCAGCTTCGTGAAATGGACCGGCTGGATCCGGCCATGGAAATGCTGCTCGGCAATATCGAGCTTTTGAAGCTTCACAAATATGAAAAATTGTCCAAGATCTGCCTGGTCGATATGGAAGACATCAAGGAAATGATCGATGAGATTTGGGCGCTGAACCACCGGCCGGCGGAAGCCTTCGACGAGGTTTTGGCGCAACCGATTACGCCCGACGTTATCATGCGCGCCAGCGGCAACGGTTGGATCGTCGAGTTGAACAACGAGACCTTGCCCAAGGTTCTCATCAATAATCACTATTATGCCGAAATCAGCGGCGCCGTCCGCACCAAGGAAGAGCGCCAGTATGTCACCGACAAGTTCCAATCGGCCAACTGGCTGGTGAAATCCATCCACCAGCGGGCCACCACCATCTTGAAAGTAGCCAGCGAAATCGTGAAGCAGCAGGCAGACTTTTTCCGCTTCGGAATTCAGCATCTCAAACCGCTGGTCTTGAGGGATATCGCCGAAGAAATAGAGATGCATGAAAGCACCGTCAGCCGGGTTACTTCGAACAAGTATATGCACACACCGAGAGGTATTTTCGAACTTAAATACTTTTTCACCTCGGCTATCGGATCCTCGATGGGCGGCGAGGCGCATTCGGCGGAATCGGTCCGCCACCGCATCAAAAAGCTGATCGACGCCGAACCGCCGGCCGCCATCCTATCCGACGACAAGCTGGTTACCGTGCTGCGCGGCGAAGGTATCGACATCGCCCGGCGTACGGTCGCCAAATATCGCGAATCGATGCGCATACCGTCATCGGTTCAACGCCGCCGCGAAAAGAAATCCGCTCTTCAACTGATCTGATTACATATTTAAATTCAATGACTTGCTCCGGCGCTTGACTTCGGCGTGATAGCAACCTAACTTCCGCCGCTTCTCGGAAGCCGGGTTAGATCGCGTTTTATATTCGGACACGGCAGGCGGTTCGGCCCGGGAGCGGATTAGAAGTCAACAATCGCCGTTCGGTTTCTCCGAAAACCGTCCAGGCACTCTTGGTAAATTATGGAAATTCGTGATCTCATTAAACCCGAAAGCGTTATCCCAAACCTCAAGGTGACGAGCAAGAAACAGGCGCTGCAGGAGCTGTCGAAAAAAATTGGCGCGCTGCTTGACGAGGAAGAGCGGATCATCTTCGATCTTTTGCTCGAGCGCGAGAAACTTGGCACCACTGGGGTCGGCGACGGCATCGCCATTCCGCACGGTAAATTGAACTCGCTGGACAAACTCAGCGGCTTGTTCGCGCGCCTGGAACGTCCGGTGGAATTCGATGCCATCGACGAACGTCCGGTGGATTTGATTTTCCTGCTTCTGGCGCCGGAAAGTGCTGGCGCCGATCATTTGAAGGCGCTGGCCCGGGTCTCGCGGCTTTTGCGCGACAAGACGGTCTGCGAAAAGCTGCGTGGGTCCGATACGGCGGAAGCCTTGTATTCCTTGCTCACCGAGCAGACGGAAAACCGCGCCGCCTGAACGCGGCAACTGAAAGTCGCTGGCCGATTTACCTCGGCGGCGCCTCATTCGACATCAATAGTCTCATTCGACATCAATAGTCTGGGGCTTCGATTTGGCTTTATCGCTATTTTCGATCTTGATCCTGCGAACCTGGGGTTCGGGTATCGGCCGGACAAGATCGATGTGCAGCAAACCGTCTTCGAGGCGGGCCGAGGTTACCTCGATGCCTTCGGCGAGGATAAAATTGCGCTGAAACTGACGCGCCGCGATGCCGCGGTGCAGATAGACGCGGTGGCTGTCGTCATCGACTTGACGGCCACGGATCACCAATTGATTGTCCTCGATGGTGACTTCCAGATTGTCCATTGTGAAGCCGGCAACGGCGAGGGTGATGCGCAGCTCTTCTTCGCCGACTTGTTCGATATTGTAGGGGGGATAGCCGTCGGCCGAGGTTTTCGACACACGGTCGAGCATTTGCTCGAAATGATCGAAGCCCAATAGCAGCGGGCTGTTGAATACCGGGATGCGCGACACGGCCGTCCTCCTCCTATCCGTTGAGCGAGCCTGGCGTTCCGGAACCCTATCCATAGGCGCCCCGAAAATTGCGGAAATTGCCGAACGCCGCCTTAAAACCGCCGTCTCGGCCTCCACAATAGGATAATTTGGCTGATATGGGGCCGCCGTCAAGGCCAAGCTGCCGGCATCGGCCAACCGGCTAGGTTAGAACAGTTGCAGGATGGTCCGTTCCGAGCGCGCCGCGATACCGGTTGCCGCCGCCGCCAACTGGCCGCGCGTTTGCAGCGACAGGATGTTCGCGGCTTCCTCGTTTAGATCGGTCTGCATCAGCTTCGCCTCGCCGGCTTTCAGGTTGCTCACCAGTTCGTCGGTGAAATCCTCGCGGATGTCGATCACGCTGGCGTTGGAGCCGATGGTTTGGGCGGTCGAGCGGATCTGGGCCTTGGCCGCGTCGATGCTGGCGGTATCGCTGATCACCACGCCGAGGGTCGCGGAATCGCTGGCCTCGCCATTTATGGTCAGGCTGGAGCTGCCGTCTTCGTTCAAATCGACGTTCAGATTGTCGGGCGTGGCGCTGATCAAATTGGTGCCGCCGTAGGAAGAATCTTTGGCGAAGTTATCCAGTTGCCCCTTGAGAACGTTGAATTGGTCGTTGAGGTTGCTTTGTTTGGTCGCATCGTCGGTGGCCGCATATTGCTGCGCTACCGCCTTCATCTGATTAAGGTGTTGTCGATGCTATTGAGCCCCGAAAGGGTGGTATTCAGCCGGCTTGCGCCCTGGCCGATATTATCCTTAATGGCCAAAAAGTCCGAGGCCCGGTTCGACAGGCTCTTGGACACCGAGACGGCAATCGGATTGTGGACGAGCGATTGATGTTTGTTACCCGTCGCGATACGCGCTTGCGACTTTTCGAGCAACGACGAGATGCGCTGGGACGCACCCAGTGAGGTTCGGACGGGTTGGCTAAGATTTACTTCCATGGTCTATATTTCCTGCGGTTCCGCTGCCATCACCCCTGTTCCTAGCTTGGGGCCTGAGGCCGGTTACTTTGCGTCCCGCCGTTTCCGGCGGTTTGCCCTTTCGCGCGCGCCAGTGGCGTATCCCGCGCGAACCATCGAAAAACACTCATACAGCTTAGTGTAACGGCGTCAATTCCTCTGTGATATTGGTCACAGAACTCAGGTGCCGCCATTTGGTAATTCCGGTTAGGTTGCGGCGCCCGATAATGGTGATGTAATGCGATTTTCCAAAATTTCAATATCCTGCGACGCGTCAACCCGGTTCCAGTCCATTTCGCCCGCAACGTACGCTTCCTGCTGGCGGGCGACATCCACGGTGGCATCGGATACGTTGCCCGTGCGCCGGCTGATGCGTTGTTCGCGCTCGGCCAGGGGAAGCTCCAGCCAGAAACCGGAAAATCCTCCGAAATCCTTAACTTCCCCGGCAATTTCCTCGGCCAGGCGACGCACCTCAAGGCGTTGTTCGGGGCGCGCGTAAACCGCATCCAGGATCACCCAATAGCCGCCCTTGAGGGCAATGCGCGCATCGGCGATCAGGCGCGCATAAACCCGCTCCGTCATATGTTTGGAATAATCGGCGGGCGCCAGCCGATCGAACAGATCGGCACCGGCCAGCCGTTTGCGCAACACATCGCTTCTCAGAACGAGCGCCCCGGGTGGTGCCCCTAAATTCGAGGCGATACGAGCCGCCAGAGCCGATTTTCCGGTTCCCGATAAACCACCGATGGCCACCAGCCTCGGCGGCGGCGGTTTTAAATACCGGATCGCCTCGGCGAGATAGGCGCGCGCATCGTTGCCGGTTCCGGCGTCGCCGCCATCGGCGGTGGCGGCCGCCACATGGGCGCGGACGGCGGCGCGCAGTGAAAGAAACAGCGGCAAACAGGAAAGCCCGCCGATATCCCCGGTGAAATCCATATAACGGTTGAAGACGGCGGACGCGGCGGCGTCCAACCCCTTGTGGCAGAGGTCCATCAGCAAAAAAGCAAAATCGTACAAAATGTCGATGATCGAAAAGTCCTGGCTGAATTCGATACCATCGAACAGAACCGGGTGGCCGTCGATCAGAACGATATTGCGGAGATGTAAATCGCCGTGGCATTCACGGACAAAACCATCGGCGCGCCTGGCGTCAAGGATCGGCGCGAGGTGCCCGAGGTGCCGGTGCGAAAGCTCGGTCAACAATTTCAGATCGCCCGCTTCGAAAATATCGCGGCCATAGCGGCCCAGGCAATCGAGGTTGTTGGCAAGGATGGCTTCGGTTTGTTCACGGCCGCCGCGTCCGGTGAATATTTTTGCGTCGATATGCAGCCCGTGGATTTCACGGGCGAGTTCTTCCATCACGCCCGGGCTCAGCGCGCCCCGCTCGGCCAACCTGTCAAACAGCAGGTCCTGATCGAAGCGGTGCATGCAAACCAGCCAGTCGACCACCACCTCGCCGTGGCCGAGGCTCAGGCAGCCATCGGATTTGCGCATCACCGGCAGGGTCCCGAGATAGAGATCGGGCGCGGCGCGGCTGTTCAAGCGTACTTCCTCGGCGCAAGCTTTTTCGCGCGCTTGCAGGTTGGTGAAATCAAGATAGGGAAACGCCACCGCCCGTTTCAACTTGAAGGCGCGCGCGCCGGCAAGAAATATCAGCGAAATATGGGTTTCGATGACCGTCACCTCGCCAATTTCCCCACCTGCTTCAATGCCAACTTCGAGGTAGGTATCGGGGCGGGCCAGAAATTCGACTAATTCGGCCTGACTATCAGCATGCACTTCAGCTTGAACGGTCATCTCTTAACGCCTTTCATATCCGCCCCACATGCCGGCGGCCGGCGCCGAGGAAACGCGTTTCCTCCTCATCTTCTGTCGTCAGCATGGCCATCATGCGCGCCCCGATTGATTGGGTATTTGATCATCGTCAATGAGATATCGTTGCGGTGGGATTATTAATAAAACCGTCGCCGGCATCAGACCGGCAATGCGGACGGGACCGAAAGACGGGTTGGCGTTTTGGTTGGACGAACAATTGGCGGAGGAAAAAATGGCTTTGAAGGATATTCTGGTTCACGTGGATAGGACCGAGGTGTGCAGCGAAAGGGTTCGTGTTTCGGCGCAACTGGCCGCCCGCCATGACGCCCATTTAACCGGCCTTTACGCCATACCAAGCCCTTATATTCCGACCATCGAGGATTATGCCCAACTGCCGGCCGACTATATCGAGGAACAGATTTCGTCGGCCAAAAACGAGGCGGCGGAAGCCGAGGCCGGTTTCCGCCAGGCGGCGGAAGCAGTGGGCGTCGCCTTCGAATGGCGTTGCGAGCAGGGCCATCCCGGAGAAATCGTTCGCACCCACGCCCGCTATTGCGATTTGCTGGTACTCGGCCAGCATGATCCGGACGCGTCGTTCAATAGCGGCGACCTTCCCGACGGCGTCCTCTTGACGGTGGGCCGCCCGGTTTTGATCATCCCGTATGCCGGGCACGTGGAAAGCCTGGGCGAACGCGTCATGGTGGGATGGGATTCGGGCACCTCGGCGACGCGCGCGGTGCACGATGCATTGCCGTTGATCAGCGATGCGAACCATGTCGACATCATTGCCGTCAATCCGCAAGGCAGCGGCGACCACGGCGAAATTCCCTGTGCCGACATCAGCCTGCATTTGGCCCGGCACGGTATAACCGCCGAGGCCCAGTCCATCGCCGTTACCGACATCGGGATTGCCGACATCCTCTTGTCGCGGGCCGCCGACAAGGGCATCGATTTGTTTGTTATGGGCGCCTACGGGCATTCGCGCTGGCGCGAACTGGTGCTCGGCGGCGTTACCGCCCATATGCTTGAACATATGACCATGCCGGTGCTGATGGCCCACTGAACCCTGATGGCCCCTGATGGCCCCTGATGGCCCTCAATGGGCCTCAATGGGCCATTGCCCGAAGCGGCCATCAGACACCAATTTTTCCGGTAACTCTGTTGGCGGCAAAAACCCGGACGCTACACGAAATGTTCGGGTTCGAACTCCTGAACCAAATTATTTAGTTCCGGAATAATGACTTTGCGCCCCGAAAATATCGCTATTCCATCCTGTTCAATCTTGGCGATGGTGCGCGACATGGATTCCGGCGTGGTACCGATCATCGATGCCAGATCGTGCCGCGACAACGGCAATTCGAATTCGATCGGATTTTGTTCCTTGCTTGGTGCGTAGCGATCGACCAGGACGGTCAGCAAGTGCGCAAAGCGCGCGCGCACCGACAGGGTCGCGTTATGAAGGATTTTTTCCTCGGCGGCACCCAGATTTCGAGACACCCTTTTGAGGTAGCGGAGCCCGAGCGCCGGATTGTGCGCCAGCAACGAGCGCACGGTCGCCGCATCGATCAGGCAAACGCGGCTCGGTTCCAGCGCCTCGGCACTGGCTTGATATTCCTCGCCGGCGAGAAACGCCCGGTATCCCATCGTGTCGCCGGGACTGTCGAGGTGCAGCAGAATCGAATTGCCATCGGCGTTCGTCTTGCGCACGCCGACCAGACCCGATTCCAGACAATAGACGCCGTTGCAGTCATCGCCTTCGTGAAAAACCACCTCACCCGGCATGAATTCCTTGGTGACCCGGCCACGATCCAGAAGCTCCAGTTCGTCCTCGCTGAGCACACACCATTCGGTGCGGTCTCGGCTTTGGCAGGTGAAGCAATTGAGATTGTGCGGCCTGACTTTAGAGGCTGCCATCCTACCTTAACTCCGTTCGAATTTGCCTCAGCGGGCTCCCATCCGCGGCAAATTCCGTTTATTGGCACGTTTCGCCCCCTGTTAAATCCGAACTTCGCACGATGATCGCCGTCTGCAAAGATTTTTTTTCCTCTTGATCAACGTCAAAGCGAAAAAAACATCCCGTGGTTAATATTTTCCTGGAAAGAGGGAAATCGGTTGAACTTGGATGTGATCTCAATGAACTCTCTAGTCCGTGAATGCAGGGCGTGCACCCAACCCTGCCGGCGCGCCGCGAACGATCTGACCGATATGATCAAAATTCGCGACGCCGCCGCCAGATTCATCGACCGGTTCGGCACGCGGGCCGGCGAGGAAGCGGCACGGCGCGCGGACGAATTGCTGGACGCCGGTGACGTACAGGCGCGGGTCCGGTGGCAGCTTATCGATCGGGAAATCGACGAGATTTTTAGAAATCTTTCACCCGTTGCAGACGGGGTGCCCCAATGATGCCAGTTATGATGCCTGTGGACAGATTGACAGATATGTCATCAGCCGGTTCGGAAATTTCTCTAGAATTTTCGCTATAAATTTTTCGGCCGGCCCGCTTGAGGAGGTGAAAATGTTTGCTAAAGATATTATGACAACCAACGTCATCACCGCCGCTCCGGAGCAAACCGTCGCCGACGTCGCCAAGCTATTGATCGATCGCAGGATTAGCGCCGTACCGGTTGTCGATGGCGAGGGCAACCTTTTGGGCATCGTCAGCGAAGGCGACCTGGTTCACCGGGTGATGGGTGATATCGAGGCACCGCGCTCATGGTGGCTGACGATCCTCGGCGATCCATCCGACATTCCCGACGAATATGTGAAACTGCATGGCACCACGGCCGGGGACGTGATGACCAAGGATGTGATCACGGCACCAAGCTTCACGCCGGTGGCCAGTATTGCCGAAATGCTCGAAGGCAAGCATATCAAGCGCGTACCGATCGTTGACGAGGGAAAATTGGTCGGCATCGTGAGCCGTGCAAATGTGATCCAGGCCCTGATCGCGCAAGCCAGTGAAACGACCAAGGAAGTATCCAAGTCGGATCAGGATATAAGGCAGAATCTGCTGGACGAGTTCAGCAATCACGCTTGGTCCAGTGCTTCGACCTTCAATGTGGTCGTCAGTGACGGCGTCGTCCGCTATTGGGGTTTTGTCGAATCCGACAGCGCCAAAGAGGCCATGCGTATAGCGGCCGAGAACATCCCCGGGGTGAAATCGGTCGAATCGAATCTTGGTGTTGCCGCCCGGCCGCCCGAATATATTTAACGGGTAGCCCGCGGCGATGCCGGATATGCCGGGCTCCCTACCGGCCCGGCAACGTTCCCTGAAACTGACTTAGGCCTGGTATTACTCCCACCAGGCCTACTTTTTTTGACCATGTCTAAACCTGCTCCACGCACATGGCGATGCCCATGCCGCCGCCGATGCAGAGGGTGGCCAGGCCGCGCGTCGCCTGGCGGCGCTTCATCTCAAAGATCAGGGACACCAGAATGCGCGCCCCCGAGGCGCCGATCGGATGGCCGAGCGCGATGGCGCCGCCATTGACGTTGACTTTACCCGCGTCCCAGCCGAATTCCTTGGCAACCGCGCAGGCCTGCGCGGCAAAGGCCTCGTTGGCTTCGATCAGGTCCAGATCGTCGCTCGACCAGCCCGCTTTTTCGAGGGCGGCGCGGCTCGCCGGGATCGGACCGGCGCCCATGATCGCCGGATCGATGCCGGCCGTCGCCCAACTTTTGATGCGGGCGAGCGGCTCGATACCGCGCTTCGAGGCGTCATCGGCCGACATCAGGACTAGCGCCGCGGCGCCGTCATTGATGCCCGACGCATTGCCGGCGGTCACGGTGCCTTCCTTGTCGAAGGCGGGACGTAGCGCCGAGAGGCTTTCGGCGGTGGTGCCGTGCCGGGGATGCTCATCGGTATCGATAATGATTTCGCCTTTGCGGGTGGCTATGGTGACCGGCTGGATTTCATCGTTGAAGACTTCGGCTTTTTGGGCGGCTTCGGCGCGGGCCTGCGATCGGGCGGCGAATTCATCTTGCTGATCCCTTGAAATCTGCCATTTTTCGGCGACGTTTTCTGCGGTGATCCCCATGTGGTAGCCGTTGAAGGCATCCCAAAGCCCGTCCTTGATCATGGTATCGGCGAATTCCAGGCTGCCCATCTTGGTGCCGGCGCGCATATGTGCGCAATGCGGCGATAGGGTCATGTTTTCCTGGCCGCCGGCAACCACGATGGCGGCGTCTCCGGCGGCGATGGACTGGGCGCCGATGGCCACCGAGCGCAGGCCCGAACCGCACACCTGGTTGATGCCAAAGGCCGTGCGCTCGGCGGGAATGCCGGCACTAATGGCCGCCTGGCGCGCCGGATTCATGCCCTGGCCGGCGCTTAGCACCTGGCCCAGGATCACTTCCGAAACCTCGGTCGCCTCGACGCCGGCCCGTGCCATCGCGGAGCCGATGGCGGCGGCGCCCAGATCGTGCGCCGGGGTACCGGCAAAACCGCCGTTGAAGGCGCCGATCGGCGTCCGCGCCGCGCCGGCGATAACAATTTCGGAAAGGTTAGGCATTAAATAGCTCCTTTTTGACAAAAAATTCCTGCACTGGGCCGAATTCGGAAGATTTGGCGGATTGCCAGGCCGCCCAGAATATCATAGTGAAATACCGGGTTCGATACCGAATGCGCGCCCACCCCATGCTTGCCCGACAAATGGCGCGGCCGGCAGTTTCCAGCATCTCGATTCCATTTCCCGATTGTTAATTTATTGGTGATATGCGAATGCAAATCGGGGTATAGCCTGGATGAGTTGTGTGTAATCGCATCCAAGGAAAATGCCCGACCGTTGTATCGGAGCGCACGAAACCCCATGTCAGCGTTGATGACAGACGATCCAGTCCTCGTTTCCATGCTACCTCAGCCCGACGCCACCGGCTCGGCTCTTTTTCTCGATGTGGATGGTACGCTCTTGGAACTGGCGGCAACACCGGACCAAGTAATGGTCCCGGCTAGTTTGCTCAACCACTTGGGCGAGGCGCATACGCGGCTGGCCGGAGCGCTGGCGCTGGTGAGCGGACGGCAGCTGGCTGATTTGGATCGCCTTTTCGCGCCGTTGCGGCTTCCCACCGCCGGACTGCATGGTCTGGAAACACGTGTCGAAAGCGACGTGTCAATGCCCGCTGAGGACGATATTCCCAAGGCTTTGGGAGACGAATTGGCGCGTCTTAGGGGCCTGTTCGCAAAGGAACCGAGGATTCTGGTCGAGGACAAGGGATGTGGCCTTGCGGTACATTGGCGCCAAGCGGAAAGTCTGCGGGAAAATATCGACGACGAGGCGGAACGTTCCCGGGCACGGCTCGGTGATCGGTATCAGCTGCTCAAGGGAAAAATGGTTCACGAAATCAAACCCAGTTGCCGCAACAAGGGCACCGCGGTGCGCCAGTTCATGGAAACCCCCCGGTTCGCCGGGCGCCAGCCGTATTATTTCGGCGACGATATTACCGACGAAGATGCGTTCGAGGTGGTGAACGCGCTCGACGGCGTATCGGTAATGGTGGGCGGTTCCAATTCCACCCAAGCGCATTTGCGGTTGGCCTCCGTTACCGTTCTTCAGGAATGGCTTGCGGCTCTTGCCGGCGGAGATTCACCACCTGGCGCTCAACCTGGACTGTGATGGTTTGATGACTACGGACCGAAACAATCTTGATCTAGCCGTGATCGGCAATTGCACCATCGGAGCCTTGGTCGATAAAGACGCAAAGATCCAATGGGGATGTTTCCCGGATTTTTCCGGCGATCCCGTATTTTGCAGCCTATTGCAAAATGGGGTGGCCGCGGATTCCCTGGGTTTCTTTGAAATAGAACTCAGCGGGCAAATCGAAAGCGAACAGCGTTATATCGAGAATACGGCTGTGGTCGTCACCACCATCCGCGACGGGCAAGGCGGAGCCATTGAAATTTGCGATTTCGCTCCCCGTTTCAAGCAGATGGGCCGCGTTTTCCGCCCCACCGCGATCGTGCGCCAGATCAAGCCGGTATCCGGACATCCGCAGGTTAAGTTTCGTTTGCGTCCGGCGCGCAATTGGGGTGAGGCGTCGGTCGAAACGACACGCGGATCAAACCATATCCGCTATGTCGGATCGGATGTGGTGTTGCGCTGCACCACCGATATTCCGGTTTCCTATCTACTCAAGGAAATTCCTTTTGTCCTCGAACAACCGTTCAGCATCCTGCTTGGACCGGATGAGACCCTGAACACGCCGATCGCCGAAACGGTGAGGGATTTTTTTGAGAGAACCTGCGAATATTGGCGAGAATGGAGCCGCTATCTATCGATACCGCTGGAATGGCAGGAAGCGGTTATCCGTTCCGCGATCACGCTTAAACTCTGCAGCTTCGAGGAAACCGGCGCGGTCATTGCCGCGATGACCACTTCGATTCCGGAATCGGAAAATTCGGGGCGCAACTGGGATTATCGATTCTGTTGGCTGCGCGACGGTTATTTCGTGGTACGCGCCCTCAACCGGCTCGGCGCCACCAAGACCATGGAAGGGTACCTTCATTATATTACCAACCTGGTTGCCGATTCGCAGGGCGATCGCCTGCAGCCCGTTTATGGCATCACCTACGACAAGAAACTCACCGAAGAGATTGTCGAAACCCTTTCCGGATACCTAGACATGGGTCCGGTAAGGCGCGGCAATCAGGCTTACGAACATATCCAAAATGACGTCTACGGCAGCGTCATACTGGCGGTAACGCAAACCTTCTTCGACAACCGGCTGACGCAACGGGGCAACGGCGATGTGTTCCGTTATTTGGAACCGCTCGGCGAACGTTGCCTCGAGCTTTACGACCAGACCGATGCCGGTTTATGGGAATTGCGCGGCGACGCCGGTATCCACACCTATTCCAGCGTCATGTGTTGGGCCGGCGCCGACCGGCTGGCGAAGATCGCCGAGCATTTGGGAATTACGGAACGCGGCGGTTACTGGCGCCAATCCGCGGACCGCATGCGCCAGGTCATTCTCGAGAACGCCTTCAACCAAGAGCGTAATTCTTTCGTCGACACCTGGGGCGGCGACCATTTGGACGGAAGCCTCCTGCTTTTGTTGGAGTTGGGCTTCATCGATGCGGACGATCCGCGCTTTGCCGGAACCGTCGATGCCGTCGGCAAGGAGCTTAAACGCGGCAATCATGTCTTGAGGTACGTCAAGGAAGATGATTTCGGAAAACCCCATAATTCATTTGTCATATGCACATTCTGGTATATTGACGCGCTCGTGCAACTTGGCCGGACGGACGAGGCCAGGGAGATGTTCGAGGAAATGTTGCGTTGCCGAAATCACGTCGGCCTGTTGTCGGAAGACATCGATCCGGCCACCGGCGAGCTTTGGGGCAATTTCCCCCAAACCTACTCGATGGTCGGCTTGATCAATTCGGCGATGCAACTCAGCAAGCCGTGGAAGGATGCCTTCTAAATCTAGTGGCCTATATCATCTAATTTGCACCCCTACGATCGCTTTTCCCGTTTCCCCGGTAGGAGGAAGGGCGCCGGCGATGCGGTGCCCATCGGCA
>NZAK01000148.1 GCA_002687515.1 Rhodospirillaceae bacterium
CGGAGGAGCGAGATGGACCAGGGCATCAAATGGCCGGTGAAGACCCGCGAGATGCGGAATTTCGCCATGGATTCCACCTATTGGAACGAGTTCGAATACCGCGACGACGACATCATCGTCGCCACCTGGGCCAAGGCCGGCACCACCTGGGTACAGCAGATCATCGCCCAGTTCGTTTTCGAGGGCGAGACCGATGGCCTGCCGATCGGTGACATGTCGCCGTGGCTGGATTTCCGGCTGCCGCCGCTGGAAGCCAAGCTGCCCGAAATCGAGGCGCAGCAGCATCGCCGCTTCTTGAAGACCCATCTGCCGCTGGACGCATATGTATTTTCGCCCAAGGTCAAATATGTCTACATCGCCCGCGATGGGCGCGACTGCGTCTGGAGCATGTATAACCACAACCTTTATACCAACAATGTTCTCTATGACGGGCTCGCCGCGCTACCATATTTCGGGCCAATTTTGAAGCCGCCCCGCACCGACGATCTGCGCGAATATTACCTGGACTGGTTTACCAAAGACGGATATCCGTTCTGGCCGTTCTGGGAAAACATCCGCTCCTGGTGGCCGACCCGCAAGCTGCCCAACGTGCATTTCATCCATTACCAGGCCCTGAAGGACGACATGCCGGGCGAAATGACCAAAATCGGCAAGTTCCTAGGCTATGACGTGGATAATCTGAGGAAGGACACCTGGGACAAGATGGTCTACCAATGCACCTTCGATTACATGAAGGAGAACGCCACCTTGAGCACGCCCCTGGGCGGCGCCATCTTCGACGGCGGCGCCCAGGTGTTCGTCAACAAGGGCACCAACAAGCGCTGGAAGGATACCCTGACGGCGACCGATATCGCGGTTTACGAGGCGCGCGCCATCGAGGAGCTCGGTCCCGAATGCGCCCATTGGCTGGCGACCGGTGAATATTTGAACGAGGGATCGTAAGGGGCGCCGGACCAAACCCCTAAAGCTGCCCCAGAATTTCCGCAGACTATTTCGTCAGCTCTGGTCCCACTCCACCGGCTCGGCTCCTTCGGATTCGGGTTCGTAATACCACCTGAGCCCCAGTTCTTCCTCGCTGAGTACGTTCGTCTTAAAGCTCCGCCAAGCCTGCATCTCGAAGTAGTCGAGCGGACCGCCGAGGGCGCGAAGCCGATGCGGCACGCCCGGGGGGAAATAGACGAGCGTGCCGGGTTCGAGTTCCTGGGACGTATCCCCAACCTCGACCACGCCACGGCCCTTGAAAGTCATGTAGCAGTGCGCGGCGCCATCTGGGTTGGCATCGGTGCCTACGTGCTGATGATAGGGTGACGAGCCGCCCTCGTGATAGCGCATCTCGCCCGCCTGGATGGCATTGGTCGGCGTCAGCCGGCTGCCATCCAGCAAGCGGACGGTGCTTTCGGCGCAGAAACGGCGCACGCGGCCGCCGCTGGCGTCACTGAGCGGGCGCAGCGTCTGCCGATTGAAGAAATATCCCGGCCCGCCGGGCAATCCCTCTTCGACACCGGCGGGAGGCTTGGGCGTCACCATGTGCAGCAGCTCCAAATCCGACCCGGACGCTTCGAACCCTGCTTTTTCGCCCGGAACCAGCAGCACACCAGCGCCTTCCTCGGCCGGGTGCGTCTCGCCGTTGAAGCTGATGACGCCATCTTTCGATGTCTCCATGACGTAAACCAGGTGGTAGTCATCGCTTCCCTGGGGCTCGAACTGGCGACCTTCCAAAACGGTTCGCCGGTAGACCGTGAGGGTCTTCGAACCACACAGATCGTCGCCGCAGATCGTTCTTTCCAACCCGGTTTCGACCGGCTTGGCTTCGGCCGTATTTGAATTGATGATTGAAACGTCGCTGATTGTCGCCATTGCTCATTGCTCCTAGTGAAGTGATCGCTCCCGTGTCGGGGCTTCGCTCCCTTCCCTTGTTTCGGTTTCCGGTAAACTTTGCCCAAACTAGGACTTGAGAAAACCGGATTTAAGTGCTTCCTTTTTTAGATCGAAAATTCCCAAATTGAAATCAAATTGGTGAAATCATTTTGGGCGCTAAATGTAATATTAATAAGGGTGAGCACCATGAAATTTTCCCTGATCCTGTTCGGCATGCGGCTCCTGTTCTGGTTCACGGCCCTTCGCTATCCGGCTTTCCGGGAACGTCTCAAGGAAAAGGACATGACGGCGCAATTGCGCACCCTTGATGGCCGCGCCGGGCGCTGGTTCACCTTCAAAGGCGGCCGCGTATCCTCGGGCGCCGGGCTGCATGCATCGCCGGACGTGACCCTCACCTTCAAGACCGCCGAAATCGCCGCGCAGCTTTTGATGCCGCCGATCAACCAGCTCCAACAAATCAACGCCATGAAGGATTTCCTCTTGTCCCTCGAGGGCGAGGATGAAGATACCCTGTGGTTCACGCAGACGGTGATGCTGACCCAGAGCGTCGGCTGGAAATACGGCATCGATCAGGGCAAGGGCGTCACCCGCTATACCCAGATGACCAACGGCGGGCCGGTCTTTATCTATGAAAAAGACGGCAAAATCATCCGCATCACGCCGATCACCTTCGATGACTCGGATCCCGCCTCCTGGACCATCGAGGCCAAGGGCAAGAAATTCACGCCGCCCCGCAAAACCTCGATCGCGCCGCACGGGCAAAACTGGAAAAGCATGGTCTATTCGCCGGACCGGCTCTTGTATCCGTTAAAAAGGGTGGATTTCGACCCCAATGGCGAGCGCAACCCTCAGAACCGGGGCGTATCCGGTTATGAGCGCATTTCCTGGGACGAAGCGCTGGATATCGTCGCCGGCGAAATCAAACGCATGAAGACCGAGCACGGCCCCGGCGCCATCGCCCTCAGCCATGGCTCGCACCACACCTGGGGCAATATCGGCTATTACCTTTCGGCGGCCTTCCGCTTCATCAACGCGGTCGGTATAACCCGCGTCCTGCACAATCCCGATAGCTGGGAAGGCTGGTATTGGGGCGCCGTCCATCATTGGGGCCAAAGTTTGCGCGTCGGCCAGTGTGAAACCTATGGCGGCGTCGAGGACTGCCTCAAGGAATCCGAAATGGTCGTCTTCTGGTCGGCCAACCCGGAAGCCACATCCGGTTCCTACGGCGCGCTTGAGGGCACGGTACGCCGCAAATGGCTCGCCGAAGCGGATATCGAGGTCGTCCATATCGATCCCTATTTCAATGAATCGGCGCAACTGCTGGGCGGCAAGTGGATCGCCCCGAAGCCGACCACCGATGCGGCGCTGGCGCTGGCCATCGCCCAGGTGTGGATAGAGGAAGGCCTCTACGACAAGGAATTCGTCGAAACCAAGACATTGGGCTTCGATGTCTGGCGCGCCTATGTGATGGGCGAGGAAGACGGCCAGCCGAAGACCCCGGAATGGCAGCAAGGTGAAACCGGCGTGCCGGCCAAGACGGTGCGCGCCCTGGCCCGCAATTGGGCCGCCAAGAAAACCTATCTCGGCGCCGGCGGCTGGGGCAACGGCCACGGCGGCGCCTGCCGCAACGCCTCGGGCATGCAATGGGCGCGGAGCATGGTC
Source organism: Rhodospirillaceae bacterium (assembly GCA_002687515.1). Taxonomy (GTDB): domain Bacteria; phylum Pseudomonadota; class Alphaproteobacteria; order Rhodospirillales; family UBA2165. The sequence continues at coordinate 3,541 of NZAK01000148.1, forward strand.
TGCCTGATCGCCATGCAGGGCATCGGCCGGCCCGGCGTCAATATGGGCAACCTGCAATGGGGTACGCCGGTGGACGTCAACTTCTATTTCCCCGGCTATGCCGAGGGCGGCATGTCCGGCGATCTGCACCATACCGCGATGTCGGTGGAGCTTTACCAGCGGATGCCGCAATTGCCGTCGGTCAACACCGTGGAACAGGCGATCCCGCGCATGTTCCTGCCCGAAGCGATCATCGAGGGCAAGGCCGTCGGCTATGCCTGGGACGGCAAATCGGTCGAAGCCCAGTTCAACAAGATCAGCTACCCGAAGCCCGGCTATTCCAAGGTGCACATGCTCTACAAATATGGTGGCTCGATCATCGGCACCATGCCCGACAGCAACCGCCATGTCGACATGTACCGCTCCGCCGAATTGGAATTCGTGGTCAACCAGTCGATCTGGCACGAGGGCGAATCGAAGTTCGCCGATATAATCCTGCCCGCCTGCACCAATATGGAGCGCCCCGACATTTCCGAATGGGCGGCGCTCGGCGGCTATGCCCATCACGGACAGACCCAGCTCAACCACCGGGTCATCATCTTCCAGCACCAGGTGATCGAACCGATGGGCGAATCCAAATCCGACTTCAAAATCTTCACCGAGATCTGCAAGCGGCTCGGGCTCAGCGCCTATTTTACCGAAGGCATCAACGAGTTGGATTGGGTGAAGCGCGAATTCGAAGCCTCGGACCTGCCGAAGCTGGTCAAGTGGAAGGACTTTATCCGCAAAGGCTATCTGGTGTTGCCGGCCAACCCGGCGGAGCTGCGCGACAAGGTCTCCTGGCGCTGGTTCTATGAGGGGCGCAAGAAAGACGTGCCCGAACCGATGCCGCTGCCGTCGGATTATTCGGAAGAATATTTGAAGGGCCTGCAGACCCAATCGGGCAAGATCGAGTTTGAATGCCAGAGCCTGAAGCGCTTCGATGCCAACGATCCCGACCGCCCGATCATCCTCAAATACCAGACCCACGAGGAAGGCCCCGGAAACCCCGAATGGACGGCGCGCTATCCGTTGCAGATGCTGACCCCGCATCCGCGTTTCAGCTTCCACACCCAGGGCGACGGCAAGGACAGTTATCTGAATTCGATCGAGGAACACCGGGTCGAAATCGATGGTTACCGTTACTGGATCATCCGCCTCAACGCCGAAGACGCGGCGGCGCGCGGCATCAAGCACCACGATCTGGTTAAAGTCCATAACGACCGGGGCGCCGTCCTTTGCGCCGCCAAGATCACCGGGCGATTGCCGCGCGGCATCATCCATGGCTTTGAGAGTTGCGCCAACTATGAGCCGATGGGAGAGCCGGGCCAATCGGTGGACAAGGGCGGCGTTCTGAACCTCCTGACGCCGCCCAAGTCGCAATTGAAGCAGGGCCATGCCATGGGCGCTTCCTGCGCCCAGGTTCAGGTGTCGCCCTGGGACGGCAAGATCGAGATCGAACGCGCGCCGATGCTGGCGGCGGCGGAATAGGAGCAGAGCAATGAGCAAATGGAACCTGATCGTCGACGTCGCCAATTGCACCAACTGCAATGTCTGCGTCCTCGCCTGCCACGACGAGCATGTCGGCAACGCCTTCCCCGGCTACGCCGAGGAAATGCCCAAGCACGGCCATAAATGGATCAACATTAAAGCCAAGGAACGCGGCGCCGCACCGATGATCGACATCGCCTTTGTGCCGGTGATGTGCCAGCACTGCGACGACGCGCCCTGCATGGAGAAGGCCGAGAACGGCGCCATCTCGAAGCGCGCCGACGGCATCGTCATCATCGATCCTCAAAAAGCCAAGGGCCAAAAGCAACTGATCGATGCCTGCCCCTACGGCGCCATCTGGTGGAACGAGGAAAAAGAGGTGCCGCAGCATTGGATCTTCGATGCCCACCTCCTTGACGACGGCTGGAAGGAACCGCGCGCCGTCACCGTCTGCGCCACCGCCGCATTGCGCGCCGTCAAGGCCGACGACGCGGCATTCAAGAAAACCATCGAAGCCGAGGGCTTGCAGGAACTGCACCCCGAACACGGCACCAAACCCCGGGTCTGGTACAAAAACCTCTACCGCTTCAGCAAATGCTTCATCGGCGGCAGCGTCGAGACCGAAGCCGGCGGAAACGTCGATTGCGTCAAGGGCGCGCACGTGGCGCTGAACAAGGACGGCGCCAAACTGGCCGAAACCTTCACCGACGCCTACGGCGACTTCAAGTTCGACAAACTGGACCCGGACAGCGGCGACTACACCCTGGAGATCGCCGCCGACGGGCACGCGGCGAAGACGGTGAGCGTGAGTTTGGGCGAGAGTGTGTATGCGGGGGAGATCAGGGTTTAGGCGGGAGCGTGAATTTCAAACGTTGTCCGGGCGGGTTTGAAACCCGCCCCTACGGACAATGCGAATCATGCATCCATTCTTTGGGTAGGGGCGGGTTTCTAACCCGCCCTTTCGGTATGCCCTAATTCAAGAATCCCCCTACCCGTCCAACTCCGGATAGCGTCTGAATAACCCCATTTCGTTGAAATCGATGCGGCGGTCCGATTCCAGGTACGCCTTGATGTTGGGCCGCGCCGCCACGGCGTCGTGCAACGCCGTCAGGTTCGGGTAATCGGGCTCGATGCGGGCCATGGCGTTCGGAAATGCGTAGCGGAGGCCGGCGATCAGTTGGAAGATCGAGAGGTCGGGATAGGTGAGGCCGGCTCCGATCAGGTGCGCACCGTCCGGGTTGCGGTCGATGACGCTTTCGAAATAGGCGAAATGTTTGGGCACCCGGTGTTCCAGGAACAGGGCCGCGCGTTTGACGGATTCCTCTTTCTGGTCCTCGTAATAGAGGGCGTTGGAAATGGGGTGGTGGGTGTCGTGAATCTCGAGGACGAAATCGGTGACCGTCAGTTGCAGATCGTGGGCCCAGGTTCGGCCGGCCTCGTCGTCGGGGGCCAGGCCGATGCGCCCGCCCAGGTACAAGAGGATATTGGCGGTGTGGGCGATGGTAATTCCGCCGTCCTTCAAGATCGGCGGCGCGTAGGACGGGCGTGGGTTGGCTTCGTCGCCGAGGAAAGCGGCGATGGCGCCTGGGCCGCCGCCCTCGCCCTTCGGTTTGCGGCCGACATCGACATAATCGGCGCCGGCTTCTTCGAGGGCGAGGCGCACGAATTCGCCGCGGCCCTGGATCATCGGCCAGTAATAAAGCTCATAGGCCATGTCTAAATCCCGAGCAGCTTTTCGGCGTTGCCGTGCAGGATTTTCGACTTGTCCTCGGCGTTGAGCATCAGCCGTTCCATCCAGACCGGACCCGGATCGTTGGGCACGAACGGGTAATCGATGGCGAACAGGATGCGGTCGACGCCCATTTCCTGGATGCAGCAGAGCATCGCCGGGTCGGAGAAAAACCCCGAGGTGGTGATATGGAAGTGGGACGAGAACAGTTTCTTGAACTCGACCCCTTCGTTGCCCGGCCGGTTGAGGGCCAGATCGATGCGCCACATCAGGAACGGCAGGGTTTCGCCGAGATGGCCGAGGATGATCTTGACCCCCGGATATTTCTCGAGGACGCCGGACAGCACGATGCGAATGCCCGCCGTCGCGGTTTCCATGGTGAAGCCCCAGCCTGCGTTCATGATGCCGGGGAATTCCTTCACGTAATCCTTCAAATAGACATCGACCACGGCGGGGTGCGGGTTGGCGGGATGGATATAGAGGGGCACGTCCAGCGCCTCTGCGCGTTCGAAGATCGGCCAGAACTGCTTGCCGTCGATGAATTGTTCACCGCCGGTCAACCCGTGGATCATGGCGCCGACCATGCCGAGATCGTTCACCGCGCGCTCCAATTCGTCGGCGGATGCCTTGGGGTCGGCGGTCGGCAGGGCGGCGAAGCCCTTGAAACGGTCGGGATGGGTATCGCAAATCTCCTTCAGATGGTCGTTGGCCGCCTTGGCGACGCGGGTTCCGGTTTCGGCGTCCAGCTTTTGCGTCGACGGTGCGCCGTGCGACAATACCTGCACGTCGATGTTGGCGTCGTCCATGGATTTGATGCGCCCCTGGCTCACGTCCTCCAGCAGGTCGCGGACGAAGCCGCCGGTGCGCGCATCGACGCCGGTGAAATGTTCGGTCACCTGGTCGTCGTAGTAATGTTCTTCAATGGCGATGACTTTCTCGCCGTCGAGAATGGACATGATCCTGCTCCCCAGTATTTCAGCGGTTTAGGCGGCTTCCACCCGGATGGCGCCGCTTTCGTTATCGACGACCACGCTGGTTTCGAAATAGGTCACTTCGGGGCGCGACGCCATGCGTTCTTGCATGGCGTCGGCCCAGCCTTCGGTGTAAAGGGCCTCGGCCTGCTCGCGGCTTTCCCACACATAGAAGCCGCCGCCATAGCCCTCTTCATTATAGAGAAAATATTTGGTTTTCAGCCCCTGCATGCCCTGGAAGCGGGGCGCCGCCTCTTCGGCGGTCTTTTTATATTGTTCGCTGCCGACGCCGTCCGGAAGTTTGAAACGCACCAATACGGTAATCATCTCGGCCTCCTTGCCCGATAAAATGCATTGCCAAACCCATGATATCCCAATCGCCGGGATTTCCAATGCTCTTTGACATTTGCGGCGGCCCCGTAACGGCCGAAAACGAATACCCGGTGAAAAGGGTAATATTTCGCCCGCCGGATTCACTTTTTCTTAAATTTCCCGCGCTAACCTATGCATCGAAATAATCAGTGATGGAGAGAGCAGAATGCGCTACTCGATCCAATATCAGAACACCAGTGGTAAATGGATTGTGCTCGATACCGTGGAAGGTTTTGCGATGGTTGGCAGCTTTAGAACCGAAGAAGACGCGATTCTAGCCGCCCTCGCCCAAGAAGAACGTTCACGGCAAAACCGGTACGGATCGGGCTCCAACATGGTGGCCTAATTTAATTTACGAATTTACCCCAGGCATCCACGTCGCATCCCTCCTCCTCCCCCCCGACGACTCCCCCAGCGGCGTGGATGCCAACCCTTCCAACCAAATCCATTAATCGCCATCATTCCACCGCCGCCCGCCAATCGTTAACGCGCCGTTAACCATTCGGCGCTAAAGCTTTGGATTCGTATCAAGAATTGATACTCGTAGGTGAGCTATGAATGGCATGAAAGTTCGTTTGATGGCGCTCCTGACGGTGGCGCCATTTATTCTTCTCGGCTGGTTTTTTTCGGCATGGCTGTCCGAAAACACGGCGCTGGCAAAGCCGGTTCAGGAACAAATCTCTTCAGATAACCTGAATAATTACAAGTCGTTGCGCGTAATCTCGCTAATCCGCTAGACGCCGCGCCCGGGCGCAAGCGCTGGCCGCCGAGGTAAGCGGCGGGCGATTTGCCGTGCCCGGATTTCGGTTGAAATCCCTTGAATTTCCGCATTTGATGCGCCGACGGGGGGCACATCGGCGGAGATCATCGATGACCGAAGTTTCAGACAACAAGACCATTATCCATATGGTTGGCAGCGTCCCGCTTGACGACGCCGAATCCGTGTTTCGCGCCCTCGGAGAAACCATCGGCAATCACATGGTGCGCATCCCGGACGGCGAAACCGGGCGTCGGCAGCGCTGGATCAGCTTTATCAATGATCAACTGAAGGCCAATCCGGACCTGGAGATCGATCGCGGCATTCCCGTATTCGAATTCAAGCAATGGGACGGCAAAGTGGTCTTCAGGGTCGAAAGGCTGAAAATAAAGGACGGCGTCGATCCTGAAAACGTCGTTTACCAAACCGGCTATGCCGACGACGCTATCAGAAATTACGAAGCGTTCGCGCGTTTGCAGTCGGATGGCGCCATTCCGGCGCATGTTAAATACCAAATCTGCATGGCGACGCCGCTGGCCATCGCCTACAATTTCATTTCGCCCAATGCCTTCGATCAATTCATTCCCGCCTATACCAAACACCTGGCCGACGAATTCGGCCGCATTGCCGGCGCCTTGCCGCACGAGCGTATTTCCTATCAATGGGATGTCTGCCAGGAAGTCCTGATGTGGGAGGGTTATTACCAACAATATCCCGGCTTCAAGGAACACATTTTCGAGGTGCTTGGCGGCTTGGGCGACATGGTGCCGCAAGGCATCGATGTCGGATATCATCTTTGTTATGGCAGCCCGGCGGACGAGCACATGGTGCAGCCCGAGGACATGGGTGTGCTGGTGGAAATTGGCAACGGCATCGCCGGCGCCGTTACCCGGCCTTTACAATATATCCACATGCCGGTGCCCATCGAGCGTGGCGACGATGCATATTTTGAACCTTTGTCCGGTCTGAAGCTTGGCGAAGGGACCGATCTTTATCTTGGCCTCGTCCATGCCGGCGATGCGGCGGGGAATGCCGGGAAACTCGACGCGGCGCGGCGATTTGCGAAGGTTGCCGGGGTCGGCGCCGAATGCGGTGTGGGCCGTATCAAAAATCCCAAAGACCTGCCTGGAATATTGGAAGAACACCGGCGCCTTGCCCAATAGGGGCGTCCCGATGCCGGCCAAACAGGGAATACCGAGATGAAACTTTACGCGCGCCCAGCCTCGCCCTTCGCCCGCAAGGTCCGGGTTTTGATCATCGAAACCGGCCTGACCGACAAGATCGAAATCATCATCTTGAAATCGATCGAAGAAGCCCGCGAAAGGGTGCCGGAGCATAATCCCCTCGGCAAGGTTCCCGCCCTGGTGCTCGATAACGGCGAAAGCGTTATCGATTCCCGCGTTATCTCTGAATATTTGGATAGCCTGCATTCCGGCGCGTCCCTGTTTCCGGCCGGTGGCTGGGAGCGCTGGCATGCGCTCAGGCTGCAATCCATCGGCGACGGCATCGGCGATGCGGCGGTGCTGATCGGGGCCGAGGGAATGCGCCCGGAAGATCAGCGTTCATCGGATGTCATCGCGCGGCAATGGGGCAAAATCACTAAAACCACGGGGCTTTTGGAAGACCATATGGATTGGCTGCGGGGGCCCTTGAATATCGGGCAAATCGCCGTCGCCACCGGGCTCGGTTACGCCGACTTCAGGCTCGATGACTTCGAATGGCGCGACGGGCGCCCGAAACTGTCCGCCTGGATCGGCGAATTCAACGAACGCGCCTCGATGCAGGAAACTTTTTTCGCGCGCCCCGGTTGACCGGCGAATTCCGGTTTGCGCCTGGCCGGTATTACTTGGTCGGGTTGTAGGCCATGTCCACTTGCAGGATATGCACAAACCACCATTCGCGCAGGAATTCGACGACGTCACGTGCGATACCTTCATCGCCATCGCGAAACTTCCGGTAAAGGCGATGCAACTCTTCGTCCACTTCGGCATGCAGGCCATGGTGTTCAACTAAGCCGGCATATCCGACCTCGCGCATGAACTGTTCTTCCCGCTCGAAATGGTCGTCGGTGTATTCCATCAGTGTTTCAAATAATTCCTCCTGCAATTCCGGGCTGGATAAATTGGTCGACGCAGCCTCCAACCGGCTGATCATATCGAAAATCGTTTTATGGTCGATATCGAATTGATCGACCCCGACGCTGTATTCTTTTCGCCAATCCATCTTAATCCTCGATGCGAATTGCTTTCGCCCCCAATTTCATCACATCCGCAATGCCAGGGCCACATAAAACGACCCGGAAAATTTTCCCGGCAGAATCTGCCGCCCCCCGCCTAGGCGATGCACCAAGCCATAATTTAATTTAACGATTCAAACGGCTTAGTCTGGCACGGCCGTTGCGTATTAATAAAACATTAACAGGTGGCGGGTAAATGCCGCCCAAAAACCAGGAAGAAGAAAAATAATGATGAACAGAACCAGTGGGGTCACGGCGTGGACCCGAATTTCCAATATCTTCTCGACCGCCGGCGTTCCGGCAGACCAGTTCCCGGCTGTTCCCGGCGATTCCCGGGCGCTTGATCGAATTTCCTCCCCCGACGTCCGCACGGCCCCTCACCGGCCGGTCGCGCCATTTGGCGTGCGCGAAAGAACGGTGGGCGCCCCGGCGGCGCTGTTCGCTCACAAGGGTTCGCGAAAAACCGCGAAGCGCGAGCGAACAGCGCCCATCGGACAATGGCGGGATATGCTGCGCTGCCTGAGGGAATTTGGCGTCCGCGGACAAATCGCCGGCATTAACCGGTACATCAACAATTCACCCGCCTACGGCGTGATCGCGGATTATGCCAAGGACCGTCCCTGGACGTCGCCGATCGAATTCCTGCGCTGCGCCGATGAATCCTGCGCTTACGCCCTGGCTAAATATCTTTCGCTCAGGCTTCTCGGTTTCCATGCGCACCGCTTACGCTTGGTCTGGATGACGACGGCGGAAGGCCATCATCACAGCGTGCTGACGGTGGCGCTTTCGGGACAGACCCTGGTGCTGGATAGCCGCTCGGACGCGGTTCTGTCGGATCAGGCGTTCGAAGGCGCCGAGCCCTATGTATCGATGAACGGCAGCCGCTTTTGCCTGCATTGGCACCCGTCGGAGGCGAAGGGCGCCAAGGCGGCGCTCGGCCGGCTCGAAGCCCGGTTGAGCAATAACGAGGCGACCATCCACTAAGAATTCCGGAGCGGTTCCGGACAAACCGGGATCACTCTATGTCGCTTCGCCGCGGCGCGCGCGGCCCTCTTCCCAGAGGGCGCGCACGCGTTCGTCGGTTTCGGTAAAGGCGCGCGCGATGGGGCCGATTTCCGCCTCCAGCGCCGGCGGATAGCTGATCGCCATGCCCGACGGCGTACGAAACAAAAGCGTGCTGGCAAGCTGCGGATTGTCGCGGGCGATGGCGGCGAAACCGTCCGCCAGCAACAGGTTTATAACATCGTGGAAGACATAGACGCAGCGCCCGTCGGCGACCGCCTTGCAGGCTTCGAAATCGGCCCGCTGCGCTTCGTTGGTATGCCAGCCGTCGATCAAGGCGAAATCGACCGGACCGCCCATTTCCCGGGCGATGATCGACGGTACGTCCTCGGGGCTTTTGCCCTTGGCGGCGCGCACGTCGCGGCCGAGGCGGGCGCCCATCTCATTGGCGAACGCAATTCCCTGTTCCTCGGTTTCGGTGGGACAGGAATCGATGGCAACGACGCGCGCCGACGGGTTCATGATAGCCAACGCCAGCGTGCTCCAGCCGAAGGCATTGCCGACAACGAAAATACGCTCGGGCTGAAAGGCCGAAAACAAATGCTCCAGGAAGGCGATTTCGGCAAAGGCAATGCCGCCGCCCTCGCACAGCTGTTGGCCGTCCCGGAACATGTAAGTGAAGGGAATATCCTGCGATCCGAAACCCGGGAAATGCCCCGGGCTGAGGCTGGTTTGAACGGTAATCCCGTTGTCTTCATAGAGGGACAAAAGTTCCAGGAATACGCTCATGTGCCACCTGTTTTCCATAATTTTCGCGGCAATCGCCTTGAAGCGGCAATTTATTTCTGCATTTCGGCACCGCAGCCGCCAACATTAACACTTGGACCCGCCTCTTGTGCTATTATATCCGGTTCAACAAAGGAGCCGGAAAATTAGCACCGTTTTTTCATCCGCCGAACGCGAACGCTTCAGAAACCTTCTCGAACTGGCCAAAAGCAGCAAGTTCGACGGCGAACGCGCCAATGCAATGGCAGCCGCAAAACGGCTGGCGGCTAAACATGGGCTGACGCTTGAGGAAGCGGCGCGTTTTCAAGATCACAGCTCCCAGGGAGGCGTACCCAGAACCTGGCCGGCATCGGATACCGGCGCTTTCCATGTCCGGCGCCCGGCCCATGATGTGTCGTTCGACACGCAAGTGGCCGATGAAAAAACCCGCTGGGAGGAAGCGGTCGAAAAAGCACGGCAACGGGGCCTCGATAAACGTAAAAAATCGCGCGCCGAGCCTGACCGGCCAAAGCGATTCAACCGATCACGCCGTGATCCTACCGCCCATGCCACGGTGCTGCTCAAGGAAACCCGCCTGCCAATTCAGGAAATCGCCGATATCACCGGTCTCGATATCTATGCCGTGGTCGGCATGAAGCTGAAGATGCGCCGCGCCGCCTGAAGGCATCAGCGCCCCGGTTAGCGCGTGCAAATTTTTCTTGTACCCAGCGCCGGTAAAAGGTTAAATTTTGCTATGTCGGTGCAATATCGCTTGAAATCCGGTCTTAGGTATAACTGATTCGGAAAAGCGGGATAATAATAACTCCATTCATATCGAGTAATTTTGCCCGATGAGCCCTGAAAGTTTAAAGGGGAGGAACATGTCAACGGGGACTGTAAAGTGGTTCAACCACGCGAAAGGCTATGGTTTCATCGTGCCCGATGATGGCGGACGCGATGTATTCATACACATCAGTACCGTGGAATCGGCGGGGATGCAGGGATTGACGGAAGGACAAAAAGTCAATTTCACCGCAGTTGAGGAGCCCAAGGGTCTAAAAGCCGTCGACCTGGTCGCCGGCGGCGAATAAGCCCGGGTCAGTAATGGTAGAGTGATTTGTGCGGGCCGCCCGCCCGCATTGTGTCTTTGCGCATGTCATTCACACGCGTTTAACGCGCTTGCGAGAACGTTGTCTCCAAATCAACCGCATTGCCCATCAGCCGGCGCGCCGCCCAAATCCAGTATATGAGAGCCAGGACCATGGACCCGGCGACCGGTGCCTGGATGCCGAAGGTGGAGCCGAGGGAACCTTGGATGATGGCGCCGATGGCCGGGAAGCCGACCGCCATGCCAGTCGAGAGGCTGATAACCCGGCCGCGAATCTTGGGATCGACCCGGCCCTGCACCAAGGTCTGACTGGTAACCGCCGCCGTTACCAGGGCAAATCCCAATATGGCAAGGGTCGCCAGGCCCAACCAGAATATGCCCAATATCGAAAATACAAGCAGCGACAGAATGGCTGCCAGGTTGGCGAATACATTGATGCGCGTCAGCCCGATAATGCCGCCGCGCAGCGCGATCAGTAAGCCGCCGACGATGGCGCCGATCCCGGTCGCCGCCGCCAGAACGGCGAATCCGCTGGCATCCAGATGAAACACGTTACCGGCAAATCCGGGCAGCAGGTCCATATAAGGCCGGACCGCAAGATGGGTCATCGCCGACAGCGCGAAAATCGATAGAACACCGGGCTGGGCGAAGACGTAGCGGACGCCGTCCTTGATATCGGTAGCCAGGCTCATAACACCGCGCGAGGACGACCTTTCCTCGTTCACTTCGATCAACGACAAGGCGGCAATAAACGCCATCTGCATGACGCCGTACTGCGCCAGGGCTACCCCTAAACCCAATTTCGCGTTGATCAGCCCGAACAATGCCGGACCGATGAAGGCGCCGGCGTGAAAGGTGGTGGAATTCAAGGCAATCGCCGAGGCCAGATTGTCGCGCTCCACCAGATAGGGCACCAGCGATATCCGGGCGGGTAGGTCGAAGGCGATGCAGGTGCCCTGGGCGAGGGTCAGAACGAAGATCAATTCGGGCGTAATTTTTTCGGAAAACACCAGCGCGGCGATGGCGAACGGGACGGCCGCGGTCGCCGCCAGCGCCCACATCGCGGTTCTGCGCTGGCCGAAGCGGTCGGCGACGGCGCCGGCGAGCGGCGAAAGAAAAGCCGCCGGGAACAGCGCCGCGAAGCCGACCATGCCGAGCCAAAACGGCGATTCCGTCAGTTCCCAGGTCAACCAGCCGATTGCCAGTTTATATATCCAGAAGCCGATCAGAGATCCGGCATTGCCGAGCCAAAAGTATCGGTAATTACGGCTTCGCCAGACGCGGCTAATGCCGCCTAATTTACCGCCAGATACCATTGGTTTTACCGTTGAGTTGCGCCGGGTGATTACCCGTTTCCGTCCGAGCAATACCGATCTTAAAGGCCGCGAAGTGGATGCGAAAGGACCGATATAGCGGCAGGCCCGTTGAAAGCCGGTGCCAAGAGGTTTAGGCTTTGGCAATGCGCATCGACATCATTTTCGATACCATTTGCCCCTGGTGCTACATCGGCAAGAAACGGCTGGAAGAGGCGCTTGCCTTGGGGCCTATGGATGATTTTGAAATCCACTGGAATGCATTCCTTTTGAACCCGGAGATGCCGCCCGAAGGCATGGACGCACGCGAATATATGCGCGCCAAGTTCGGCGGCGAGGCGCGCGCCAGCCGCGTCTATTCGGCGATCACCCGGACCGGTCTGGCATCGGGCATAAAATTCCGCATGGACCGGATCAACTGGGTTCCGAGCACCGTTGATTCGCACCGCGTGATCCGATTTGCCGAGCGAGACGGCCTCGCCGGCGCCGCCGTCGAAGCCATGTTCCAAAGCTATTTCATGGAGGGGCGGGATATCGGCATCCGTTCGGCGCTCGTCGATATCGGTGAAGCCATCGGATTGAATAGGGCGGCGCTGCGCCAATATCTTGCTAGCGAAGAGGACAGGGCGGAAGTGATCGAGCAAAATTCCCGCGCCCACCGGCTCGGCCTTAGCGGCGTTCCGGCTTTCATCATCGATGGCCAGTTTTCCCTGTCCGGCGCCCAGGACCCGCAGGTTATCCGGAGATTGTTGGATGTGGCGCGCGAAAAACGCCGCGAGCTGTTCGACGCCGGACACCAGTTTTCCGACGCGCCGCCCTAATTCGCCAGCGCCGACAATTCCCCCAAAAGATAACGGACACCGTCCATGCGGTCCGACGAGGCTTCCCAACTGCGGCTGAAAACCAGTTTCTGATCGGGCCTGAGGCGCGCCGTGCCGGCCTGTCCGGTGATGAATTTGACCAGCCCCTCGACATTTTCGAAGTGATCTTTATGGAAACTGACGACGGCGCCCTTCGAGCCGGCTTCCAGGCGCTCGACGCCGGCTTCCAGACACAAGCGCTTGATGGCAACCGTTTGCAAAAGGTTTTCGACCTCGTCGGGCAGGGAGCCGAAGCGGTCGATCAACTCGACGGCGAAGGCCTCGATCTCGGCCCGCCCGGTGAGATTTGCGATGCGCCGGTAGAGCGACAGGCGGATACCGAGATCCGGCACATAATCGGCCGGAATCAGGACCGGTATGCCGACATCAATGCTCGGCGAATACTGACCGGTGTCGGCCGGCACGCCGCCGCCGGCGGCGCGCGCCTCGGCCACCGCGTCTTCCAGCATCTGCTGGTAGAGCTCGATTCCAACTTCCCTGATATGGCCCGACTGCTCCTCGCCGAGAAGATTTCCGGCGCCGCGAATATCCAGATCGTGACTGGCCAGCATGAACCCGGCGCCAAGCGAATCCAACGCCTGCATCACTTCAAGCCGGCGCTGCGCGGCGGCGGTCAGACGCCTGTCGCCGGGCAGCGTGAGGTAGGCGTATCCGCGCAGCTTGGAACGGCCGATACGCCCGCGCAGCTGATAGAGCTGCGCCAGCCCGAACATGTCGGCGCGGTGAATGATGATGGTGTTCACCGACGGCAGGTCGAGCCCGGATTCGATGATATTGGTGGAAAGCAGAAGATCGTGGGCACCGTCGTAAAATTCACCGATCACCTTTTCCAACTTGCTGGCCGGCATCTGGCCGTGCGCCACGGCAAGCTTGATATCGGGAACCAGTTCGGCAAGGAAGGCCTGCAGGCGCGGGATATCGACGATGCGCGGTGTCACATAGAAGACCTGCCCGCCCCGGAACCGTTCGCGGTTGATGGCTTCCATGATCACAACCGGGTCTTGCGGCAGAACGAAGGTGCGGACCGCCAGCCGGTCCACCGGCGGCGTCGTGATCAGGCTCATCTCGCGGACCCCGGTCAGCGCCAGCTGCAAGGTGCGCGGAATTGGCGTCGCCGTCATGGTCAGCACATGCATGTTGGATTTGAGCGCCTTCAGTTTTTCCTTATGGGCGACGCCGAAATGCTGCTCCTCGTCGACGATCAACAGGCCGAGCCGGCCAAAACTGACATCCTTGGCCAGGAGCGCGTGCGTGCCGATCACGATATCGAGGGCCCCCGATTTCAGTTCCTCCTTGACCGTCTTGACCACCGCCGCCGGGACCAGGCGCGAGATCTGCGCCACGCGCACCGGAAATTCTTTGAACCGTTCGACGAAAAGCTGGTAATGCTGGCGCGCCAGGAGCGTCGTCGGGACCACGACGGCGGCCTGCTTGCCCTCCATCGCCGTTACGAACGCGGCGCGCAAGGCAACCTCGGTCTTGCCGAAACCGACATCGCCGCAAATCAGGCGGTCCATCGGACGCCCCTTTTCCAGATCGGCCAGCACATCTTCGATGGCGCGGGTCTGATCCTCGGTTTCCTGGTAGGGAAAGGCGGCGCTGAATTCCTCGTAAGGCGCCGGCTCGGGGCTGATCACTTCGCCGGGGCTCAATTCGCGCGCCGCCGCCACCTGGATCAGTTGGTCCGCCATTTCGCGGATGCGTTCCTTCATGCGCGCCTTGCGCGCCTGCCACCCGGCACCGCCGAGGCTGTCTAACTTGATGCCGCCCTCGTCGTCGCCATAGCGGGACAGCACATCGATATTTTCCACCGGTACGAACAGCTTGTCGCCCCGCTCATATTCGACTTGCAGGCAATCATGGGAGGCGCCGGCGACATCGAGCGTGATCAATTCGTGAAAACGTCCGATCCCGTGGTCTTCATGAACCACCAGATCGCCGAGGTTGAGGCTCGAGGCCTCGGCGATGAAATTTTCGGGGCGCATGCGTCGTGCCTTGGGCGCGCCGACGCGGTCGCCGAGAACATCCTGCTCGGCGATAAGGGTGAAACCGGGCGCCACGAAGCCATGCTGGATGTCGAGAACCACCGCCCAGATGTTGTGGCGCGCATCCGATGCCAGGATGCGCCACGGCTCGGTGGCGGGCGCCGCCGAAATCCCATGCTCGGCGGCGATTTTCAGCAACCGTTGGCGCGATCCTTCGCTGACCGCCGCCAATATCACCTTGCCCCCGGCATCGACCACTTCATCCATATATAGACGCAGGGCATCGAAAACGTTTTCACCGGGCCGCGCGCGCACCTCGGCGAAATCCCGGCCCGGCTTGCCGCCGGCGTCTTCGATCCCGGCCGCATCGCCGGGCGCCGCAAAGGGCTGCAGGGTCAGGATCGAACGCCCGCCAATGGCCCGCTGCCAATCATCGTCGGTCAGGTACAAACGGTCCGCCGGCAACGGGTGATAAGGCGTATCAAGAATAGCCAGTCCGCGCGCCGACGTCGATTGCCGCGCATCGAAGCAATCGGATATCAAATCCCAGCGTGCCCGGCGCGCGTCTTCGAATTCATGGTCGAACACCAGATCGGTCCCAGGCAGGTAATCGAACAGTGTGCCCAGTTCTTCGTGGAACAGGGGCAGCCAATGTTCCATCCCCTGATAGCGGCGTCCGGCGGAAACCGATTCGTACAAAATATCCTGGCTGGAGGCGGCGCCGAACAAGGCCCGGTAGCCGGTGCGGAAGCGGCTGATTGCGTCTTCATCCAAGGTGATTTCGCCCACCGGTTCCATATCGAAGCCATCGACATCGCCGGTGGTCAGCTGGGTGACCGGATCAAAGGCGCGAATGCTATCCAGTTCCTCGCCGAAGAAATCCAGGCGCAGGGGCGTCTCGCGGCCGGGCGGAAACAGATCCAGAATACCGCCGCGGAGCGCGTATTCCCCGGGCTCCATCACCGTTTCGGTGCGCTGAAAATTATGTTTTTCCAGGTAATCGGTAATCGCGCTGCGGCCGATCCCCGAGGTCAGCGAGACGCCGAAACGGGCGCCGGCGAAGGCCGATGGCGGCGGCAGTTTTTGCAGGATCGCGGCGACCGTGGTCAAAATTATCGTCGGACCGGCGGCGCCCGTTTCGAGATGTTCGGCCAGCGTGGTCAGCGCGTCGACGCGGCGCGCCAGGATATCGGCCCTCGGCGAGACCCGGTCATAGGGCAGGCAATCCCACGCCGGAACGGCGATGCAATCGACGTCGTCGCCGAAGAAGGCGATGGCATCGGCAACCGCCGTCATGCGCCGGTCGTCGCGGGCGATAAACAGGATACACCCGGTATCGCGCGCCAAATCGGCCAAGATGGCGCCGTCGTAACCTTCGGGCGCGCCCGCCAGCAGCGTCCGCTCACCTTTCTTAATGAAATTCATATCGATGCATTAGAGGTTATTCTTGAAGGCGATGATCCGTTTCAGGACCAGGTTACCGGCGAAATCGGGATTGTCCGGCGCGTCCGCCAAAATCCAACTCAAAAGCTCGTTGTCGCCCTGATCGAGCAACAACTCGAATTCATCCAACTCGGGCCCGGTCATGGCGTCAAGATGGGCGTCCGCGAAGCCGCCGAGCAGGCGGTCGGTTTCGGTCATGCCGCGGTGATTGGCCCGGTACAATATCCTTTTGCGACGATCATCCATAATGCTCTAGCCGGTATTATTTGGCCGCTATGTACTCGCTCGTAGGGGCAGGATATAAAACTTAAGTAACCTTCTGTCAGCCCCGCCGGAGCGGATTACGCATGCGTCCGGAAATTCTCTTTCCGCTTTTTGCTCCGGTCACCAAATTGCCGGGGATCGGCCCGCGTATCGCCAAGCTCGTGGAAAAGGCGGCCGGAGCGCAGATCGTCGACCTCCTGTGGCATCTGCCTACCGGTATCATCGACCGCCGTTATGCACCGAAAATCGCCGATGCCACACCGGGCCGGGTGGCGACCATCACCGTGCAAATCGACCGCCATGTGCCGGCGGCCAACAAGCGCCTGCCTTATAAAGTCCTCTGTTCCGATGCAACCGGTTCGATGGTGCTGGTCTTCTTTCACGCCCGCGCCGATTACCTGCGCCGCACCCTGCCCGAAGGCGAACAGCGCGTGGTCAGCGGAAGCCTCGATAAATTCGGCGGCGAATTGCAGATGGCCCACCCCGATCATATCGGCAAGCTCGACGAACTGGAGCGCTTGAAGACGGTGGAGCCGGTCTATCCGCTGACCCAGGGGCTTTCGCTCAAGGTTCTGGCCAAGGCCATCACCGGCGCCCTGGGGCAAGCGCCGGACCTCGACGAATGGCTGGACGCGGCCTACATCAAACGGCAAGGCTGGCCGGCATGGAGCGCCGCCATCGGCGCCGCCCATGCCCCGGCCGGCGAAGCCGCCCTGGCGCCGACGATGCCCGAACGCGCGCGCCTGGCCTTCGATGAATTGCTGGCCAATCAACTGGCATTGGCGCTGGTGCGGATCAACCTCCGCCGCGCCCGTGGCCGGGCCGTCGAAGGCGACGGCGGTTACCGCAAATGCGTCGTCGATGCCCTGCCCTTCAAGCTGACCGGCGCGCAAGTGCGGACCCTCCAGGAAATTACCGGGGACATGGCTTCACCCTTGCGCATGCATCGATTGTTGCAGGGCGATGTCGGCGCCGGCAAAACAATCGTCGCCTTGTTGGCCATGCTGGCGGCGGTCGAGGCCGGCGCCCAGGCGGCGCTGCTGGCGCCCACCGAAATTCTGACGCGCCAGCATTTCGCCAATATCCAAGAGCTGATCGAACCGCTCCGCGAAAGCCAAGGCATCGAAATCGCGCTGCTCACGGGCCGTGAAAAGGGAAAGACGCGGGAGGGCATCTTGGCGCGCCTGGCGTCGGGCGAAACCCACTTGGTTATCGGCACCCACGCATTGTTTCAGGAACATGTGGAATTCCACGACCTGGCCTTCGTGGTGGTCGACGAACAGCACCGCTTCGGCGTGCATCAGAGGCTGGCCTTGGCTGAAAAGGGCCAGGCGCCGGACGTGCTGGTGATGACGGCGACGCCGATCCCGCGCACCCTGACCCTCACCTTTTACGGCGATATGGATGTATCGAAGCTAGATGAAAAGCCGGCCGGACGGCAACCCATCCAGACCCGAACCATTTCCCTTGCCAGGCTTGATGACGTGGTCGGCGCGGCGCGCCGGGCGCTGGGCACCGGCGCCCGCATCTATTGGGTCTGCCCGCTGGTCGAAGAATCCGAAACCCTCGACCTGGCCGCCGCCGAGGACCGCTATGCCCATTTGAGATCGGTGTTCGGCGAATCTGTCGGGCTGGTACACGGCAGGATGAAGGGCGCCGACAAGGATGCGGTGATGGCCGCATTCGCCGAGGGTGGCATCCAAATCCTGGTCGCCACCACGGTCATCGAGGTTGGCGTCGACGTGCCCGAGGCGACGGTGATGATCGTCGAGCACGCGGAACGGTTCGGGCTCGCCCAGTTGCACCAATTGCGCGGCCGCATCGGGCGCGGCGCCGAAACATCGACATGCCTGCTTTTGTACGGCCCGGCGCTCGGCGAAGGGGCGCGGGCAAGGCTGAATATCCTGAAGGACACCGAAGACGGTTTCCGCATCGCCGAGGAAGACCTGCGCTTGCGCGGCGCCGGCGAATTGATGGGTGCGCGGCAAAGCGGAATGCCGGCCTTCCGCATGGCCGACATGGCGGTGCACGGCGAACTGCTGGCCGCCGCCCGCGATGACGCGCGCCTGATCATCGAGCGCGACCCGGAACTGACCGGCGCGCGCGGCGCCGCCTTAAGGGTGCTTTTGTATCTGTTTGAACGCGATTCGGCGGTCAGGCTTCTTCGCTCGGGGTGAGGTCTTTTTCGCGCGGCACCAGAACCGGCGTCTTCTCCCGTTCCCTCAAGACATCAAGCTCTTCAAAGGTCGCCGAGGACACTTGCGGCTTGGCCTGTTCCGCCGCCGGCCTTCGGTCGGGCGGCGTGACGATGCCGCCTGAAATCACCATCTTGATTGCTTCCTCGACGCCCATATCAAGATAGACCACGTCCTTGCGCGGAATGAAAAGCAGGAAACCGGACGTGGGATTGGGCGTCGTCGGCAAGAACACGTTCACGGTTTCGTCTTCGGTCAGGTGCTGCACCTCGCCCCTTGTGGTGCCGGTAATGAAGCCGATCGCCCAAATGCCACGCCTCGGATATTCAACCAATACCACGTCGCGAAAGGCGTTCGATTGCTGTGCCAATACGGTCTCGAACACCTGCTTGGTGGCCGAATAGATGCTGCGTACCACGGGCATGCGGGCCAGGATGCGCTCGCCGGTATGGATCACCCAGCGGCCCAGCAATCCGGCGGTCAAGGCGCCGATCAGCGTCAGCACGACAAAGATAACCACCAGCCCAAGGCCGGGAAGGCCGAACGGCAAATAGGATTCGGGATTGTACGGTGCCGGGATCAGCGGCGTGACTTTGCGGTCCAGGAAATTGATGAATATCCACGCCAAATAGGCGGTGATCCCGAGCGGCGCGGTAACCAACAGGCCGGCCAGGAAATAGCCTCTCAGGCGCCCGAGGAACCCGCGCGGGCGGGCCGCCCCGGTTTCCTTTTTCGATTCTGCCGGAATGTCGCCCTCCTGGGGTCCGTCCATCTTAAATTTTCGCTTTCAAGCCCCGTCCAACACCTGGCACGAGGCCGATTGCGGAAAGGATACAATATAAGTTTTACGTCCAATATGGTGAATTCAGTCGCTCAACTGGCTATCGACCATGGACCGGATATTCTTAACGAATATACCAAGTAAGCCGCGAATGAAAGGATCACACTTCGCCAATTTGGCGTGAAACATGTCGCGGTTGATAATGATTAGAGTGGTCCCCGTCGCCGCCCGCGCCGAGGCCATGCGCGGCTGATCGTCGATCAACGCCATTTCACCGAAAATACCGCCCTTTTCGACCGAACCGAGGACGATCTCATTGCCTTCGGGGTCGGTGCGGATGATGTCGACCATACCATCCTGAATCACATAGGCTTGGTTACCAGGTTCGCCTTCCTTGAATACCTCGTCCCCGGATTGAAACGTCAGCCGGTCTAATACGCCTTGGGCCATTCTTGAATCCCGTTCAGTGGATGGAACCTGACATATGGTACCGATAAGTCAGATTTTATCCATTGGGGTGATTATCAATCAAAATGCGGCTAAACTTTAACCTTCCCTGATATGCCAGCAATTAAGGTTAAATATCAAGTGGATAAAGAACGCGAAGATATTGCCGTAAATAATGACCTTGGTGACGCCGTCGCCGGCAAGGACGGCGATCGCCGCACCTATCTCGAACATCCGTTTGTCGGCGTTGGCGTTGTCGTATGGCGCGGCGATGAGTTCCTGTTGATCCGGCGCGGCAAGGAACCGCGACTGGGCGAATGGACGATCCCCGGCGGCCGGCAGGATCTGGGCGAAACGGTCCGCGAAACGGCGGTTCGGGAGATACTGGAAGAAACTTCGCTGCACATCGAAATAGCCGGCCTGGTCGATGTCGTCGACGCCATCAACCATGATGACGGCGGGCGCGTCCGCTTTCACGCAACCCTGGTGGATTTCGCGGCGCGCTGGAGCAGCGGCGAGGCCAAGGCCGGATCCGACGCGATGGGCGTCGGCTGGTTCCGCCTTGAAGATCTGCCCGATCTCGGTCTTTGGGAGGAAACCATCAGGATTATCCGCGAATCGGCTGAGATTGCCCGGCGCTGAACACACCTCTATTGTGATGATACCGCCGTTCAGCATCACCAAAGAGTACACCACCATGACCAAGTACGCGCTGGTATCCATTTTTTGCCCCGACCGGGAAGGCCTGATCGCCGCCATTTCGGGCAGGTTGTTCGATCTCGGCGTTAATTTGGGCGACACTTCTTTCGCGGTGCTCGGCGAAGGCGCAAAATTCACCTCGGTTTGCGAGCTGCCGGAGGATGTTTCCTTCGATGATCTCAGGATCGAGCTATCGGGGATCGAAATGCTGAACGGCGCCGACATTGAGGTCACCGATTTCACGCTGGCGCCGCTGCACGGCCCGTCGGGGCGGATTACCCACCGCATCACGCTCAGCGGCGGCGATCAGCCCGGATTGATCGCGCGGCTGTGTGAAGTGTTTATCGAATTCAAGGCGAATATCGTGCGCCTTGTTTCGGAAACCACCGAGGACGGCAGCTACGTCATTCGGCTTTCGGTCTATATTCCGGACAATGGCGCCGATGCCTGCCTGGCGACGGTAAAAAATACGGCCGAGGGGTTGCAGCTGTCCTATGGCGTGGAAACCGCCTGACGAGCCGTCGTCAGCCGGCCGCCCGGATAAATCCAGCTTTGATCACCTATCGGCTTGTGCTAAATTCAAGGCCGGCGTGAAACAATAATTCAGGTTAACATCATGGCTCGGGCGAAGGATCAGTTCCGCAATCTGAGCGGCTCGGACAAGGCGGCGATATTCATGCTTTCCCTTGAGCAGGAATATTCGGCGAAACTGTTCGAGATGATGGACGACGAGGAGATCAAGGAGCTGTCGATCACGATGGCCAACCTTGGCACCATCGATTCGGAGATCGTCGAGCGCCTGTTCGTCGAGTTTGC
>NZAK01000149.1 GCA_002687515.1 Rhodospirillaceae bacterium
CCCCGATCATCGATATACCTCGGTCAGGTCGAATGGGCGTGGTCACCGATGCACAATCGCCTGCATGCCTATTACCTCCATCGCGGCCGCAAGCATTGGCTCCTGTGGTTACGGTACCAGGAAGAAGATTTTGGTAAGTGGGAGTGGATGCCCATCGCCTGTGTCGCCAGCAAGGCAGTCACCGAACGTCAAGCAGCAGCACATCTGTTGGTCGAGTTCTGGAGGCACGAAGCGAAGTACTTGGACGTGGATCAGTTCCATTGGATTAACGAAGGCGAATACCTGTCCATCGCTGACCCTCACCCAAAATGCCGATGCAGGACGTGGCAGAGGCGATGGATGAGACCTTGCAGGAGATCGCTTCCCAGAAACGCGACGATGCTAGTGTGAAGAAGCCGCCACCCGATAAGATCGTCAAAGACAAATAATTTATAATGTATGGCCCCGGCTTCGGTCGGGGCCTAATTTCATTGCCTTATATTTATTATGTTACCACAGGTGTTACTAAAACTAATCTCAAATTCATTAATGGTTATAAATATAGTCATAACATATTGTTATTACTTTATTAAATTATAATATTGTTTCTAATTTTACATGATCCCTGGTCATGTTCACCCCTTGCAACCGACACTCTCTTGCCGACAAGCGCCCAATGTCCATAATAATCCGGCGTCATGATATGACGAGATTGGCGCCCGATGATAGCGCCGAAAAATACTGACAAGAATACAGGCCGGTTTATGCAGCAGACCATAGCGGAAAAAATCATCGCCAAGGCGGCCGGAAAAGAGCGGGTGCGTCCCGGCGACATCGTCACCTGCGTCGTCGATCTGGCGATGATCCACGACAGTGGCGGGCCGCGCCGCGCCAAGCCGATCCTTGAACGGCTCGGGGTCGGCGTCTGGGATGCATCGAAAATCGTCCTGGTTTCCGACCATTACGCGCCTTGCGTCGATGCCGAAAGCGCCGCCATCCTGAAACTGACCCGGGAATGGGCGGCCGAGCAGGGGATTATGAATTTCTATGACCAGCATGGCATCTGCCATGTGGTGACGCCCGAAAGGGGCCATCTCGGACCCGGCATGTTCGCCGTCGGCGGCGACAGCCATTCGCCCACCGGCGGCGCCTTCGGCGCCTACATGTTCGGCATCGGCGCCACCGACATGGCCGGCGTCCTGGCCACCGGCGAAACCTGGATCAAAGTGCCGCACACGATCCGCATCAACTGGTCGGGCGCCTTCGGCGCGGGCGTCGCGGCCAAGGATATGGCGCTCAGGATGTGCGCCGTGCTGGGCATGGACGGCGGCGATTATCAGGCGATCCAGTATGGCGGCGATACGGTCGCCGGCCTCGACATGATGGAGCGCATGACGCTTTCAAACATGGCCGCCGAATTGGGGGCGCAGACCGGCATTATCGAGCCCGATGAGACGACGGCGGCCTATGTAACCGCGGCCGGCGGCGATGCCGGCGATTGGGCGGCTTATCTGGGCGATGCCGACGCGGACTATCGGCGCGTCCATGAATTTTCCGCCGATGATCTGGAACCGCAGGTCGCCGCCCCGCACAGCCCGGCCAACGCCGCCGATGTGGGCGATGCCGACAAGGCCGACATCGATCAATTCTATATCGGCGCCTGTACCGGCGCCAAACTGAACGATCTCAAGATGGCGGCCTCGGTTTTGAAGGGAAACAAAGTGGCGCCGGGCAAGCGGCTGACCGTGGCGCCGGCGTCGGCGCGCATTTTGGCGGACGCGGCCCGGGACGGCACCATGGAAATCCTTTTGCATGCCGGCGCCAATCTTCTGCCCACCGGTTGCGGCGCCTGCGCCGGATATGGCGTCGGAACCCTGGCCGAGGACGAGGTCTGCCTGGCCTCGACGGCACGTAATTTCCAGGGCCGCATGGGCGCCAATTCGTCCCGGGTTTACCTGGCCTCCCCCTATACGGTTGCCGCCAGCGCGGTGAAGGGGGTGATCACCGATCCACGTGAGATGCTGGGAGATGGGTCATGACGCTGACCGGGCTTGTATGGCGGTTCGGCGACGAGGTGGACACCGACGTGCTCGCACCCGGCATCTATATGAAAGGCCCGCTGGAAGAACTTGCAATTCATTGCCTGGAATCGGTGGAACCATCCTTCGCCGGATCGGTGCAAGCGGGCGATATTGTCGTCGCCGGCAGGAATTTCGGCATGGGCTCCAGCCGCGAACAGGCGGCCCAGGTCTTGAAGCATCTCGGCGTGGCGGCGGTGATCGCGCCGTCCTTCGGCGGCATATTCTACCGCAACGCCTTCAACTGGGGTCTGCCGGCAATCATTTGTGCGTCGGTCGATGGTATCGAAAATGGTCATCGGCTGGAGCTGGACCTGGAAGGCGGAACCATTTCCAATCTTGATACCGGCGAAACCATGGCGGCGGACGCCATACCGGGCCATCTGATGGGCCTGATCGACGCCGGCGGGCTGGTTCCCTATCTCGAAAAGAAGCTGAAATGAGCGAAATTGATCCGGTCATGCTGGCGGTGTTGAAGGGCCGTCTGGAACAGATCGCCGATGAAATGGACGCGACCCTGTTCCGCAGCGCCTTCAACCCGATCATCGCCGAAGCCCACGACGCCAGCCACGGTCTCTATCACGCCGAAACCGGCGAAACCCTGATCCAGGGAAAATCGGGCCTGCCGATCTTCGTCGGCGCCATGTCCTTTGCCGTGAAAATGGTGATCGACAAGATCAAGAGCGATGATCTGGACCTTGAAGACGGCGACGTATTCATCTTCAACGATCCTTACGAGGGCGGCACCCACCTCTCCGACTTCAAGCTGGTGCGTCCGTTTTTTCAGGCCGGCGAGCTGTTCTGTTTCATGGCGTCGGTGGGTCATTGGCACGATGTCGGCGGCAATGTGCCCGGCAACTACAATCCGGCGGCCACCGAATGCTACCAGGAAGGCATGCTGATTCCGCCGGTGCGGCTTTTCCAGGGCGGCGTCCTCAACCAAGACATCGTTGCCATCCTGCAAGCCAACTCGCGCCAGCCCGGAAGCCTTTACGGCGATCTCAACGGCCAGATCAGTGCCCTCGATCTGGGCGAGCGGAGGCTTGGTGAATTGCTCGATGAATATGGCCCGGCCGAGGTGCTTCAGGTTTTGGCCGAATTGAAGCACAGCGCCGCCCGGCTGATGGCAAGCTACATCGCCGAATTGCCGGACGGCACCTATTCGGCGGACGACTGGCTGGACAATGACGGCATCATCGACGAGCCGTTGAAGGTGGCCCTCGATATCATCATCGACGGCGCCTCCATGACCCTGGATTTTTCGCGCACATCACCGGCTTGCGCCGGGCCGGTGAATATCTCGCGCGCGACCGCCATCGCGTCCTGCTATGTGGCGCTGAAACATATCTTCCGCGACGTGCCCGCCAATTCCGGCGTCATGGAGCCGATCCGGTTCGTCATCCCGGAAGGCAGCCTGTTGAGCGTCGGCCGGCCGAAGCCGGTGGGCGGTTACACCGAAACCATTCTGCGCGTCATCGATGTCATGTTCGTCGCTATTTCCAAGGTGGCGCCGGAAATGTCCAACGGCTGCGCCTACGGCACCATCAACGCCCTGTCGCTGGCCGGCCATCGGAAAAACGGCGCCCGCTGGGTGATGTTCTCGTTTTTCGGCGGCGGCCATGGCGGCCATCCGCTGGGCGATGGCCTCAATCACGGCAACGCACCGATATCGACGGCGACCATCCCGCCCCTGGAAATCCTGGAAGCCGCCTATCCGGTGCGCTTCACCCAATGGGCGCTGCGCACCGACAGCGGCGGCCCCGGCAATCACCGGGGCGGCCTTGGCGCGGTTTACGAGATCGAATTATTGGAAGAACAGGCCGACGTCTTCCTGTTCGGCGAACGCGGAAAATTTGCGCCGCCCGGGGTCGCCGGCGGCGGCGAAGGCGCGTTGAACCGCTTTACCTATCCCGATGGCAAGGGCGGTGAAGCATCGCCGCCGATGATGTCCAAAATGGTGGATATTAATTTGAACCGAAGCGAGCGGGTGCGCATCGAATCGCCGGGCGGCGGCGGTTATGGCGATCCCCGTGCGCGCGATCCAGGCCGCGTCGCCGAAGATGTCCGCCTCGGCTATGTTTCCACCACGGCGGCGGCCGAAGATTACAAATGTTCGGTGACCGAAGACGGCGTGCTCGACGCCCCAGCAACCGAAAAGCTAAGGGGAGGCCGCTGACCATGGCGGGCGCCAATAACGTCGCCGGCACCGTCGTCGGGGTAGATGTTGGCGGCACCTTCACCGATGTGTTTTTCCTGGACGAAGAAGATGGCTCCTGCCGGGTCGCCAAGGTGCCGTCGACCCGGGACGACCAGTCGCGCGGCATCCGGGATGGCATCGCCGAACAGATGGCGGAGCTCGGCGGTGTATCTTTGATTGTCCACGGCACCACGGTCGGCACCAATGCGCTTCTCGAGCGCAAGGGCGCGCCGACCGGCATCATCACCACCCAAGGCTTTCGCGACCTCATCGAAATGCGCCGCCGCGACCGGCCCGAAACCTGGGGCTTGTGGGGCATGTTCGATCCGGTGGTGCCCCGCGATCTGCGCATTGAAGTGGATGAACGGGTTCTGGCGGACGGCACGGTCGATACCGAAGTCGATGCCGGCGAGGTCGAGGCGGCGGCGCGGACGCTAATGAGGCGCGGCGCCGAAGCGGTTTGTATTTTCTTCATGAACAGCTACGCCAACGACGCCAACGAAGGCGCCGCCGTGGCGGCGGTCAGGAAGATCTGGCCCAACCAGCATGTCACCGCGTCTTCGGAAATCCTGCCCGAGATCAGGGAGTTCGAGCGTTGTTCCACCGCCACCTTGAACGCCTATCTGCAGCCGCACCTGGGGGACTATCTGGAACGGCTGGACGCGGGTCTTCGGGACGGCGGGTTCGAAGGCGAGATATTGATTGTGCAATCCAACGGCGGCGTCATGCCGGTTGATATGGCGCGCGCCTTCCCGGTGCGCACCGCCCTTTCTGGACCCGCCGCCGGGGTCATCGCCGGCGCCCATATCGGGGTAAGCGCCGGCTATCCCAACCTGATCACCTGCGATATGGGCGGCACCAGTTTCGATGTCTCCCTGGTGGCCGGCGGCGAAAGCGCCCTTGCCGCGCAAACGGCGGTGGATTTCGGCATGGTGGTGCGGACACCGATGATCGAGATCACCACCATCGGCGCCGGCGGCGGTTCCATCGCCTGGGTCGACCGCGGCGGGCTATTGCAGATCGGTCCGGAAAGCGCCGGCGCCGATCCGGGGCCGGTCTGCTACGGTCTCGGCAACGAGAAGCCGACGGTCACCGATGCCAATCTGGTCCTCGGGCGCATCAATGGCGAACGGCCGATCGGCGGCAAATTGGACCGGCTGGATACGGACGCGGCGCGGGCGGCCATCGCGGCCGATGTCGGCGAACCGCTGGGAATTGGGGTCATGGAGGCCGCCGAAGCGGTGATCCGCGTCGCCAATTCCAAGATGGTCGGCGCCATCCGCCTGGTTTCGGTGGAACGCGGGCACGATCCGGAAAAATTCGTGGCCATGCCGTTCGGCGGCGGCGGCGCCTTGCATACCGGCGCGCTGATCAAGGATATCGGCCTCTCGAAGGCGCTGGTGCCGCGTTTCCCCGGCGTCACCAGCGCCCTTGGCTGCGTCATCGCCGATATGCGCTTCGACCGGGTGCACACGCTGAACGCCCTCTTGGCCGATCTCGATCTGTCCGAGCTTGACCGCGAAATGGCGGCGACCGCGAAAGACGGTGCAATTCGCCTTTCCGCCGCCAAGGTGGCGTTCGAAAGGATCGAGAATGTATTCGAATTGGACATGCTTTATCTCGGCCAGACCCATACCGTGTCGGTGCGCCTTCCGGTGCAAATGTCGGAGGCCGGTTCCGGGGTTACGCGGGAGATGATCGAAACCGCCTTCGAAGACACCTATCGCGGCGCCTTCGGCCGTTTGCTCGAAGGCATTGAGACGCGCGTTCTCAACCTGCGCGTGGCGGTCATCGGCCGGCGTCCCAAATTCGACCTGTCCTTGTTGGGGCCGGCGGCGACGGCAAGCCTGGAAGATGCAAGGAGCGAAAGCCGCCAAGTGTGGATCGACGGCGAATGGCGCGAGGCCGACATTTACCGGCGGCTGGACCTGCCCCAAGGCGCGGTGGTGCCGGGACCGGCATTGCTGGAGCAACCGGACACCACCATCTTTATCGATCCCGACCTGGAAGGCGCCGTCGATAAGTTCGGCAATCTGGTGATATCGCGGAAAGATCAACCGTGATGCATTTCCGCCAAATCGTTCCAAACCATCTGATCGACGAGCTTGCCGCCCCTGATGACGAACCGGTCGATGAAGCGGATGTCTGAAAAATCCGTGCCGTCCGGCCATTGGCCGTAGAGGGTGCCATAGCAATAGACGATGATGCCGTCATCGCCGGCCTGCGGGTCGAACCGGTCATAGGTTTTCTTGACCCAGCGGTAGCGCGGGGCGGCCCAATCGATCAGTTGTTCCAGGGTGTGAAAGGTCTGACCGCCGGGGAAGATCATCTTGAAGCCATCGCCGAGGCAGGATTTCGCACCCTCAAGATCGCGGTCTTCCACGGCATTCAGATAGGCTTTGATCAGTGCCACCGCCGAAGACAGGGAATCGTTTTCGCTCATTGGCTTGGGTTTCCTTCGCTCAATCGGTCCTGAATTCGGCCATCAATTGATGATGGCGCTGCCTGGCGGTGATTAAGGACCGGTCCCTGACATCGCCGAAACCGCGAATCGCGTCGGGTATGGCGGCGATCTCGGTGGCCAGTTCCAGATTTTCGGCGTTCAGGTTTTCGAGCAGCACACCCGCCGTCGCTTCGTATTCGGCAATCAGCTTCCAATCCCGTTTCCGATCGGCGGTGAAATGAAACGGGTTCAGGATCGATCCGCGCAGGCCCCTGGATTTTGCCAGCAACCTCATGGCACGCCCGAACCACGGTCCGAAGCACCGTTTGCCTTGCCCGCCACCGCTCTTTACGCGCCCGATATGGTAGTCGACCCGGTAGCCGCCTTCGAACATGGCGGACAGTTGGTCATCGAACACGCCGTCGGCGAACAGGCGCGCCACCTCGAACTCGTCCTTGACGGCGAGCAGCTTGAAGTAATTTTCGGCAACCGCCTCGGTCAACGCCCCGGGCGCCCCGGGAGCGCCGGAAGCGCCGGCAAGGGCGGCTTCCCGTTCCCGGAACTTGTCGACCAATTCACCGTAGCGGACGGCGTAGGCCTTGTTTCGGTAATCCGCCAGATGGTTCATCCGGGTCTTGAGCAGGCTACCGAGTCCGGTTTCGGTTTCCTCCCCGGCTAACCCGGCGAGACCGAGAACCTTTTGCCGGTCCGCCGCCAGACGCCGTCCCCAGGTAAAGGCCTTGAGGTTGTTTTCGACCTCGGTTCCGTTCAGTTCTATGGCGCGCCGGATGGCGGCTAAACCCAAGGGGATACAGCCCCTTTGGAAGGCAAATCCGGTCAACAGCATGTTGGCGTAGATTTTATCGCCGAGCAGCGCCAAGGCCAGGCCGCTGGCATCGACGAGATCGTCTTCATCACTGGTGATGTGTGACTCGATGGCCGAAAAAACATCCGCCCGATCACCGGATGATTCGGGATCAAGCGCCTGCGCCAAGGTCGGCGCCATATGGGAATTGATCGCGGCGCGGGTTTTCGCCTCGGCGACGCGCACCGAAACCTCGGCGCCGGCGGCGACCAGGGGATCGCAACCGAGCAAAAGATCGGCGCCCGCCGCGTCTATGCGGGGCGCGTGCAGGGCGCCGCCGGATGGCGCCAATCTTACATGGGTGGTGACCGATCCGCCCATGCGTGCCAGCCCGGTATTATCGAGGATGCTGCATTCATTGCCTTCGAGATGGGCGGCCATGCCCAGAATCGCACCGATGGTGATCAGCCCGGTGCCGCCGACGCCGGCAATAAGGATATGGTAGGGCGCCTCCAGTTCCGCCGCAACGGGCTCATCGATGGCCCAGTTACTGCCGGTATCCTCGATAGCGGCCGGCGTCCGCAGTTTAGCGCCGGTGACCGTCACCATGGCCGGGCAGAAGCCTTCCAGGCAGCTGAGATCGGAATTGCAGCTCGACTGATCGATCTCGCGCTTGATGCCGAGGGGCGTGGCGACAGCCCGGACCGCGATGCACCTGGATTTTTCGGAACAATCGCCGCAGGCTTCGCACACCCGTTCGTTGATGACCACCCGCGCATCAATGGGCGGGCGTTTGCCGCGCTTGCGCTGGCGGCGTTTTTCGGTGGCGCACATCTGATCGTAGATCAGCACCGAGACACCGGGAAAGGCGGAAAAATCCTGCATTACCGCTTCCAGTTCCTCGCGCGGGTATAGGCCGGTGCCGCGGGGAAGATCGGATCGCGAATAACTTTCCGGCGCGCCGGACACCACCGCCAGTTTGGCAACCCCCTCGGCGCTCATCTGACGGGCGACATCGGATACCGATGGGCCGCCCTCGACCGGCTGGCCGCCGGTCATGGCGACGGCATTGTTGTACAGGATTTTGAAGGTCATGCGCGCGCCGGCGGCGATGGCGGCCCGGATGGCCAGGATGCCGGAATGGGCATAGGTGCCGTCACCCATGTTCTGGAATACATGATCGCGGTCGACAAATGCGGCGGCGCCGATCCAATTGGCGCCCTCGGCACCCATGTGCGACATGGTGATGGTGTTCGCGCCCGGCATCCATGCGGCCAGCGAATGGCAGCCGATGCCGGCCATCGCGACCCCGCCGTCGGGAAGCTTGGTTCCCTGGTTGTGGGGACAGCCGGGACAGTAGTGGGGGATGCGGAGCGGAATGCTGTCCCGCGGCGTGCTTTGTTTTACCATTTTCTCGATGCGTGCCAGGTTTTCACGGATCGCCGGATGGTCCGCCACCTGCAAAAGGCGCCGGCCGATGATAATCGCCAACAAGCTGGGTGAAGTTTGGCCGGTCGATGGGATCAACGGCGCGCCGTTCTCGTCCGCCTTGCCGATAATCCGGGGACGGATACTTGCCGGCCAGTTGTAGGCCAGTTCCTTGATCTGGGTTTCGATGAAGGCGCGGCGTTCCTCGACGACGATGATTTCCTTGAGGCCCCGGGCGAAGGCGCGCATGCCGTCGGGCTCGATCGGCCAGATAAATCCGAGCTTGATGACCGAAAGGCCGATTTGCACGGCCACCGCATCGGTCACGCCCAATTCGTCCAGCGCCTGGCGCGTGTCCAAATACGCCTTGCCCGCCGCGACAATGCCGAAGCGCCGTCCGGGTGCATCCATGACAACCCGATTGAAGCCATTGACGCGCGCGAATTCCAGTGCCGCCGGAAGCTTGGTCTCCTGCAGGCGCTGGTCCTGGCTCCAGCGGTCGTCGGGCCAACGCTGGATCACCTGATCGGCATCGAAATCCCCCGCCGGCAGATCGATTTTTCCGCTATTCGCGTCCAAGGATACCGAGCGGGTGGTTTCAACCACATCGGCCACCAGCTTGAACCCGGCCCAAAGGCCGGAATAGCGGGAGAGGCCGTAACCCTTGAGACCAAGCTCCAATATATCGCCGGTATCAGCCGGATAGATGACCGGGATCATCGCCGATGAAAAGGCTTGCTCGCACTGATTGGCGATGGTCGAGGATGAGGCGCCGGGATCATCGCCACTGACCGCAAGGACACCGCCATGGCGGGAGGTGCCGGCGTAGTTGCCGTGCTTGAGCGCGTCCCCGGACCGGTCCAATCCCGGGTTCTTGCCGTACCACATGCCGAAAACGCCATCGGTGCCGGTGCTCCCGAAGATATCGGTCTGCTGCGAGCCCCAGACCGCGGTCTGTCCAACGTCAGCACCTATGGAACAAATTAGCGAGATTGCATAAGAGAGGATTTCTGGCCCATCGTATTGACCGAAGGGAACGAAGATGAGACAGAAATCGCAAACACGACAGACAGGTGCAGCCAAGGCGATCAAGGACATTCGCCGGGCAACGCGCAGACAATATTCAGCCGAAGAAAAGATCCGTATTGTGCTGGATGGCCTTCGTGGCGAAGAGCCCATTGCCGAACTTTGCCGACGCGAAGGCATCGCCCAGAGCATTTATTATAAATGGTCTAAGGAGTTTCTCGAGGCCGGCAAGCGTCGGCTTGCCGGTGATACGGCTCGTGCGGCTTCTACGGGCGATGTTACTGCCCTGCGCCGTGAAGCGCGTGAGTTAAAAGAAGTCGTTGCCGAGCAGACATTGGAACTGCGGCTTCTTAAAAAAAGCATGATCGCGGATGGGGGAGACGTCGAATGAGATACCCTGCATCTGAAAAGCTTGAGATCATTCGTCTTGTTGAACATTCTCACCTGCCAATCAAACAGACGTTGGATAAGCTGGGTATTCCCCGCACCACGTTTTATCGTTGGTACGATCACTATCAAGTTGCTGGCCTGGAAGCTCTGGAAGATCAATCGCCCAGGCCGTCACGCGTCTGGAACCGTATCCCTGATGATGTTCGTCAGCGCATCGTTGATCTTGCGCTGGATGTGCCGGAGCTGTCTCCCCGCGAATTGGCGGTGCGCTTCACAGACACAGAAAAATACTTTGTCTCAGAAGCTTCCGTCTATCGCCTACTCAAATCCCTTGATCTGATTACGAGCCCTGCATTCATCGTTATCAAGGCGGCTGATGAGTTCAGAGACAAGACCACGGC
>NZAK01000150.1 GCA_002687515.1 Rhodospirillaceae bacterium
AGATCATCTCGATCGAGAACGTCCACAGCCAACCCCCTATCCGCTTTACGCCCACCCTAGATGTAGTGGGTGTGGGTGTCAAGCGGATAGGCACGGTTGGTTCATTCAAATGTAAGGGTCGTTTAGTCACCGCAGAAGTATTATTTGTTGAATAGATAAAACCGCCAGCCAAATTAATGACCGACGGTACAAACAAATAATTCATCTATTAACCAAGCCTTTTGTCTTCTTGGGCGGCTTGGAAACCCTCAATATAAGTTTCTTGAGGAAATCTTCTGGACAAAACTATTTAGTCTAAAGGCAATCCCATAAATAGTTCTACAGGGTCTCAATCCTCTTGACCCTTTAAGTCCGTCTTCATAGACGGCTCTTTTTAACGTTAGAGCGGCGATGTCCTAGTAACCATCGCCGTTCGTCTTTTCCAATAAATATCCGCGATGAGTAAAACGCGGAGAGAAACATAACTGGCAGAGCAGACCGGTAAAGTTTGGAAACCAGACTATACGCCACAACCAAAACAAAAATTATTTCACGACATTCAAGCCACTCAAATCCTGTACGGCGGTGCTGCCGGCGGCGGCAAGTCTCACGCGCTCCGTTGGGATGGCTATATGTTCTGTTTGGAGAATCCAGGTTTTCAAGCGTATCTGTTTCAACGCAAGGGGTCAGTTCTTGAATTGTGATTTTTCAATTCCCAAGCATAAAAAATCTCGCTGACCGAGGTCACCGAGCCGCCTCACGCCCGGCTGGCCGATTACCTAGGTCCGAGCTAGATCGACGGGCGCGCGGCCAACCCGTGGCCGTCCCCGCGCGCCCTGCTTCGTTTATCCCCGCCGCCCGATGGCAGCGAGCATGGCGCGGTAGTCCTCCGGCAGGCCCCAGTGGGCGGCGCCGCGGGCTAGCTGGGCGATATAGGCGGCGGTCGGCGGCGGCGGGTTTTTCTGCCGCCGGGCGATGTAGATGTTGACGGCCACGGGCCGGGCGGTCGTGGGCCGCGCC
The DNA here is from genome assembly GCA_002687515.1 of Rhodospirillaceae bacterium. Classification (GTDB taxonomy): domain Bacteria; phylum Pseudomonadota; class Alphaproteobacteria; order Rhodospirillales; family UBA2165. The sequence continues at coordinate 1,000 of NZAK01000150.1, forward strand.
CTACCGAGCCCGACGATGCGCGTTTCGCGGACATAACGCTGGGCCCGCCGGCGCCCCGGCTCGAAGCCCTCGGCGGCGTCCAGAACCTCGATGTCGCGGACGCTTAAGAGCCGGTAGACGATGCCCCAGACGGTTTCGCCAGCGCAGCGCTCAACGTCGGCAACGCCCGAACGCCGGCGGCCCGAGCGGCGGGTGAAGGCCAGCCGGTGGTCGGCCAGGTATGCGATATCGACGAAGCGGGCCGACGGGCAGCGCCGGCGTATCTGCGCCGGGTCCATGTTCGAGCCATAGGCGAAATAATAAAGCGGCGCCGAGAGGGCCGGACGGGCGGGCCTGACAAGCATCACCGGTGGCCGGAACCCGGACTATTTGGTGCCGCGGGCGAGGCGGCTCGTCGATGCCAGCACATATTCGCCGCCGACGATATAGCCGGCGAAGGCATCGCGCAGGCGGGCATCGAGCTCGTCGCATTCGGCCGCGTCGAGGCCGGCCATTTCCTTGCTAAAGCCGCGCTCCAAGGAGCCGCGCCAAAATGCCTTATCCGCCGGATGGCGAACCTCGCCGGTGGTCAGCTTTTGCTCGACATTGCGAAAGCCGGCTTCGGTGAAGACGGCGGCGGCGGCGCCGTCTTCACTGAATCTATAATGCCGCTCGATATTGGCGCCGCGGTCGATGCGGAAGAATTCGGGCGCCACGGTATAGACGGTGGTCCAGGCAGTATTCATATCCGCCGGCCCGTGCACCATGATGGCGGCGCGCCCGCCCGGTTTAAGGACGCGCCGCGCATGTTTCAGCCCGGCCAGGGAATCGCCGGCGTGCATCATGCCGAAGCGGCAGGTGACGGCATCGAAGCGGCCCTCTTCGAAGTCGATGTCCTCCATCGGGCAGAGCCGGAAGCTTATATTTTCAAGGCCCATATTGGCGGCGCGCTTGGCCGCCGCCCGCAGCATCGGTTCGGTGGCGTCGGTGGCGGTGACCGAGCCCTCATCGCCGACCGCGACGGCGATACTGATCGCCGGCTCGCCGGTGCCGGAAGCCAGGTCGAGCACATGATCGCCCGCCTTGATGCCGGCATAGGCGATCAGTTCCTGGTTGGGCGTGTCGTTGGTGGAGGCGCCTTCGGGCGCGGTCTTCACCCATTGGCGCGAGCGGACGTTCCAGTCGGCGGCGGCTGAGGCGTCGGGCATTGCGTTAATTCTCCGGTCTGAATTTAATATATGGGGTTAATTAGGCCACCCGGCGGCGGCTGTCACGTCCCAGTCGATGGGCCGGTCGATGGGCCGGTCGATGGGCCGGCGCGGGCGCGAAGGTCGGCATCCGCCGCCTGGTGGACCTGGCCGGGCGCCGAGGTGGCGGCGATGGCGGCGATCCCCCAGTGCGCGCTGACGGCCAAGGATTCGCCGGCATATTCGAATACCGTTTCCCGGGCGCGCCCGGCAATTCGGGTGCCCGCGTCCTCGGCATGTTTTCGGTCCGAAGCGCCCAGCACGATGCCGAATTCGGCGCTGCCGAGGGCGCCGATGGGGGTGGCGCCGGAAAGCTCACCCTTGATCAGATCGGCCAGCTTTTTTTCCACGAATTCGACCGCGCCGAGGCCGGCGTTACGGCGGACCGCCTCGATGCCCCCGGCGATCACGGTCAGCAGCCAGGCTTCGTCGCCGGTGCGGTCGACTTGCGCCGAGGCGCGCGACAGTTCGCGTTCGAAGGCGCGGCGGTTGAGGACCGGCAGATAGGCATGGGCATCGGCGAGATCGAGGATATGGGTTTGATGCTTGTGGCAGATCTCCAGTTCCCAGCGCAATTTGTCGATCTCGCCCAGAATCAGGGTCAAGGCTTCTTGCACGCGCGGCGTATATTCGGCCACCGGAATGCCAAGCACGCGCGCGGTGTCACGAATTTGCCGGGGCTCGCGCGGTTTCGGCCCGGCGCCGGCTTTCGATTCCGGCTGCCGCCCGGTCTGGCTGCCTGGCTGCCCGTCGCCCGGCGTGCCGTAAGCGGCGATACGGCCATAAGCCTGGACTTCGCGGATTTCAGCCATATGCCCTCAGCATCGGGCGCTTAGGCATGGCTCAGGGGGTTTGGGGGACACCCCCATCCCCAATGTCAGCCGAGCGCCCGTCGAGACGGAGTAAATTCGAATCGCATTGTAAAGGCATGCGCTGCGCTCAGCCATAAGTATTAGGCACAATCACGAAAAAATCAGCCGGCGGCGCGCCAAATTAACGCCGAATGCCGTAGGGGCGGGTTTCAAACCCGCCCCCAATCTTTCATAGACAGGTGCCTAGATCGACGCCCGGCTGGCCCAACGAAGCAGCCCGCGTGGGGATGGCCGGGTTGGCCACGCGGGCGTCTTTCACACTCGGACCTAACCGATGTCCGCGCGGGATCCGAGCTAGATCGACGCCCGGCCCGCCGCACCGGCCCTCCCGGGCCGGGCTGCGCCTAGGCGCTATAATACATCGCGAATTCGACCGGGTGCGGCGTCTGCTCGACGGCGTAAACCTCTTCGGTGCGCAGCTCGATATAACCGTCGATCAGATCGTCGGAAAAGACGTCGCCGGCCTTCAGGAAGTCGCGGTCCGCATCGAGGCTGTCCAAGGCTTCGCGCAAACTGCCGCAGACGGTGGGAACGCCGGCCAATTCTTCCGGCGGCAGATCATAGAGATCCTTGTCCATGGCGTCGCCCGGATCGATCTTGTTCTGGATGCCGTCGAGGCCGGCCATCAGCATTGTCGCGAAGGTGAGGTAGGTATTGGCCGTCCCATCGGGGAAACGGACCTCGACGCGCTTGCCGCCCGGGCTCGCCGAATAGGGAATGCGGCAGCCGGCGGAACGGTTGCGCGCCGAATAGGCGAGCAGCACCGGCGCCTCGAAGCCTGGGATCAGCCGCTTGTAGGAGTTGGTGGTCGGGTTGGAAAAGGCGTTGAGGGCCTTGGCATGCTTCATCATGCCGCCGATGTAGTGGAGCGCCGTTTCGGAAAGATCGGCATAGCCCGATCCGGCGAAGGAGGGGCTGCCCTCCTTCCAGATGGATTGGTGGACGTGCATGCCCGACCCGTTGTCGTCGAGCACCGGTTTCGGCATGAAGGTCGCGGTCTTGCCGTAGATGTGCGAGACCATATGCACCACATATTTATAGATCTGCATGTTGTCGGCGCAGCGCACCAAAGTGTCGAACTTGATGCCCAGTTCGTTCTGGCTGGGCGCCACTTCGTGGTGGTGCTTTTCCATGGTGACGCCCATGTCCTGCATGGTCGAAACCATTTCCGAACGCAGATCGTGCATCGAATCCACCGGCGGCACCGGGAAATAGCCGCCCTTGACCGGCGGCCGGTGGCCGATATTGCCATCGGCGAATTCGGCGCCGGTGTTGTAGGGGCCTTCCTCGTGGTCGATCTTGTAGAAGGTGTGGTCCATCGAGACATCGTAGCGCACGTCGTCGAAGACGAAGAATTCGGCTTCCGGCCCGAAATAGGCGGTATCGCCGATGCCGGTGCCCTTGAGATAAGCCTCGGCGCGCTTGGCGGTGGAGCGCGGATCGCGGGAATATTGCTCGCCGGTGACCGGGTCGTGCACGTCGCAGACCAGAATCATGGTCGGCTGCTGAGCGAAGGGATCCATCACCGCCGTCACCGGATCGGGAATCAGCGCCATATCGGATTCATGGATTCCCCTCCAGCCGGCGATCGAGGAGCCGTCGAAAAAGATGCCGTCGGCATAGGCGTTGTCGTCGATGGTTTCGGGCACCTGGGTCAGGTGCTGCCATTTGCCGCGCGGGTCCGTAAAGCGCAGGTCCACGTGCCGGACGTCGTTTTCGGCAATGGCCTTGGCTACGTCCTCGGGTGATTTACAATTCAACGACATGATGGTCTTCCTTTCCTTCTGAGATCTGACTGATATTTATTTGGCGTTATCTAATGGATGAATTCCAGTTGGCGCAAGGCCGCTTATTAGCCTTGACTAAATGGCTTCGACGCCCTTTTCGCCGGTGCGGATGCGGATCGCTTCGTCGATGGTGCTGATGAATATTTTGCCGTCCCCGATGCGCCCGGTATAGGCGGCTTTCTGAATGGCCTCGACCGCGGCGTCCAGTTGCGCGTCGTCGATGACCAGTTCGATCTTTACCTTGGGCAGGAAGTCGACCACATATTCGGCGCCCCGGTAAAGCTCGGTATGCCCCTTCTGGCGGCCGAACCCCTTGGCTTCCAAAACGGTGATGCCTTGCAGGCCGACATCCTGCAGCGCTTCCTTGATTTCATCCAGCTTGAACGGCTTGATGATGGCTTCGATCTTTTTCATGGCATGATCTTTCCAATTATTCTTGGCTTTCTTAGATAGGGATCCGACCGGCACGCCGTCGCGCCCCGCCGGCGGCCGCAGAGGCCCGGGATTTCGCTGCAACCACCATCGCATATCCCGTGCCAAACACAACAACGAATTATCTGTTTAATTACAGTAACTTACAGTTTCAAATCCGGCCCGTTCCGAAGACCTGGATTTGGATTTGCCGATAAATTGTGCAGATGCCCAATTATATGGCTGATTACACCGCCGGCAGACTGCAATTGCGGGCCAGGGCGGCAAGCGTTTAAATAGGCTTTTCCCAGCACACCGGATCGGAGCATCCATGGAAATCTACGACCGCATACCCTATTCGGCCATCGTCGACCGCAAGCCCCTGAAGCTGCCGGACGGCGGCCGGGTCATCGTCTGGCCGGTGGTCAATCTGGAAGAATGGGTGCCGACCGAACCCTTGCCGCGCCGCATCCTGACGCCGCCCGGCGAGGGCCAGCACGTGCCTGATATTCCCAATTGGTGCTGGTACGAATACGGCATGCGCATCGGCGTCTGGCGGATGATGGAGGTGCTCGGCGAGTTCGGCGTGACGCCCACCGTCTCGATGAACGCCACCGTCGTCGATAGGTATCCGCGCGTCTCGGAGGCCGCCTTGGAAGCGGGCTGGGAATTCATGGGCCACAGCTATGTGCAAAAGCCAATGTTCCTGCTTGACGACGAGCGCGAGGCGGTGATCAAGACCAGCGAACATTTGCAGGCGTTTTGCGGCTACAAGCCGCGCGGCTGGATGGGCCCCGGCCTGACGCAGACCGAAAACACGCCGGAATACCTGGTCGAGGCCGGTTTCGAATATACCGCCGATTGGATATTGGACGATCAGCCGTGCGAAATCAGCACCGACAACGGCCCGCTTTATTCGATCCCCTATACCACCGAATTGAACGACATCCCGATCATGCTGTCGCAATCGCATGTGTCGCCGGTCCTATATGAGCGCACCATGGATTATGTCGATGCCATCTGGGGCGAAGGGGCGGACAATGTGCGTGTCATGTCGGTGGCCGTGCACCCATACATTCACGGCGTCCCGCACCGGATCAAATATTTCCGAAAAATTTTCGAGGAACTTGCGAAGAAACCGGGCGTCGTCTTCATGACCGGCGCCGAGATTCTGGACTGGTATCTGGAGGCGCGCGATGAAAACCTATAATCCCATCCTGTCCGAATACGGCACCACCATTTTCACCGTGATGTCGGCGCTGGCGACGGAACACGGCGCCATCAATCTCGGCCAGGGCTTTCCCGACACCGACGGCCCCGAAGATATCCGCGGCAAAGCCGCCGAATACAGCATCGACGGTCCCAACCAATATCCGCCGATGATGGGCATTCCCGATCTGCGCCAGGCGGTGGCCGCGCACAACAAGCGGTTCTATGACCTGGATGTGGACTGGCAGACCCAGGTGCTGGTCACCTCCGGCGCCACCGAAGCGCTGGCGGCCTGCCTGTTCGGCCTGATCGAGCCCGGCGACGAGGCGGTCTTGATCGAGCCGACCTACGATTCATACCTGCCGATCCTGAGGCGCGCCGGCGGCACCCCCAAGCTGGTCCGCGTTGCGCCGCCCGACTGGAAACTGCCGCTGGACCAACTGGCGGCGGCTTTTTCGGAACGGACCAAGCTGATCATGCTGAATTCGCCGATGAACCCGTCATCCAAGGTATTTGGCGCGGATGAGCTCGGCTTCATCGCCGGGTTACTGGAACAACACGACGCCTACGCCGTCTGCGACGAAGTTTACGAACACATCGTCCATGACCGGCGCCGCCACATCCCGTTGATGACCCTGCCCGGCATGGGCGAACGCTGCCTCCGCATCGGCTCGGCCGGCAAGACCTTTTCGATGACCGGCTGGAAGGTCGGCTATACCACCGGCCCGGCGGACTTGATCACGGCGGCGGCCAAGGCGCACCAGTTCCTGACCTTCACGACGCCGCCCAATTTGCAGGCCGCCGTCGCCTATGGCCTCGGCAAGGACGATGAATATTTCGAGGCGCTGGGCAGCGATATGGAGGCCAAGCGCGACCGGCTGGCGGGCGGGCTGGCGGCCATCGGCTTCGAGATCATGCCCTCGGAAGGCACCTATTTCCTGACCGCCGATTTCAGGGCCATCGCCAACCGCACCGGTTTCAACGGCGACGACGCCGAATTCTGCAAGTTGATCACCACCAAGGCCGGCGTCGCCGCGGTGCCGTTTTCGGCCTTCTACCAGGGCGGCCCCAACTCAAACGACAACGCCGGCGTCAACCATTTCATCCGCTTCTGCTACTGCAAGAACGACGCGCTCCTCGACGCGGCGGTGGAAAAGCTGGCGGGGTTTTTCGGAACGGCGTAGGGCGGGTTTGAAACCCGCCCTTTGCGCCCCTATCCGTTCCACCCTATCGGCGCGCCGGCGTTTTCGATGGCTTGGTCGAGCGACAGGGCCGGATCCCAATCGTTGCCGATAAAGCGGCGCGCCGTGATGCCGTCGGAGAGGTCGGAGACCAGCCAGACCACCGGCGCCGCCATCACTTTGGGTTGGATCAGGGTGGCGCGGTCGAGACCGGGGCGGTCGGGCACCATCGGCGTGTCGGCGGCGCCGCCGGGCACCAGGATATTGACCGTGATGCCGCTCGCCGTTTCCTCCTCGGCCAATTCCTGGGCGAGGCCGGACATATAGGCCTCGCTCGCCGCCTTGGCGCCGCCATAGGCGGTCATGTCGTTCCGGGTCATGGTGGCAAGGCTGGTGGTGACCGTGATGATGCGCCCGCTCCCCTGTTCCCGCATGGTCGGCAGCACCGCCGCCGCCAAGCGCAGGGGCGCGATGGTATGAACGGCGAAAAAGTTGTGCAGATGCTCGGGCTCCGGCTCCCACGGAAGGATCGGATTGACGCCGTAATCGGGGCGGATGCTGTCCTGGCCGATGCCGGCATTGTTGATCAGGGCATCGATGCGCCCGAAGGCACCGAGGCAACTTGCGGCGATGTGGGCGCGGCCATCCTCGGTGCTGACATCGGCGACACAGCCAGACAGGCGCACCCGCGCGCCGCCGCCGGCCACCGCCAAGGTTTCGTCGATGGCCCCTTCGCGGTTATCGGCGACCAGCACATTGGCCCCGGCATCGGCCAGGGCCAGGGCCATGACCCGGCCGAGCCCGCCGCCGCCGCCGGTGACGATCGCCGCCTTGCCTTCCAAGGAGATAGCGGCCATGCGGGCCCCCTAGCCGAGGTCCAGATTGAACAAATCGATGGCGTTCTGCCGCCCGATCTGCGTCCGGTCCTGGTCGCTGAGCCCGTTATTGTCGAACCATTCCGCCGCGTCGACCGTATCCTCGAAGGGATAATCGACCGAGAACATAATCCGGTCGATGCCCATTTCGGTGATGGCGCATTGCAGGGTCGGGTCGTTGAAGTTGCCCGAGGTGGTCAAATGGAAATTTTCACGCAGGTAGTCGCCCATTTCCTTCTTGCACGGATAGCCGTTGGGAATCTTGCGTATCCGGTGGTCGAGCCGCCACATATCGTAGGGGATGCGCTCGCCGAGATGGCCCAAGATGATCTGCAAACCGGGATGATCGTCAAACAGGCCCGAGCCGATCAGGCGCAGCGCGTGGATCGATGCTTCGCGGGCGAAGCCCCAGGCGGCGCTGAATAGCCAGGGATGGTCTTCATAGGGTTGCAGGCGCGCCGCTATCTGGGTGCGCGGATGCAAATAAAACGGCACGCCCAACTCCTCCATCACCGCCCAGAAGGGCCGGTATTCGGGAATATCGAAATAGACGGCGCTGTCGGCCACGTCCTTCTGGGTAAAGCCGTTAACCAGGGCGCCGACGAAACCCAGTTCCTTGACGCAGCGGTTCAGTTCGCCCACCGCCGCCTCCACGTCCTGCATCGGCAGGGCGGCGAAACAGCGGAACCGGTCGGGCCGCTTGGCCACCTCCTCGGCCATCATGTCGTTGGCCTTTCTGGCCGTCTCGATGGCCTCGGCGGGGTCCAGGATGGCCTGGACCGCCGGCGCGTTCAGCGACAGGATGGTCAGTTCGATGCCGTATGTATCCATTTCGCGCAAGCGTTCATCCTGGATATCCAGGAGCCGGCGCCTGACGTCCTCCCAGCCCAGCGACGTGCCCACCAAATTTTGCGAATCCCCGAGCGTTTCGGGAATCGCCCAATGTTCTTCCAGTCCGATCTTGCCTTGCATAATTATTCTCCCTTTTGCCGTTTATGAATGTTCCAACATCAAATCCAAATTCTGCACCGCCTGGCCGGCGGCGCCCTTGCCAAGATTATCCAATACCGCGCACACCAATGCCTGACCACGCGCCTGGTTGGCGAAGACGTAAAGGGTCAGGCCGTCGGTGCCGTTCAGCGCTTCCGGGTCGAGATGGGCGCTCAATGCTTCCGCCTCGGCGAGGGAGGCCACGGTGACGCTTCCCGTATTTTTGGCGCCTCCATAATGATCGGCCAGGGCGGCGTGGATATCGGCCGGCTTCGGCGATCCCGGCAGCGACCATAATTGCAGCGGCAAGGAGACGATCATGCCCTGCGCGAAACGGCCCACCGAGGGCACGAACAGGGGCCGGTTTTGGAGGCCGCCGAGGACGCGGATTTCCTCGGTATGCTTGTGCTCGAGGCCGAGACCGTAGAGATAATAGTTGCTGTCCGTATAGCCCTCGGCGTCCTTGTCCTCGAAGGCGGCGATCAGCGATTTGCCGCCGCCGCTGTAACCGGAAACGGCATTGATGGTGACCGGGTAATCGGCCGGCAGCAGCCCGGCGGCAACCAGCGGATGCAGCATCGACACCGAACCCAAGGCGTAACAGCCGGGATTGGTGACCCGGTCCGCGCCCTTGATCAACTCCGCCTGGCCGGCATCATATTCGGGAAAGCCGTAGACCCAGCCATCGGCGGTCCGGTGCGCGGTCGAGGCGTCGATCAGGCGCGCCGACCGATTGTCGACCAACGACACCGCTTCGCGGGCGGCATCGTCGGGCAGGCAAAGGATCGACACATCGGCGGCGCCCAGGGCGTCTTTACGGGCCTCCAAATCCTTGCGCCGGTCATCGCCGAGATGCAAAAGCTCGATATCGGCCCTTCCCGCCAGCCGGTCCAGAATCTGCAGGCCGGTGGTTCCCGCCCCGCCGTCGACGAAAATTTTATATGCCATAATCTTATCCTCTTCCGCCGCGACCGCTTTGGCAATGGCGGCAGTTTCACGCAAACAAAAAGGGTGTCCCCGAGAGAACACCCTTGCCGGTCAAAACAAGCGCCTCTTGGGCTTAAATTTTCAAATTGTAAAAGCGACGTCGTCGCATCGGCTTTAATCCTGGTCAGGCGGCGATCAGGGGAACTCTTAATCCGATGCGACGCCGATTGCAATATGCCGCCCGTCGGGTTTATACCAACCTACGCAAATATGAGAGGGACAGTCCATGCCCGACGGGGACGCGAGTATCAGGGAGCGCTGCGATTCCACGCTGGCGGTTCTCAAGACCACCATCGACGTTGCCGATGGCAGCGCGCCCGATGTGGTCGACGCCGCCAAAAAGCTGCAATACGTGATCGTCGCCAAGCTGCAATCGACGCCGCCCGGCGCCGAAGTTTCGGACAGCAAATATTTCAATCTCGAACAGGCGCTTAGGCTTTTCGAGGAAAAGATCGCCGCCGCCGGACTCGACCCATCAGACACACCCTGCCGCCCGGACTATAACGAGGCCATGGCGTCCGCGGATGGCGCCACCGACAAGGCCATGTGCGGCATGGCCTACGCCGCCTGCCTCGGCGCCCGCTTTGCGGAATATTTAAGCGGATCGTAAAGGATGCAGCCCGCGTGGGGATGGCTCACGGAAGCAGCCTGCCTGGGGATGGCATGGTCGGCCAGGCAGGCGTGAGACACGCTCGGCTCTAAATTATGCGGGCGTGATGCACGCTCGGACATAGACGCAGCCCAGCCCTACTTGAAATCCCGGTCATCGATCTGTTCCAGGGTGCGGGTCAGCTTGTCGTCCAAACCGATGACATGGCATTTGACCTCGGCCTTGAGTTCACATCGAAGTACAGCCATTGCGATTGCAGTTTCCATGGTGCTTCTGCCCGCCCAGAACAGCCAGCGGCCGTTTTTGGACATAACCACGGCCCGCGCCGGGCGCTTGGATTTGAGGTAAGTACCTACGGCTTTTTTCTTACCGCTGCTAATGACGTCGCTATCCATTAAAGCGGAAACGGGGGTTTTAATCTTGGTGTATAATTCCGGTTTCCAATGCGGCGTATCCTTGACGTGGCCCAGTTCGGCTGTCGTGATAATCCCGTATTCGAGAGCCGTTTTTTCCAGGTGCTTGCATTTCTTCAGGGGCATCCGCCCATCGCACAGGTAGCTGACGACGGGAACGCGGTTCTTCAAATTCGGATGGTAAAATCGCGCCAGACCGGATGCATGATCGAAACTAAGCCAAGCGAGCACCACTTCCGAATCCAGCTTGCCGCCGCTCCGTTTGACATACCATCTTTCGGAATTGGTGGCGACGACTCCCTTATATCCTTCGAGTGAACCGGCGCTCCGGTACACTCCGTGATAGCCGAGGAAGGAAGAGCCCAATGGAAAATCGTCCGAGAACTGACGTTTCTCGCCGGCCAGAAAGATGTGGGCACAGGCCGAAACGCAAATTCCCGATACGATTGTCGTGAGCTTTTTCTCTTCGATGGTCGATGCGATACGCTCCATCGCATCGACTTTTCCACCAGGCATTTGACGTAATACAACGGTGTCCACTTTTGAATTTTTATCGAGTGCCCGGTTGAAATACCAAGCGTCTGAGGATTCGATCCTACCGCTCACAATCATTTGGTTTTCGACGATTTTGAATTCGAGGGCGTCGGCAAATTCAGCGCCAGAAGCCAAGAGATAAACTGCTATCACAGATCCGATAAAATATCTCATGACGTTCGAAACCTCCCAAAAACCCTCGTAAAGAGTGCCATGCCCCGGGCAGAGATTTATTTATTTTCGACTATTTAATGCGCTTAATTAATCGTACCAGTTGTGATGGAAATCTATTGCATCTCGAAAACAATGACAAGTGTGCGCCGGCGGCTTAGTGGCATAGCCCGCATGGGGTTGGTCCAGGGATGCAGCCCGGCTGGGGCTGGCCCACGGAAGCAGCCTGCCTGGGGATGGCATGGTCGGCCAGGCAGGCGTGAGGCAGGCTCGGACATAGGCCCAGCCCAATCATAAACAGGTGCCAAGTTCGACGCGCGCGGGCCGACCATGCCAACCCCCGCGCGCTGCTCCTTAGGCTGCCGCGTCGATCATGTCGATGAGCGGGTCGAGCGCCACCGATTGGGCGAGGCTGCGGGCTTCATCGAATTTGGATTTCGCATCGTCTTTGTGCTTCTTTTTCTTGTCCAGCATCGCCAGATCATAGAGCGCCCAGGCGATAAAGCTCGGCGCGTCCACTTTCCGGTAATAATCCAGCGCCGCGCCCAAATGTTTGCGCGCCTTGCCCGCCGCGAACGGCACGGTCTTTAAAACATACGGCAGGTTGCGCATGATCACGCCCAGGGGCGGCGCATCGATGCCGAGGGCCATGCGCGTATAAATCTCGCCGAGCACCAGATCGCCGGTGGCAACGGAACCGGGCGAATTCCAGCGTCGCTGCATTTCTATACAGTCCATAATACATTTTTCGCCGCCCGCCATGTCGCCCAGCCCCATCATGGCGATGCCCTTGAACGGATCTATCACCCCGGTGATAAGGGCTATTCCCCGCGATTTCACCAAGTCTCCGGTCGTGGACAGCAACTGGTAGGCTTCCTCGTTGCGGCCAAGCAGGGCCAATCCCATTCCCTGGCCGACCAGGGCTGCCCCGCTATCCATCACGCTGAGCGCCAGCCCGGCGCCTTCGCGCCCGCTTTCCACAGCTTCCTCGGGCGCGAAATGGGTGGCTTCCAAAATGGCCAGCGCCCAAAGCCCCATGGCCCGGGGCCTTGGATCGTTGGTTTCGCGGGTCAATTCGAACAACTTTTGCGCCCAGCGCCGCGCCTCGTCGGGCCGGCCATAGCTTGTGTGGAACAGGGAGTGGCCGGTGAGGGCCTTGGAGGTCAGCCAATTGTCCCGGAGGGCGCGGCCTATGCGCTCGGCTTCGTCGGACAATTCCTCGATCACATGCTTGCTTTCGGCGTCGTGGTCGCGGAAATAGGCTTCGCCCCACATTTTCCCCATCGCCACATAGCCGACAATGAGCTCGTTGCCGGTTTCCTCGCCAATATTCTTTGCTCGATCCAAAAGCGGATAGCCGGCTTCCATATCGGCGGAGAAGACATGGGCGTAGCCGATTTCAAAAAGAAGGCGCGACAGGCGGTGCGGATCGCCCAAGGCCTCGGCGCGTGGCAAATGAGGTTCCAGCAATTCAATAATACCGCGCATGTCGATGCGGAAATAAAGAACCCGCGCCAGGTTCAAGAGCACATCGACAAAAAAGGCGTCATCGGCGGCGTCCGGCACTTCCTCCACCAGTTCCACCACCTGGCGGAGGCGTAAGTAAGCTTCGTCCAGGGAATAGACCATCAGGCTTTTTTCGCCGGCCTCGGCCATGTAGCGGACGGCCTTTTCGGCGCGCGGGGTCTTGCCGTAATGGTGGGCCAGGGTTTCGGCGATCTCGCCCAGGCGGTGTTCGTTGCGCTGTTCCATCACCTCGGCCACCCGCTGGTGCAGGGCGGTGCGTTTGTCGGTGAGCAAACTGTTGTAAACGGCGTCTTGGATCAGCGCGTTCTTGAAAATGTATTCGCCGCCCCTTTCGCCGCCGCGCACCAGTTCCATACGCTTCAATTCTTCGACGATGGCGCCTGTATCGCCGCCCGCCACTTCACCGACGATTTCCGCATCGAAATCGCGGCCGATGACCGATGCCGCCTGCAGCCAGTTCTTGGTACCCTCGTCCAACCGGTCGACCCGCGCCATAAGCAAGTTTTCCAGCGATACGGGAAGACCCACCTCGGCGCCGGCAAGGTCACCTATATCGCCGCGCTCGGACAGGTAATTGACGATTTCCTCGGCGAACAGGGGATTACCTTCTGCCTTTTCGGTGACCAGGCGGGCCAATTCGGCGGATAGGTCCTGGGTTCCCAACCGGGCGCGCAGCAATTCTTCGGTGGCATTGGCCGACAGCGGCCCCAGGGTCAGCGCCGTTACGTTCGTTTCGCCGTCCCAAGGCGGGGTGTATCCGGACCGGTAGGTAAAAATCGCGAGCAGCGGTAAATCGCCGGCGCCCTGCATCAAATGCGCCAACAGTGTTTCCGAAGCCGTATCCACCCAATGCAAATCTTCGATATGCAGGACCACCGGCGAGATGCGGCAACGTTCTTCCAAAAGCCGCGCCAGCAATTCGCGGGTGCGCAGACCGGCGATTTCCGAATGCTCCTTGGTGAATTCCGCGCCCTCCACCTTGACGCCGAGAAGGTTCAAGAGGTACGGCGCTTCGGCGTCGGCATCCAGCCCGAGCCGTTCCAAACCCCGCTTCAGCCTCCGTTCCAGTGCCGTTTCGTTTTCTTTTTCATCGACATGGAACGACGAACGCACCACGTCGATGAAAGGCAGGAAGGGAATATCGCCGCCGCTTTCCGAACAACTCCCTTGCACCCACATGGCATCGCCGTCCTCCATGCGCCCGCGAAACTCATGCACCAGGCGCGATTTTCCGATGCCGGCTTCACCGGCGATATTGATGACACGCGCTTCGCCGCCGGACACGGTCTTGGCAAGGTCTAGCAAAGTCTCTAACTCGTTCTGCCGGCCGACCAGCGCCGTCAGCCCGCGCCGCACCGCCGCATCGAAGCGGCTGGCATCCGCTTGCAACCCGCTCACCCGCCAGATTTTCTGGGCTTCGGTCTTGCCCTTGACTTCGTGGGTGCCGGCATCCTCGGCCTCGACGAAATCGGCGACCAATTGATAGGTGGCATCGCCGATGACCATGCTGCCCGGCTCCGCCAAGCCTTCCAGGCGCGCCGCCACGTTTACCGAATCGCCGAGCGCCGTAACTTCCTGCTGCAATTCGCCGCCGAGATTGCCGACCACCGCATAGCCGGAATTGACGCCGACGCGCAGCGCCGGCCGCTCGCCATGCTCGGCTTCGATGGCGCGGCCCGCATTTTCGATGCGGGCCAGCATATCGAGCCCGGCGCGCACAGCGTTCAAGGGCGCGTCCTCGACCGCCAGCGGCGCGCCGAATAGGGCCATCAGGCCATCGCCAGTCAGCTTTTCGATGGTGCCGCCATGATCGCGCACCGCCGCCGACAGATCGGCGATCACGTCCTGCATCAATTTATAGAGGGCTTCCTCGCCGATGCGCTCGGCCAGCGGCGTCGATCCGACGACATCGGCGAACAGGGCCGTGACCCGCCGCCGTTCGCCGCCGCCGATCGGCGAAGCTTGGCTTGCCGCCGCCTCGCTCAGCGGTTCGCCGCAGGCGCTGCAGAAGCGGTCATCCCCGGCGATATCGGCCTGGCATTTCGGGCACTGCATGATGCTCCCCTCGCCCCCCATTTTCGCCACTGTGGGGGCTCCACGGGATACTACTCAAGCGGGCCAATCCTGTCCATGACGAGCGGGCGTAAAGCGCTTTTTAAGGTTTGCGAACCTAACATGCGGGCAATTCGGGCGACGATATTAAGGTGGCCAAAAATGCCAATTGGGATGCCAACCGGCGAGCAGCTATTCAAAGCGGCCGTTCAGCACCAGATCGACGGCAATCTCGGCGAGGCCGAGCGCCTTTACCAATCGTTCCTGACGGATCATCCGCACCGCGACGACGCCTATTTCGGATATGGGCTTTTGTGCCTGGGCGCCGGCCGCAAGGAAGAAGCCGTCGGCCATTTCGAGCGGGCCTTGTTCATCGCGCCGGGCAATGTGGATTATTGGGCCAACCTGGCGACCGCCAATTACAGCATCGGGCGGATCAACGATGCCGGTTATGCCCACCTCAGGGCGCTTCGCATCGAGCCCGGCAACATCGATATTCAGCAATTGCGGGACGATTTCGCGGCCAAACCCCATGTCTTCGGCGAAAGCGCCATTCACAGCGCCCACGCGCCGGCGCGCCAGGTCTATATGTCGGCCTGCGTCGATATTCTCGGTAAATCTTTGGGTGATACGCCGCCGCCGCTGCGAATCCTGGAAATCGGATCATATATGGGCGCATCCCTGCTGACCTGGGCGGCCGCGGCCGAACGGCTCTACCGCAAGGGTTGCGAAATCCTGTGCATCGATCCGTGGGGCGATAGCGGCGCCGGGCAATATAAACCAGGCGTGCAACAGGCCCTCGAAAGCCAGATCGCCTACGAGATTTTCCGGCACAATGCGGCGGTCACCGGAAAAAAGGACAATGTTTCGGTGATCGAAATGCGGGCCACCAGCCGCGCCGCCCTGCCGCTGCTCGGCGATAAGCAATTCCATCTCATCTATGTCGATGGCGGCCACTTCTATGACGATGCAAACTTCGACATCGGCGCATGCCACCGCCTGCTTTCCCCCGGCGGCATCATGTGCGGCGATGATCTGGAATTGCAGGCCCACCAATGCGATATGGAATTTCTGCGCGCCAACACCAGCGCCGATTATGTGACCACACCAAACGGCGAGGAACTGCATCCGGGCGTGACCTTGGCGGTGCACGAATTCTTCGGCAAGGTTTCCGCCTTCGAAGGTTTCTGGGCGATGCGCAAGCAGGACGGCGGCGGCTACCAACAAGTCGAATTTAGCGGCGCCACCGGGATCATTCCGGGCCATTGGCCGGAGCATCTCCAGGACCAGGCGCGCGCCCACTTCGCCGAAAACCAAACCATCGGCGCGCTGATCGGCTAGCCCCGGCCACGCCGGTCAAGCCGGCAGGCTGTAATCCTTGAAATCCTCCCTGAGCTTGGTCTTGAGGATTTTGCCGGTGGCCGTGTGCGGCAGTTCGCCGACGAATTCGACCGCATCGGGAATGCACATCTTGGCCACCTTGCCGTCAAACAGGGCCAGGATATCGGCCGCCGCCGGCTCGGCGCCTTCCCTCGGCACGCAAATCAGAAGCGGGCGTTCGCCCCATTTTTGGTGGACGATACCGATCACCGCGGCCTCGGCCACGTCGGCGTGGCCGACCGCCAGGTTCTCCAATTCGATCGAGCTGATCCATTCGCCGCCCGATTTGATGACATCCTTGGAACGGTCGACGATCTGCATATAGCCATCGCTATCGATGGTCGAGACGTCGCCGGTGCGGAAAAAGCCGTCCGCATCGAAGGCCGCGCCGGTGGCTTCGGCGTCTTCGAAATATTCGCCGTTGACCCAGGGCCCCTTGACGCATAATTCGCCGAAGGCCTCGCCGTCATGGGGCAAGGGCAGGCCGTCGTCGCCGACGATTTTCATATCGACGCCGTAAAGCGGCTTGCCCTGCTTTACCTTGATCGCCTGCTTGGCGGCGGTATCGAGGCCGCGCATATTGCCCTTGAGGGCGCCGACGGTGCAGACCGGGCTGGTCTCGGTCATCCCCCAGCCATGCAGGAAATCGACGCCGAAATCGTTCTCGAAGCTTTCGATCATCGATGGCGGCGGTGCCGCGCCGCCGACGATGGTCCTCTCGAGCTCCGGCAATTGGAGCCCGCTTTCCTTCATATATTGCAGGAGGCCAAGCCAGATGGTGGGCACCCCGGCGGTCAGGGTAACGCCCTCGGCTTCCATCAGTTCGTGCAGCGAGGCGCCGTCCATGCCGGCACCGGGCAGCACCAGCTTGGACCCGGCCATGGCGCAGGCATAGGGGATGCCCCAGGCGTTGACGTGGAACATGGGCACCACCGGCAGGATGCTGTCGCGCGCCGAAATGGCCATCGCGTCGGCGCCGCAGATGGCGAAGGAATGCAATACGGTCGAGCGGTGCGAATATAAAACCCCCTTCGGATTGCCGGTGGTGCCGGAACTGTAGCAGAGGGACGAGGCGGTGTTTTCGTCCAGTTCCGGCCAGCCGAAATCCTCGGCTTCGACGGCCAGCAGGTTTTCGTAACAGAGGACGCCGGAGAGCGAGGTTTCCGGCATGTGCTCTTCATCGGTCATGACGATGATATTCTCGACGCCGTCGATCCTGCCGGCCAACGCCTCGAGGACCGGCACGAAGGTCAGATCGACGAATACCAGCTTGTCCTTGGCGTGATTGACGATGAACGCGATCTGTTCGCCGAACAGGCGCGGATTGATGGTGTGGCAGACGGCGCCCATGCCGGAAACCGCGAAATACAATTCGAAATGGCGGTAGCCGTTCCAGGCCAGGGTGGCCACCCGATCGCCATCGCCAACGCCGAGGGCGGCGAGCGCACCCGCCAACCTGCCGATACGCCGATAACAGTCGGCATAAGTGTAGCGGTGGATCGGCCCTTCGACCGAGCGCGAAACGATTTCGGTGGTGCCATGAAATTTGACGGCGAAGTCGATCAGCGAATTGATCGTCAGTTGGCTATCCATCATTTTGCCGAGCATCGGTGCCTCCCTGCATTTCGGTGCTGAATAAATTGGTCAAATCGAGCGGTTTTTTTTGATTAAAACCCGAAAGCAACGGCGAATAAATCGAAATTTGCGCGCGGTTGAAAGAACTGTGGGATCAGACTACATTCGGCTCCCAATAATTGTGGGTTTGACTTGAGTTCCGCCATTCCAGGCCCAAGATTAGTTATCGGCCGGAATGGACATCGAGCCGGCCCCATTGTCCCAAATTCGGTAAATGAAGCAATTGAGCCTCAAAGCCATCGCGCTAGCGTTTATTGTCCTGTTGGCCGCCACCGGCGCGCTGATCGTGTCGGCCGAATATATCACCCTGAACAATGTGCGCGGCATCGAAGCCAAATGGATGACCTTCCAGGCCGGGCGTTCGGAAAAGGTACGCGCGGTAAACGCGCTGCGCCGGGAGCTCGGCTATGGCGGCATAATTCACAGCTTCAAGAATTATGTTCTGAGGAAGGACGCCGGGCTCAAACGCATCGCCGATACCAAGCTGGGTGGGGCGCGGGCGATCATCGCCCAATACCGTTCTCTCGGCGTCGGCGCGATCGAGGAGAAAGCGCTCACCGATATCGCGGGCGTATTGGATGCCTATGCCGGTGCATTGGCGACGGCGGAAAGGCTGATCGGCCGGGGTGAAAGCCCCGGCGCCATCGACCGGGCGGTCAAGGTGGATGACGGGCCGGCCCTTACCGGACTTAATGCCCTGGACAGCCAATTGACGCAGCAAAGGAAATTGATCACCAGCATCCGCAACAAACCGCTATTTATCTCCGATTTCCGCCGCGCCATCGGTTACGGCGGCATGATCCACAATTTCAAGAATTTTGTGCTGCGCCACGATCATGCGCTTCTGCAACCGATCAAAACCGGAATGGCCGCCGCCTTCCGCGCCTTGGACGGATATCAGGCGCTCGGCGTCAACAGCGCCGAACGGCAGGCGCTGACCAGCATTCGATCAACCGTCGCCGCTTATCGCAGCAACCTGGCGATCGCCGATCGGCTGGCCGATACCGGCGCCAAACCGGTGGAAATCGACCGCGCGGTACGCATCGATGACGGTCCCGCTTTACGCGGGCTGGAAACCCTTAACCGGGAAATCATCGCCGCCAACGACCGGGTGAGAACGCCGGAGCAATAATCCACCACTGAGAAGCGGCCAGATAGTGTGGTTGCAGGCCGGAGTAAAACTCCGCCAGTGGTAAGCTTTCTGCT
>NZAK01000151.1 GCA_002687515.1 Rhodospirillaceae bacterium
ATGTCCGTGGGCGCGCCACTTGTGGTGGATTGGCACCACGGCGCGGCGCGCTCCTCGCCGGAAACCTTGCAGCGCCGTCGTAGGGGTGCAAATTAGATGATACAGACCACTAGCGTCCAAATGGCGATACCCGCGAGGACGGCGGCGTGGTCATGGTTCAACGGCTGGACCATCGGCACCGCTTTAATCGGTGTGATGGCTTTTTTGCCGATTGGCGCGGTGATATGGATCGCGCTGATGCCGAGCGAGAGCATCTGGGCGCATTTGGCATCGACGGTCCTGCCACTCTACATATCGCAAACCTTGATGCTAATGATAGGCGTCGGCGCCGGCACCGCGATTATCGGGGTCGGTACCGCCTGGCTGGTCAGCATGTGCCGGTTTCCGTTCAAGCCGGTATTCGAATGGGCGCTTTTGTTGCCGCTGGCGATGCCGGCCTATGTCATCGCCTATGTCTACACCGACATTCTGGAATTTGCCGGTCCGCTTCAGGAAATGCTGCGCGATACTTTCGGCTGGACCTCCAAACAAGACTATTGGTTTCCGGAAATCCGATCCCTCGGCGGCGCCGTTTCGATGATGACCCTGGTCCTCTATCCTTACGTCTACCTGTTATCGCGCGCCGCATTCATGGAACAATCGGTGTGCGTGCTCGAAGCCAGCCGGGTTTTGGGGCGCGGCCCATGGCGCAGTTTTTTTTCGGTGGCCATTCCGCTGGCGCGCCCGGCCATCGTCATCGGCGTTTCGCTGGTCCTGATGGAAACCCTTAATGATTTCGGCACCGTCGATTTTTTCGCCGTCAGCACCTTCACATTGGGTATTTACGACGTCTGGCTGAACATGAACAACATCACCGGCGCCGCGCAGCTCGCATTGACTCTGCTTTCCTTCGTGATCGTCCTAATTCTGGCCGAACGTTTCGCGCGCCGCGACAGGCGGTTCCATCATACCACGACCAAATACAAGGCATTGCCCGGATACCGGCTGGGCGGCATTACCCGCTGGCTGGCGGTTGCCGCCTGCACATTGCCGGTGGTGCTTGGTTTCGCGGTCCCGGCGGCGGTGCTGGCCGGTTATTCAGTCATTCACTACGAGCCGTCGATCATGCCGGAAATGTTGCGGTATGCCGGCAACAGCGTCATGTTGTCGACCTTGGCTGCGGTGCTGGCCGTCGTCATCGGGGTTTTCATGGCCTATACCGTGAGGCTGCGAAAAGAGAAACTGCTTGCGGGTTTGGTCCGCATGTCCAGCTTGGGGTATGCCGTGCCCGGGTCCGTACTGGCGGTTGGCGTCTTGGCGACCTTGGGCGCGGTAGACAATGGCATTGATGGGTTCATGCGCGAGAAATTTGGCATTTCGACCGGGTTGCTGTTAAGCGGCACCATCGTGGCGCTGACCTACGGATACCTTGTGCGTTTTCTCGCCCTTTCATTCGGCAGCGTCGAGGCGAGCCTCGCCAAGGTAACGCCGAGCATGGATGGCGCGGCGCGCAGCCTCGGCCACGGCGCATTCAGCACGCTCAGCCGCGTGCACTTGCCGTTGATAAGAACCGGACTTTTGACGGCGGTTATCCTGGTCTTTGTCGATGCCATGAAGGAACTCCCCCTGACCGTAGTCCTGAGGCCGTTTGATTTTCACACGATGGCCACATTCGTTCACCAGTTTGCATCGGACGAACAATTGGGTGAGGCGGCGCCGGCGGCGCTGGCCATCGTCGGCTTCGGTATCTTGCCGGTGATCCTGTTGAGCCTGGTAATCACGCGCTCGCGGCCCGGACATGGCAGTTTGCATGCCAGCGGTCATAACGGTGCGCCCGCCGGCGTGGTGGAAAGCTGATGGAAGGCCTGCATATCCACGGCGTTTCGCACGCCTACGGCAACAACCGGGTATTGAACAATGTTTCCCTGGTGATCCCCGGCGGCGAACTGGTTTGCCTTCTGGGGCCGTCGGGCTGTGGTAAATCGACGCTGCTGCGCCTGGCCGCCGGGCTCGAAACATTGCAAGAAGGCAGTATCGTCATCAATGACGTGACGGTCGCCGCGGCCGAGTTGCACACGGCGCCCGAACACCGCCACATCGGATTGATGTTTCAGGATTATGCCCTGTTCCCGCATCTGAATGTGCTCGGTAATGTTTGCTTCGGGCTGTCGGGAATGGCCAAGCGCAAGGCGCGGACGCGGGCCATGGAAATGCTCGATCAGGTTCATATGGCCGGACACGCCGAAGCCTATCCACATATGCTGTCTGGCGGCATGCAGCAAAGGGTGGCGTTGGCCCGCGCCCTGGCGCCGGAGCCTAGATTGCTGCTGCTCGATGAACCGTTTTCGGGCCTCGACACCAACATGCGCACCCAAATCCGCGAAGATACGTTGGAGGTTCTGAGGGCCAGCGGCGTTGCCACCTTGATGGTCACCCACGATCCCGAGGAAGCCATGTACATGGCCGACTGGATCAAGATCCTCGGCCGCAACGGCCGTATCCTGCAAACCGGTAACCCGCACGAAATCTATTATCATCCGCGCGATGAATTCGTCGCCCGCCTGTTTGGCTTGATGAATACGGTTGAGGGCGTGGTCGAGGGCGCCAAGGTTGAAACGCCTTTCGGCGCCGTCGATGCCGGCGCTGCGGCCGATGGCGAAACGGTGCAGGTATTGATCCGTCCCGAAGGCATCGTGCTGGAAAGCGGCGAGGGTGAGGTTGGCGTGCCGGTCGATGTGCGATCAACGCACCTGCTCGGGCATAGCAGCGTCGTCAGGGTCGCTACCCGGACCGATGCCGGTGGCGGCCAGGAATTTTTCGTTCGCGTGCACAAGGATTTCGCGCCGGAATTGGCGCATCGCGTCATGGCGTATATCAATCCGGCCCATTGCTTCGTGTTCCTGATCGGCGAAGGCGGCGATGTTCCAGGAGCGGACGATCTAAATGTTGCCGGGGCGGATAAGGACGCGCTAAAATCGCCGGACGCGAAGGCCAAGGCGCAAACCGGGCCCCACCGCGTTGAGGCGGCCGAATAGCTTGACTATTTCCACGCCGTATATCGGACGGCTACGGATGCGCAAAAGCGGACGTTGGGAAGGAACGAAAAATGGTTGAACTTTCTCCATCATTCGAGATGGAATGCGAAGTTCTCGACCGGGACCATAAACAACTGCTGCGGCGGATCAATGACATCATCGCCGTCATTGACGGCGAGCACAGCGACGAGTGCGCCAAGCTGACACCGGATCTGGTCAATTTCGCGAAACAGCATTTTGCCCGGGAAGAGGCCTTGCTCACCAAGGTCGGCTATCCCGACGTTAAAAAACATGTAGAACATCATCGCGCCCTGGACCGTAAAATGGAATCGATTTTGAACCTGGCGTCGGTGGCCGACGACAATCCCCTGGCCGGGAAAAAACTGAAATCGGAATTGGTATTTTTCCTGATGGACGACATCATCAACGCCGATCTCGACTTCAAGTCTTTCGTCGAAGACAAACAGCAGGAATCTGGGAACTCGTCAGGTCCATAAGGTCGCAGCGGCGGCCCGCTTACCGGGCCTCGGCAGCCGGCGCCCCGGAATAGGTGCGGAGAAGTATCAAGGCTGCGACGACGATGAACCCGGCTACCGTCGATTGCCACTCGGGAAAGCCGATCAGCAGGGCAGCGGCGAACAAAGGCAGCCGCGCCCAGTTGCGCAACAGGCCGAAGCCATAGAGCCTCCCTTCCGACGCGCCGGCAATCAACAAGACGGCGATAATATTGAAAAACAGCCAAATGACCGTCAGGTGCAGTTCGCCCTGGAAGATGAGCGCCGGCTCGAAAAGGAAGAAGAAGGGGATGAAATAGAGCACGATGCCGAGCCGGGCGGCGTGCCAGCTGGTTCGCATCGGGTCCGAATCGCTTATGCGTGAGGCGATGAAGGCGGCCAGCGCAATCGGCGGGGTGATGGCCGCCAGCATCGCGTAATAGGCAATGAACAGATGCACCGCCAAGGTGTTCAGCCCGGCGATCTGTTCCAGCGCCGGCGCCAGGGTCAACGCCAGCATCAGGTACGCCGCGATCAGCATTCCCATCATGCCGAAGATGATGCATATGAGGACGCCGATGCCCAGCACCAGGGCAACATTCTCCCCGCCGAGGCGCATCAGCTCCGCGGTAATCACCGGCGCCACGCCGGTGCCCATCATGCCGCCCAGAATAAAACTGGTGGGCAGCAGGAGCGCCATGGTCTGGCTCAGCAATTTGCCGATCTCGAACAGCACGTCGAGCATTTGCTGGCGGTCGAGCCGCAGGCTCTTTTTTGCGAAGGTGAGCGCCAGCAACAGCGCCGAGGCATAGAAGGGCGTCAGCCGTTCCCAGCGCATGAACACCAGGCCCCAGATCAAAAACAACAGCACCGCGATGAACGGCCAGCCGTCCTTCATGGTCTGCTTCAAGGACGGCAGTTCTTCGCGCGGCAGGCCGGCTAAACCGGCCTTGGCGGCGTATGCATCCACATGGCAATAGAGGCCGTAATAGTAAAGCAGGCTGGGGATGGCGGCGGCGATCACGATCACCGCGTATTCGGTATTGGTGAAGTCGGCCATGATGAAGGCGACGGCCCCCATCACCGGCGGCATCAGCATACCACCCGTCGAGGCGCAGGCCTCCAAGGCGCCGGCATAGTGGGCGGGAAAGCCGGAACGCTTCATGGAAGGGATGGTGACCGATCCGGTGCCCACCACATTGCCGAAAATGCTTCCGCTCAGGCTGCCGAAAAAACCGGAGGCCAGCACCGCCACCTTGGCCGGCCCGCCACGCGCCGTGCCCATCAGGCCGAGGGCGAGTTTGAGGAAGAAATCCGCCGCTCCCGTGGCCACCAATAGCGCCGCCATGATAAGAAAACCAATGAGCACTTCGCCGACGACGCGGGTGACGATGCCGAGCAGCGCATCGCCCGAATAGATATTGAAGCCGATAGTCCTGGAAATGGGGAAAGGCGGCCCCCAGAAAATACCCGGCATGTTATGGGCGAAGACAGGATAGAGGCCGAAAAACAAAACAATGGAAGTGAAAATCATGCCGCCGGACCGCCGTCCCGCCTCAATCACCAGCGCGAACAGGGCGACGGCGAGGGCGAACTGCCAATCGGTGGGCGGCACCCACGATTGGAAAGTCATGTTCCGCCCTTGGGTGGAAAGATAAAGGGTAATGGCGAGGACGGCGAGGGCCGGCAGGTAACTCAACCACCCGGCGGTGGTCTCGCCCTTGTGCGCCGGCAGCAACAGGTAGGCCATCGGCAGGTACATGGCCATGAGGAAGAAGTAATAGGTGAGGTCCAGCGGCGGCGAGGGCAGGAAGATGTAATAGACCGCCGACGCGACGCCGCTGAAGGATGCCGCCAGAATATAGATGCGCACCGCCATCGGCAGGTTTCGATAGCGTCGTGTCGTCTGATCGATGAATTTCTTGGGCACCTTGGCCGCAACATCGGCGTCAGGTTCTATATTGGCGCCCTGTTGGTCGCGAATTCCGTCGGTCATGTGTAATTGCCCCGCCGGGGGCGGTCACGGACATTGCCGCCACCGCCCCTTCGGCAGGATATTCTATTTCAACGCCGCTTCGAGTTCCTTGGAAAACTTCATGGTGACGCCGTTCTTTTTCTTATAATCCGCAAGGAATGCCTTCCACTTGTCGTTGGGTGTATCGGTCAGGACTTTGGCGCCGTAGGCAGCGTCCATCGCCCCATTGAACACCTTGATCCGGTTTTTCATCAGACGAACGATGGTATCGTTGCGTTTTTGATGGGCCGCCGTCCAAATGCCTATTTCCTTAAGGTAGCGGATGGTGCCGGGGTGGAAGGGCTCCAGGATACCAGCAGCGAGATAAGCCTTGAGGCTGACCAAGGACATCATCGGCGCGTGGCGGAATTTTTTCTTATACTTGTCGTGATTTTGATCCATCCATTTGGCCAGGTTGTAGACGAAGTCCGCATCTTCGTTGCCGCGCACGTGATAGCTTTGGAAGGCGTGGTCCATGGAGACGCCGATGGCGGTCTTTACGCCTGATTTTGCCTTGGTGAGCACGTAGCCGGCCGACAACTCGCGGTAGGCGGCAAAGTTTTTATGATTGGCCGGCACGTTGAGCCAGCGGATGCTGTTGGGCGTCGCCTCGGCGGCATAGCTGGTCCCCGAAACCGGCGAGGTGAAGCTGACTTCGCCGCGTCCCTCGGTGACAACCTTGGTGTTGGCGCCGTAGCCGCCCACCTCAACCTTTTGGACTTCGGATTCCTTGACCCCCGCCAGCACCAACAAGGCCCGCATGCCGTTCGAGATAAAGGTCGAGCCGGAATAAAACACGGCCTTGGTCGAGGACTTGATATCGTCGACGGTTTTGATCTTTGAATCGCCCCGCACCATGTAACCCCACGGCGTTACGGACAGGACAAACATGGCGCACGTGTCGCTCGGGCCGGCTGTCCGCTTGGCGTAGCCCTCGACCGAGTCCATCTGATCGTAAAAGTCCGACGGTTGATAGACGGTCAGACGGCCTTGATTGATATTGAGCCATTCGGTGCGGGCATAGCCGCTCGAGGTCGGCAGGATGCGCACGCGTACCCCGGTGTCGGCGCTGAACGCGGTCGACCAGGCGACGCCGAGAGAATGGTTTGACGAGCCGACTATCGGCGTAATGACGCTGAAATATTTGGGCCACTTAACTTGTGCCTGGGATTGCTGGGTTCCGGCCGCGAGCGTCACGCCGACCACCAGCATCCCGCCGACAGCGGCGCGCAAATACTTGTTCGAAATTTGAGACATGATCAACTCTCCCTGGTTTCATTGACGAGGCCTTCATAGTGAAGGCCTCATGTAGTTTGATATTAGTCAAGAATCGATTGGCGCGCAAACCGACCGGTACTTGACGAGCGGAATTTGGTCTGGGTAAGAATAATCAGAGACGCCGGCGATAGTCCGCATATCGGAAGGATGGGAAAATGGCACAACTTCTCAACGTTCACGACCCGAGAGGATATCCGCCCAAAGTCGAAGGCAAGCGATTGGCGCCCAGGCTCGGTGGCCTCGACGGCAAGAATGTCTATTTGGTCGATTGCCTGTTCGACAATTCGGAAATCTTCATGGACGAGATGAAGGATTGGTTTTCGATCCATCTGCCGGCGGTCAACACCAAAATCATCACACCGCGCGAAAGCTGGGTCGACGATCCGGAGATGCGCGCCAATATCGAAGCCGACGGCGACGCGGCCATCCTGGGCGTTGGATTGTGAAGCAGTTGCAGCCCGACGGTCGTCGGGATGGCAATGTCACTGGAAGAAGCCGGCGTTCCGACGATCGCCGTGCATACTCATGTATTCGAACGCCTCGCCATGATGACGGCGCGCACCAACGGCATGCCGACGACCCGCCAGGCTTTCGTGCCGCAACCGATCGTCGGCAAGGACGCGGCCGATCTGCGCGCCTATATCGAGGGCGAAGATCCGGTTTCGGGGCGGCCATTCGTTCAAGAAGTCATCGAGGGACTGACGGGGCCGCTCACCGGCGACGATATCACGGGCCTCACTTTCGAACGCTCGACGCCGCGCCTTCTAGAGCCGGACTCCGAGGAAAATCTGCATCAATTGTTCCTGGGTAACAACTGGACCGACAAATTTCCAATCGTCCTGCCGACCGAGGAACGGGTCGAGGCGATGCTCAAGGGCACTGCCCGCACGCCGGACGAGGTGGTCGGCAAATTGCGGCCCGCCGCGTTCCGCGAGTTTTGGGAGGTCACCGTCGAGAAAGTGGCGGTCAACGCGGTGATGGCCGGCGCCAAGCCGGAATATTTGCCGGTGATCCTTGCCTTGGTGGCAAGCGGCATCACCGCGCGTTCGAGCAGCACCACGTCGTTTTCCACGATGTCGGTGATCAACGGGCCGATCCGGGGCGAGATCGGCATGAATGACGGGCTCGGCGCGCTCGGGCCCTATAACCACGCCAACTCGACCATCGGCCGCGCCTACTCTCTGGCAAGCCAAAATGGCCAAGGCGGATCGGTGCCCGGCGAAACCTATATGGGCTCGGTCGGCAACGGGCTTTCCTATTCCTTTACATTCCCGGAAGCCGAAGAACGCAGCCCATGGGTACCGCTGCACGTGCAAAAAGGCTTCAAGCCGGACGACAGCACGGCCGCTGTGTTCCTCGGCGGTTGGTACAAGCAGTCCTACTACGGCCCGCGCGACCACTGGCAGGAAAGGTTTCGGCGTTGTCTGACGGCGAGCGAAGTGTACTGCCCACCGCTGATCGTGATGGACCCGATCGCCGCCGAGGATTTCGTCAAGCTCGGCTTCGACACTAAGGAAAAGCTGATCGAATGGTGTTCCGAGAACGCCAAAGTGCCGGCCCAGGAATATTGGGATGACCAATTTGCCAACACCCTGCACAAGCCCTGGGCGGTCGCCGGCACCGAGCCCTATGCGACCCGCCTCAAGGCACAGCCGGACGAGATGATTTCCGCATTCGAGCCCGATGAAATCAACATCGTGGTGACCGGCGGCGAAAGCCAACCCGCGTGCTTTATGTTCGCCGGGCTCTACCGCGGGATGGTTTCGATCGACGAATGGCGGTAGGGCCCGATCCGGCCATCGGCACCATTTGACCGGGATTATCATACCTATGAACAAAATGGCGTAACAGTCCCTTGGCCAGGGTCTTGTTGCTCAAGAGCTCGCCCAATAGCGGGCTGATCGCGCCTGACCCCTATCTTCTCCTTGACTTTGGCGCGGGGCGTTGCTCCAGTGGCGCCAACGCACCGGCACCCGGAAATGATCATGCTGACTATCGTTCTAACTGGTTTTCTGATCGGTATGAGGCATGCCCTCGAAGCCGACCATGTCGCCGCCGTTGCGGCGCTGGCCACCGGCAGCCGCGGCGTTAAGCAAACGGTCCGTCTCGGGCTTGCCTGGGGGATCGGCCACACCCTTACGATCTTTGCCGTCGGCGGTATCGTCCTTTTACTCGATGCGGCCGTGCCCGAACGCATCGCGGCTGCCCTGGAATCAGTGGTCGGCATCATGCTGATTATCTTGGGCGCCGGCGTGCTCCGGCGCATGATCCGCGACCGCGTGCATTTCCACCGGCACCGGCACGGGCGCATGGTTCATTTCCATGCCCATTCCCATGCCGGCGAGGGCGATCACGCCGGCTCGGTGCATGCGCACAGGCACGCCGGCGCCCTCACCCGGCGTGCCCTCTTGGTGGGCACGGTGCACGGCCTGGCCGGCTCGGCGGCGTTGGTGCTGCTGACCCTCGGCGGTATCGGCTCGGCTAAGTTCGGGTTCGCCTATATGGCGCTGTTCGGGCTCGGCTCGTTGCTCGGCATGGCCGCCTTGTCGGGCACCATAGCCATCCCGTTGCGTTTAACGTCGTTGCGCCTGACCTGGGCCTATAACGGATTGACCGCCGGGCTCGGGCTCGTTTCCATCGGCATCGGCGCCGGGCTCCTGTTCGAACAATTACCGCTTATCGGGGTTTCGTAGGGCACGCCCAAGCATCACCGGGTCAATGTGCCGGCTTCCAAGGCACATCCGCACCGATCAGGATGAAGGCCTTGCCGTCGGCGTCGTGGCCGGTGACGACCCTTCGAACGCCGCGTCCCATATTATTTCTCTCTTTGTGTCGCCGCTATTTTCTCACCACCAGCGTGATGTGGTATTCCTTGATGACATTGAGTTCGATCTTGGCTGTTTCGAGAAGCTCCTCGATGGTTACGGTCGGCTTGCCGTCTTCGCCCAGAAACCGGGGATCTGGAATCGCCCTGGCATCGGTCATCTTGAAATCCGTTTCCGTATACATCGCCAAGCGGGTATTCGCGGCGTCCGATTCCTGCCATTGCTTGTTGGTATCCAGATCGAACATGGCCAGGGTTTCCGGGGTGATCGGCCGCACATGGGTGGGGTCGTTGATGAAATCATCATGGCGCGGATGCGGCACGTGGATACGGACCGTCGCGCCGGCTTCCGAAACCCGGTACAGCTCCCTCATGATCGACAGGAATATATCGGTGGCCTGACCGATATGTTCCAATACGTGATTGAGCAGAACCTCGCTGCAGCTATCGTCTTCGAAGGGCCACGGCGTTTGTTCCAAATCGTGGACCACATCGGGCTCGAAGGTCGGCAATCGGTCGACATTGACCCAGCCTTCCAGTTTGGCGTCACCGCAACCGAGATTCAGGCGCATCGCAATATCACTGCATAAGCGCGGAATTCAAAAATCATCGGCGGCTCCCGAAGCTTGATACTTTGCTATCGCCCAGCTTCCGGTTTTTCATCCCGGACTGCAAGCCGTGTGTTGTTACGGCGGTGAAGCGGCGATGCAATTAATGCATGGGAATATCCAACAGGCGGGCCGCGTTGCCGCCGAGCATGGCTTCGATATCGCCTTCGGGAAGGTCGAGGGCGCGGATTTCCTCGATATATGCCTTGCAGCCGGCGGCATCGCTTTCGAAGTTGGGCGGCCAGTCACTGCCAAACATCAGTTTATCCGGAGCGATGCAGGTAAGCGCGCATTTGATCGCGCCGATACCGGGTCCGCGTCCGGCCATATTGAAATAAAGCTTGTCGAAATAATCCCGCCAGGGCCGGCTGATCAATGGCGCCTCCCGATAGACATCGTCTTCGAACAGTTCGACATAATAGTCCATGCGTTCGATGACGCCGGCAACACCGCCGCCGAAATGATTGACGATGATCTTCAGATCGGGGAAATCCTCCAGCACGCCGCCGAAGCAAATCCGGAAGAGCTGGTTCATGATGTCAAATTCCCGGGCGATCACATAGTACAGAAACCATGGCGCATGCAGCATGTCGTACCCTTCGGGCAGGGTTTCGACGTGGATGTCGACGGGGATACCCAATTCGGCGGCCTTTTCGTAGAACGGCCACAGCTCCCGCGAATCCAGGTTCAAGCCACCCGGGCGGGCGTTGATGTGGACGCCTTTCATGCCCAATTCCTTGACGGCGCGTTCCAGTTCCTCGAACGCCGGGTCGCCGCCGAGCGGATGCGTGCAGGCGAAACCGGCGAAGCGGTCGGGATAATCGTTGACCGCGCTGGCACAGGTATCATTCCAGCGCCTGACCGTGTCCAAGGGTGCATTGCCGAGATTGCCGCTCAGCACCGCCATATCAATCCCGGCGCCGTCCATGAATGTCAGGTGATCGGCCAGGTCGGCGCCGGAATTGCCCTGCGAATATTCCACCTGGCCATCTTCGGTCCAGCGGCGGCTGACGAAACTGTCGGCGCCTTCGCGCGCCAGACGGAAATGATGTTCCAGATCGATAATCATCGTGTTGACCCTTTCCTGTTGTGGGCGGTTGCCGGCCTGATACGCCCGACGCCTAGCCATGCCATGGAGCGGCGCAGGTGCGAATGATCTCGGTCAAGTGCCGCTGGATCACTTACTTTTTTTTAGCCGTTAAATATGTTCTGCTGATCCCATCAAAATAGGGGAGGAAGCGATCATGGCGACAAACGAAGATATTCAAGTCATTGCCATCGAGGAACATTATCTGGACGCCGAAGTGGACGAAAAAATGGGCCCCGGCCCCAATCCGTACCGCGAACGCCTGTCGGACCTTGCCGATGTGCGCGTCAAGGAAATGGACGAAGCCGGCATCGACATCCAGGTTCTGTCCCATTGCCCGCCGGGCGCCCAGGCTTTCGGCGCCGAAGCCGGTGTCGAGCTTGCCCGCAACGTCAACGACCGGCTGGCTGAATTCGTAGGCACCAAGCCAGACCGTTTTTCCGCCTTCGCCACCTTGCCGACGCCTGATCCAAAAGGCTCGGCGGACGAGCTGGAACGTTGCGTCAATATCCATGGCTTCAAGGGTGCCATGGTGCATGGGCTAACCGAGCTGACCTTTATCGATGACAAACGTTTCTGGCCCATATTCGAACGGGCCGAGGCCTTGGACGTTCCCATCTATGTCCACCCGGCGCCGCCGCATCCGACGCTGGTCGAGATTTATTTGAAGGACTATGCCAAGGAATATCCGCAAATCCTTGGGCCCGGCTGGGGCTTTACCATGGAAACCGCGACGGCGGGCCTCAGGCTGGTCTTGAGTGGTGTCTTCAAGAAATACCCCAATCTTAAAATCATTCTCGGCCATATGGGTGAAGGGCTGCCGTTCCTGCTGTGGCGCATCAATCACACCTTGACCAAGATGGGCGCGCCGGGGTTTGAGCCACTGCAGTTCAAGGAGATATTTTGCGAGCATTTCCATATCACCACCAGTGGCAATTTTTCCGATGCGGCGCTTCTTTGTAGCGTCATGGAAATGGGCACCGACCGCATCTTGTTTTCAGTCGATTGGCCCTATATCGAAAATGCGCCCGGCACCGAGTGGATGGAACAAGTGCCCTTGGGCCGCGAAGACCGCATCAAGCTGCTCAACGGTAATGCCAAAAAACTTTTGAAAATGTAAGTTTAGGGGGAGGGAACCATGTCTCACCAAGATGCGCCACGCGTCCGCCGCTACGAGGAACAGCGCTGGCTGATCGATACGGTGATCGGCACCGTCGGAGTTGAGTGGGATCAGGCGCGCGTCGCCTATATGAGCGCACCGGGCGGTGTCGAGGCCGCCGCCGAGTTTCGCGGCGTGGCGGCGCGCATCAAGAAATATGCCGATATCGACCGCGAGTTTGCCATCCAGGCACGCCGCCGGGAAGCCAAGGCCAAGGCCGCCGAAGAGGCCGGCAATCTGGTTTCGGCGCGCGAAAGTTATTTTGTCGCGGCGTTACTGTGGGCGACGGCGCGCTGGCCGATCCACACCGCCACCGATTGGCTGCTCGAACTGGATGAAAAGATGAACGCCTGTTTCGCCAAGTTCATCGCCTTTGCGACGAGGCCCATCGAGCGCGTCGAAATCCCGTTTGGGGATCAGTTCCTGCCGGCCTACCTGCATCTTCCGCAGGCGCCGAAGGACGGCGAAAGCTTCCCCTGTATCGTCACCTCGCAAGGCATGGACGGATGCAAGGAATCGGCGGTCTCCATCTATGGCGATAGGTCGTTGGAGCGGGGTGTCGCGGTGCTTGCCCTGGACGGGCCGGGGCAGGGGGAATGCTTTACGCGCCGGGTGCTGGTGACGGCCGGCAATCATGGTGATGCTGTTGCCACCGCCTACGATTGGCTAGAGGCTCGCCCCGAAATCGACGGTGACAGACTTGGTTTCAGGGGGACAAGTTTCGGCAGCTATTTCGGCGCCGTTGCCGCCGCTGCCCTTGGCGAGCGCATGAAAGCCTGCGTCCTCGCCGCCGTCTGTCACGAGCCCGGCTGCAACACCATATTCAACCTGGCTTCGCCAACATTCAAAATGCGCTTCATGTATATGGCGGGCTACGCCGACGAGGCTGAATTCGACGCGTTCGCCAAGACCATCGATCTGCGCGGAATCGCCGGCGATATCATCTGTCCGGTGCTGACCGTGGCCGGCAGCGACGATGAATTAAGCCCCATCGAACATACCTATGATCTGATGGAACGCATCAAGAGCCCGAAAAAACTGATCGTCTATGAAGGCGCGCGGCACGGGCTATGGCAATCCGCATCGGTGGTGGCCGGCGAAAACCCGCACACCGTTGCCGCCGATTGGCTGGCCGAGCGATTGCTCGAAGGCGGGCCGATGGCATCGGAACGCGTTCATGTCGATAGCACCGGGGCTAAGACCGTTACCTCATATTGATGGTGAATTATTCGGCGGCTATACCGGCCGTATAAACCTCGAACAAGGCGGTCGAAAGATAACGTTCGGCGAAGGACGGCAGAATGGTGACGATCATCTTGCCTTCCATTTCAGGCCGGCTTCCGACTTCCAATGCGGCGGCGATGGCGGCGCCCGAGGAAATGCCAACCGGCATGCCCTCCAACTCGGCGGCGCGCCGGGCATTGAGGAACGACGAATGGTTGCTGATCGTGATCACCTCGTCGATGATATCGACATTCAGGTTATCCGGGATGAAACCGGCGCCGATTCCCTGGATTTTGTGGGCGCCCGGAAGCCCGCCCGAAATGACGGCGCTGTCCTCCGGTTCGACCGCGAACACCTTGACCTCCGGTTTGCGTGCCTTGATGACCTCGGCCACCCCGGTCAGGGTGCCGCCGGTGCCGACGCCGGCGACGATGGCATCAACCATGCCGTCGGAATCTTGCCAAATCTCCTCGGCCGTGGTCCGGCGATGAATTTCGGGGTTGGCCGGATTGGAAAATTGCTGCGGCATGTACGCGTCCGGCGTTTTCCTGATCATTTCGTTGGCAACCTCGATGGCGCCGGGCATGCCGCGCTCGGGCGGCGTGAAGATGATTTCCGCGCCGAGATGCAGCAGCATCTTGCGCCGCTCGTCGGAGACGCTTTCCGGGATTGTCAGGATCAGGCGGTACCCCTTGGAGGCGCAAATGAAGGCGAGGGCGATGCCGGTATTGCCGGACGTCGGCTCGATCACGGTAGCGCCCGGCGTTAATTTGCCTTCGCGCTCGGCGGCTTCGATCATGGCGATGCCGATCCGGTCCTTGACCGAAGACAACGGGTTATAAAACTCGCATTTGCCGACGATATCCGCCTTACAGCCTTCTTCAAGTGGCAGACGGTTGAGGCGCACCATCGGGGTGGCGCCGATGGTTAGCTCGATATTGTCGTAAATCTTTCCCCGGAATTGGGATTTCACTTTGCTGATTTTGGTCATGTCACGCCCTGTTTTGAAAATTGAGGATTCCATTTGCGCCGAATTTTTTCTATTAATTGCGCAACCGGGAAAAAGGGTATAGCATGGTTTATATTTTACTAAAATAGAAAATATCAAGTAGGGTACAAAATGGACGTAGTATTGAATCATAACGAATTGGAGCAAAATGCCGATCGCGCGGCGGCATTTTTGAAATCGATCGCCCATCGCCACCGCCTGCTGGTTTTGTGTTATCTGATGGAGGGCGAAATGACGGCGGGTGAGTTGGGAGAAACCCTAAACGTCAAGCCCGCCAATATGTCCCAGCATCTCAGCTGGTTGAAGGATGAGGGCTTGGTGAAAACGCGCCGCGAGGGCACGGTCATGCACTACAGCCTGTCCGACAAGGATATCACGCCGCTGATCGAGGTTCTTTACACGATGTTCTGCCAGCCCGGTTCGTAACCGGCCGGTTCATGCTCTAGATACGAAAAGCGGGCGATCGGCCATTTGGCCGCGCCCGCTTTCCTTTTGAATTTCAGTTTTAGCCGGTTTTAGGCGGCCTTGCGGATGACAAAAACGTAAATGCCGTCCGCCTCAGAGCTATCCAACAGTTCGTGACCGGTGGTGCGGCAGAAGGCGGCGAAGTCCGCGACCGCGCCGGGATCGGTGGATTCAATGCGAATTTCTTCGCCGGCGCTCATTCCGCCGATCGCTTTTTTCGCCTTAACGATGGGCATCGGGCAATTCATACCCTTGGTATCGAGTTCTACGGTCATCATCTTATCTCCGCTAACAATGCTTAAATAAACAGATTGATATCCGACTTCAACGCCATGTCCATGTAGGTGGCGGCGCCGCCGATTTCGAT
This sequence comes from Rhodospirillaceae bacterium, assembly GCA_002687515.1. GTDB lineage: Bacteria > Pseudomonadota > Alphaproteobacteria > Rhodospirillales > UBA2165. The sequence continues at coordinate 15,544 of NZAK01000151.1, forward strand.
ATTGTCGAGCAGGTCTTTTTTGTCCATTTCGAACAAACCCATGGTCATCTGGCAGCCGATCAGCGTGATATCAAGATCAATGGCCGTTTCGCGCAATTCCTCGATCGAGGCGACGCCCTTCTTCTTGATCAGGTTCCGCATCATGGTCGTCGCCATCGCATCGACGCCCGGAATTGCGGACATCAGGTTGGGCATGGTCATGTGCATACCCATCATCGGCATTTCCATGCCCGGATTGCCCAACGTCGTGATGCGCAAATGATCCAAATCTTTTTTCAGCAATTGCAGGCCGTAAAAGGTGAAGAACATGCTCACCTTGACGTCCATTGCCGCCGCCGTCGTTCCCAGAATGAATGGCGGGTATGCCCAGTCCAAGGAACCCTTGGTCACGATAATTGACATCGATTTCGCGTTTTCGAGCGCTTGCTCGTCCATAGTCCTACCTCCGAGTAAATTTCGTAATTTGAATACTGGCCCAGACGCTTATTTTATCAAACACTGAATTATAACACCATGCCTTAAGTGAGCCAAGCGTCGTGTCTCAAGCAATTGTGAACATTCCGATGGTTGCGATAAGGTTGGAAATTGCGTCTCAGTGATGCATTGGAGTTTCGGACATGGTCATATGGAAGGTGGTGCGGTGGTGAAGCGTATTACCAGCGGCGATTGGGCATTCGCGCCCCGGTCACGGTCCGTCAACGAGCGCTCGGAAACCTTGGCGCGCGGCAACCACCCCTTTAGCGCAAGGTATTTCAAGGAACTGTTTTCCTGATCACGTTCCCGTTATGAGGCTGAAACCTGCGATATTTGGCGCCTTGGCTATTACGTTTCCCGAATAATTTGTGTAAAATCTCCGATCTGAAGACCAACCCGTTTCGGGCCGGTATTCGTTGCGGCCAATAAAGTGAAAGAGGTTTCGAAATGGCGAAACGCCGGGTTTTACTGACGCTTGCCATCGTATTTTTGGCATTTTCTGTTATTGGGAACGCTGACGCCGGACGGGGTAAGGTTTCGCTGCCGGAGCCGCTTTTGGGCGAGGACGGGCTGCATAAACAGTCTTGGTTCAGCGACAGCTTTTTGAATCTGAAAGAGGACGTGGAAGAGGCCAAATCCGAGAACAAGCGATTCGTGATTATTTGGGAGCAGCGTGGTTGCCCCTATTGCAAGCGTACCCACGAAGTCAATTTCCGCATTCCCAAGATCGTCGATTACATCAAGGACAACTTCGTCATGGTGCAATTGAATTTGTGGGGTTCGCGCGAGGTTACGGATTTTGACGGCGAAGTGCTGACCGAAAAAAGGCTAGCGGAAAAATGGGGCGTGCGCTTCACGCCGACCATTCAATTCTTTCCCGACGACGTGAAAAAAATCGGCTCCAGGCCGGGAAACAAGGCCGAACTTGTCCGTGTTCCCGGTTATTTCAAGCCGTTCCATTTCTTCATGCTGTTCCAGTATATCAACATCCGCTCTAACGAGAAGGAGCCCAATTTCCAGCGCTATTTGATCGCCGAGGGTACAAAAATTCGCGATGAAAAAGGCATCGATACGCAAAAACTGCTTTGGTCCGACGAATTATTGATCGACTGAGCGGCGATGAATTATGGCGATGGGCGGAGGCTGCGGGCCTCCGCTTTTTTTGGGCGAAGCGACTAGCCGATCGCAGAGAAAATTTCGAAGTTTTCGAGCAGCCAGTTGGCGATTTCGCGGATATCGCCGGTGAATATAATAACGCCGGTGGTGACGAGCAGCACGCCGACGCTGATCTCGACCTTATGCATGTGGCGGCGGAAACGTTTCATGAAATTCATGAATGGGCGCACCGCGAAGGCGGCGATCAGAAACGGAATGCCGAGCCCGGCGGCGTAGACGGTCAGCAGCGAGGTGCCGAAAAAAACCGTATCACCGGAGGCCGCGACCATCAGCACCGAGGCCAGGATCGGTCCGACGCAAGGCGTCCAGCCGAAGGCGAAGGCGAGCCCGAGGATATAGGAGCCGATCAATCCGGCCGGCTTTTTTTCCAGATGCAGGCGTTTTTCGAAATTCAGGAATCCGATGCGGAAGACGCCCATGAAGTGCAGGCCGAATATGACAATAATGACGCCCGCGATCTGGCCGAGAATAATGGAGTTTCTGGCGAGGATATTGCTGACCACCGTGGCCGTGGCGCCGAGGGAGACGAACACCGTTGAAAAGCCGAGGACGAAGGCGATCGCCGCGTAGAACACCCGGCGCGCCAGGGCGGAGTCCATGCCGTCTTCATCGGTAAGCTGGTCCAGCGACGCGCCGCCGAGAAAACTGATATAGGCCGGAATAAGCGGCAGCACGCATGGGGATGCAAAGCTCAAAAGCCCGGCCACGAATGCGCCGGCGAATGATATTTGTGCAAGTTCCATGGAAATAAAACGCCCCTGGGTTAATTTAGTGGCCGCGTTTTATCACGGCGGCTTAACCGCCGACCACCTTGATCGCCCTATTTTGGCGTATGTTTACGACCATTTTACGTGAGATGTAATCGGAAACCAGATCATAGACCGGCGGCCCCTCGGTGGCGGGATTGACCGAGGCCCAGCCGCCAACCACATATTTCTTTCCCGCCTCGATCGTCTCGCCACTGGACAGCAGCGTCATGTCTGAAATGCGAGCACCGATCTTTTCGCCGATATTGAATTTGTATCCCATGCCGCCGACGCGCACCATGTCGCCGCCCTGTTGGAAATAAGGGTCGGGATTGTACAGATTGTCGCCCACGTCCTCGAGGATGTCTTTCAACTGCTGGCCGCTGAATTCCAACCGGTAGGTCTTTGGGTAGGTGATGGCGGTCTGCGAATAAACGTCCTCGACGCGGATGTCTTGGCCCGGAAGCAGCGTCGCGCCCCAGCGGAAGCCGGGCGACAGTGCGATTTGCGCATCCCGCCCCTCGATGATCGCCTGGCATATCAGGTCATCGAATGTGCCGTTGAAATTACCGCGCCGGTAAAGCAGGCCCTCGGTCTTTCCAAGGACGCGGTTGACATCCTTTTCGAAAGGCGCGCGCACCTTGGCGATAACCGCCGCAATCTTGGGATCGGGCTCGATGGCTTCGGAGAATACGGGCATCAGCTTGAACCGGTAGCGCGTGACCTTCTTGTTCTTGACCTCGAGGTCCAGCCTGCCCAGGAACTTGCCGTGCGATCCGGTTGCAATCAGCAGCGTGTCCTTGACGCGGATGACGGCCGGAATCGCATCGTGGGTATGCCCGGTCAGGATGACATCGATGCCGGTCACCCGTGATGCCAGCTTGCGGTCCACATCGAAGCCGTTGTGGCTGGCCAGCACCACCAGGTCGGCGCCAGCCGCCTTCGCCTTGTCGACGCTTTCGCGGATATTTTCTTCGCGGATGCCGAAAGACCATTCGGGGATCAGGTAGCGCGGGTTAGCGATGGGAGTATAGGGAAAAGCCTGTCCGATGACGGCGATTTTGACGCCGCCACGTTCAAAATAGGTCAGATCCTCGAAAACCGGTTCTTCCCATTCCTTGTCGATGACATTGCCGGCGAGGAACGGAAATTTGAGTTTTTCGATCAATTCCTTAACCCGTTCGGTGCCGTAGGTGAATTCCCAATGGGCGGTCATGACGTCGACGCCCAGCGCATTCATCACCTCGACCATGTCCGCGCCCCGGGTTTTCAACGCCGAATAGGAGCCTTGCCAGGTATCGCCGCAATCGACCAGCAGCGTATTGGATGGCCGCTCGGCGCGAACGGCGTTGATCAGCGTCGCCATATGCGCCAACCCGCCGACTTTTCCGTATTCCTGGGAGAGCGCAACGAAATCGTGGCTGGAAAATGCGTGCGCCTCTGGTGTGCCCGGTCTGATTTCGAATTTTTCGAGCAGCTTCTTCCCGGTGATATGCGGCGGCAGGCCGGTCGCCGCGCCGACGCCTACATTGAAGGATGGCTCGCGAAAATATAGCGGCATCAATTGCGCGTGGCAGTCGGCAAAATTAAGCAGCGTCACCTGACCGACGGAGTCGAATTCCAATATCTTTTTCTGAGTCAGGGATTGCCGGGCGGCGGCCAGCGACATATTGCCGCCACCCAATATGGCCGCGGCGGCGGCGGATACTTGCAGGAAATCTCTACGCGTTAACATGCCGCACCAGAAATTATTCCAAATAATATAAACATCAAGGTAGAAAAATGGCGGCAGCGTGTTGCGCTGCCGCCATATCGACGGATTTCAGTTGCGCACCGAGGGTGTTTCCCACTTCAGGCCGCTCGAACGCCACATCATGTAGAGCTCGAGGTTGGTGTATTCCTCCGAGCCCCGCTTGTAGGGTTTTGCGCGAATATTCTTGTTGCAGCCGATGAAGCGGCGATGCAGCGAACCCATCTTCTGCCATTTCATGCGATAGGTCGGAAAGCCGTTGATCTGAGCCTGGCTGAGCACGTTGGAACGCGCCATATTGCCGGCATTGTCGACGTGGCAATTCCTGCAAGACATGTCCATCAGGCCGCGGCGCTTGTTGAACATCGCCCGTCCTTTTTCGAAGAACGGCCGTGCCGGGCCGCTGATATCAATCTTGAGCGGCGTGCCCCGGGATTGAAGCTTGATATAGGCACTGACACCCATCATCTGATCGGATTCCCATTTCCACTTCTTGGCGCCCATGCGCTTGGTGCGCTCGCGGTTGATGATGTGCTGCAGGGCGGCCATTTTCTTGGTTTCCGGATCGTATTTTGGATATTTGTTGCCAACGCCCTTCATCGAGGTTTTCACATCGCCGTGGCAGGACGCACAGGACTTGCCGGCCGATCCCTCGACCTTGTTCCAGCTTTCCTCGCCAATATCGACCCAGACGAAAGCGGGACTGGCGAAATCGTCGTCCTGCATGTCGCGGGTTTGTGACGTCATATAGACATAACCGCTCGCCTTGTCGCCGACCGTTTTGGCCTTGTTGCGCGGATCCTTGGCGCGTCTTTCAACTTCGTTCCCGGCAAAGGCCGGTGCGGACAAAAACAGGCCGATACCGATCATCGCCGCCAAGGACAAAAAGATTTTCCGTGTTTTCATTTCATGTGTCTCCTTCTGCCTCCCAAGGGTCAATTGACCGCGACGCTTTTGCTGGTCGTAACCGTCTTTCCCTTATCGTCGGTCCAGGCGAACTTGAACGTTCCGCTTTCATCGACGCGGGCCATAAACGCGAAATAAGGATTGGCGGAAATCGCCGGGTGCTGGTCAGCCGTAACCACCGGCTTGTCGTTGAAGGTGACAGCGACCTTGTTGATGATGAAGCGGGGAATCTTTTTTCCCGTCTTTTTATTTTTACGCTGCCCGGTTTCCATCTTGTGCGGAATCAAGGTTTTAATTTCGACGATTTCGCCTTTTTTGACGCTGCGCGGGACTTTCACGCGAGGTTTCCTAGCCATGATTAATGCTCCTTCCCGGTCAGCCGCCGCAGCCGCCGATGGTGACCTTAACTTTGCGCGATGCGCGGTGAACCGAACCATCGCTCATAACGGCAACGGCAATGATGTTTTGCGTCTTCGCCAGGCGCAACCGCGTCGAAACCTGGGCGCGGCCCATGGCCGGCGTCAGATGGAATGTGGCCACCTGAGGGTTAGGGTTCTTGTCGGCGACGACATGGATGGCTTTGACGTAGTTACCGGATGTCATCGGGCTGTCGACCTTGACCGTCAAGGGGACCACCGCTCCGTTTTCGGCTATTTCCGGCAATTTGAGCTTGATCCCGCCGTCCTTGTAGGACGAAGTGCCGCTCATTTTTTGCAGATGCTTGTTCGCTGATTCCGGCGTCGCCTGGGCGGGCCCGCCGGTGGCCAGCGAAGCGGCCGTGGCGGTAACCGCGCCAAGCCCCAGCAGGCGGAGAATCTGGCGGCGATCGACGCCGTGATCCTTTGTGTTTCTGATGCTTTTAGTCATGAGTGTGTCTCTCCAACACTTGGTAGTTGTTCAAATTTTTCTTATTTGAGGGTTTTCAAATAAGCGATGATGTCTTCGACTTCCTCTGCCTTCAAAAGGGTCTTGTTCTTCCATTTCTTTTGCACGCGGAACAGCCGTCTGGACATATAAAAGGACGGCATGATGGTGTCCTCGTTGATCTGCTTCGAATCGATCAGGCGCAGGCGCATTTCGGCTTCCGAAAGCCGGTCGGCGACGCCGCCCAGATCGGGCCCGATATCGCCGTGATCGGCTTGTTCCGGAGCCGGCATGGCATGGCATGCGAGGCAGTTGCCCTTTTTCCTATTGATCGCCGTGGCGCGGCCCTTTTTTGCGTTACCCGGTTTTCCCGTCAATGACTTGGGAACGCCGTCGCCGACACGGGCATCGGATAAATTGAATTGGTGCGCCTTTACCCCGCTCGAGGTTGCGGCGGCGATCCCGACCGCTATGCCGATACCGGCAATCATTCCTAATGTTGTCTGGAATTTCATCGTTAGGTGTCTCCTTGAACCTCAATCCACTTCCCAAACTGACCTTGTTTCCTCCATGGCGCGCGCAATAGCACACCCCTTTTTGAAAAGCCCATTTCGGGCTCGTCAAATCAACCAAGCGGTCAACATAAGTGGGCTGTAAAGCCGTCCCGCACGTGAAAAATATTAAGCGAGAAATTTTTATTTTTACTTCACGCTGCGGTAACATAAATGCTAACCGTTCTTATATCAAGTCTAAAATGCGGCTAGCTTTAAATTTTTTAAATCTATAGTGGATTTGGTTTTATGTATAATATCAATAGGTTATAAGATATTATCAAATAAACATAATTAAAATGTAATAACTAATTTGCAGGTTTTATTAAACGTGAAAAATTATAATAACATTATTATTATGTAATATTATGATTTGGCTGAATGAAATATAAATTTCGACGCAGTGTGTACAGGAAATATAGTTTGAAAATAAAAAAAAAATTAATGAATAATTTTGTGAAATGATAGTAAATATAGTATTGAATTCTTGCGTTCTCGGCGGGCGCATGCTGTTCTGTCGGATCGAGGGAAATTGTTTATGGTGATTTCGCCGCGTCCGGCATAATTATATCGGGCCGTGTGGATATCCGAGGAAGGTGCGAGAATGAAATTTTTTCGAGTGTCAGGATTGGTTTTCGTGGCGGCGGTGCTTGTTTACGCCTTGCCGGTTCTGGCCGCGCCGGAGTTCGCGAAACGGGAGGACGGACTGCACGCGCAAGCCTGGTTCAAGAATTTATCCTTTCTCGAACTGCGCGACGACCTCGCCGAAGCGCGCCAGGCGGGCAAGGGCCTGGTCATCATTTTCGAACAAAAGGGATGCGGCAGCTGCAAGCGGCTGCATGAAATCAACTTCTCCGACAAAAAGCTGGTGAAACCCGGATTGCCCAGATGGATTACTAAATTGATGACCTGTTTGGGTGGTTCTGCTATAAGAATCAATGCTATACACACATCATAACAGACAGGTCTCATG
>NZAK01000152.1 GCA_002687515.1 Rhodospirillaceae bacterium
CAATAAAACGTTTCATCGCAAAATCCTCGTCAACAACGTGACGAGATTCTAGCACAAATCACGTTTTTACACAGTCTGGACCCTGAGCGGACCATTGCGAGAAACAGGCGACATGCGGGCATGAGGGCTACGTGTTAGGCGCCCTATCTCGCCCAGAAAGGCGAGAGCTTCGCGAACCGTTGGTTGCTGGCAGGGGAGGATTAGTCTTCGTTGAAAAGCCAATGTTCAGCTTCGTCGATAGTCGGTAACATCTTTACTTCGGTTTCGTACTTGGCCATTTCTGCCACGAATAAATTTCCATATTCAATAGCGTTCTCGTATTGGCCGGGTACCAACGCGAGACGAAGTTTGTTCAAAGTGAGATCATAGACGGAAAGGTGGACCGCCAGCAGCTTCAATTCGTCTTCGGTAGCGATGATTCTTTCGACCCGGCGCCAGTCCGAAAGTGCATGCTGCAATATTTCCCACCGGGGATCGGAAGGGAGTTGCAAATGGAAATCCATCATTTCTTGAAATGTAATGACCCCCGTATGCACGGCGGTCGCATAGGTATCTGTATTCCAGACGGCTTGTATTGGCATCTTATTGCATCCCCGATGATCGCCGACCGAGATCTGGTCTCTTATCGTCGGCTACTCCATGTGTTTACCTATCTCCTGTCGCGGTCTCAAGTTATATGATTGAGAACGATCCCCGAGTATCTGAGTGCCCGGCAGCGAACGCTTTATGGGGCTGATGCCCGGGATCGATATTTGCGTTGGCCTGACCGAGCAGTACTCAATCCATTTACCGTCTGGAAGTGGCTAAAAGCAGACGGTCAGCGGCAGCAATTTGATGTCCGCTCTTACCCCGAAAGCAGACATCCAGGGCATTTGGGCCAATTGTTGGGTTTGAGACGCTAAGACAACTGGTTGGTTATCGTTTGGAGGAATTCGTGTTGGTCAAAAGGCTTTGAAAGGATGTGATCAGCACCCAACTTTTTTGCCGTCGCGAGATGAACTGACCCCTTCTGATGTCCGGAGATAGCGATGATTGCCGTTTCGGGATAGGCATTTCGAACTTCCATTATTAGTTCTGTGCCCTCTTTCTCCGGCATGAACAGGTCGCTCACGAGAATATCAATCTTCGTCTCTTTCATTTTTACCAGAGCAATATTGCCATCCGTCGCGTCGGTTACGGAATGGCCTGCGTCTTCGAGCCAAAGCCGAAGCATATCCAAAATCAGTTGCTCATCATCGACAATCAGAATATTCGCCATGGGAACCTGCCGGCCCGTCGCATCTAACATCTCAATTTGATTAGTATACCGAAATCAACAGATTTTGGTATGACGACTAAGAGCCCAGACACCAGTCCGATGTCCGCTTCTGGCTAAAAGCGGACCTCCTGCACCATAAAAATGATGTCTTTTTTACCCCCGAAAGCGGACTCTTCAACGTCAACGGTTCAGCCGCTACCTGTCTTTTGGGAAAATGCTTCCGCTCACTTTTTTCCAGAAACCCGCCGTGCGTTCCTTTGGGTATCCCAGTTCCTGATCGCTGGTCGTAACGTGGTCGATGATCCAGTGCTGCAATTCGGATTCGAGCTCATCGCGTTTCGTGATATCTCGTGTGGAGCCGATTTCCTCGGCATAATCGATGATGACTTCCAGAAAATCGTCATGCTCTTTCTTGTGGTGGTCATATTCGGGGAAGTCCGTGTCGCGCATGAATTTTTCTTCCAGCGCAAAGTGGGCTGCCATCCGAGCGCAGATTTCACCGAGACAGTTTTCGATTCTGGCCCGATCGGCATCGTGAGCCAACTCCTCGTGCAGCTCGTTCAGGCGGGCGAACAAATCCCTATGTTCGAAATCGAGTTCTTCGACCCCGATCAGATAATCGTCACGCCACTGTAGAAATACCTCTACCATGAACCGGCCTCAAATTTTTCCGGTTGAAGTCTTCGGCAACTCGGCAAACCGCACCCGGACGGCTATTCTTGGTCCTCGGGCGGCTGCCACCAGTTGCGCATGATGCCGACCGGACTGCCGATGAATTCTCCAACCGGCTCGATGCCGTAACGGTCCCATTTTTGATTGACCAGATCGATGGTGTTCTGGTCGGGCCGGCTGGTCGGCGGGAATTTTTGCGGCTCCCCCTTGCCCACCCCTTCCGATCCCCAAACGGCGCGCGGCTGCCAGCCCCAAGGCCGCGTCGCATCGATCAATACGCGGTCCCAATAGCCCTTTTGCTCGGGCTCCTGGCGCGGATCGATGGGCGATCCCCGGTGATTTTTCCAGACCTTGATATCCTCGCTGGCCTTGACCCGCCAGGCCATGGCCCAGGAAACCTGGCCGATGTCCCAAGGATCGATGTCGTCGTCGACCACGAACAGATGCTTGAACAGCCATACCGAAGACGAGGTTCCCCAGACCACCGAGGCGATCCAATCGGCGTGCGCCGGCACCGTGGGTTTGACCGAAACCACCATATGGGCGTTGGAGGCTTCGGGAACGCAGGCGACGTCCTGGATTCCGGGCACGCCGTTATGTTCAAGCTCGTTCCAAATGGTGGCCGATTTCATGACGCTCGACATGACGTGCGATTCGTTGATCGGGTGGCCCTCGATGGAAGCCTGAAAAACCGGGTCCTGGCGATGCGTGACGGCGGTCACCCGCACCAGCGGCGCCGGTCCCGGCACTTCGCCGTAATAGCCCGGATATTCGCCGAACGGGCCTTCATCGCGGAACTCCTTGGGATCGATGAAGCCCTCGATGACGATTTCCGCCTTGGCCGGCACCGGCAGATCGACGGTCTTGCCCTTGACCACCTCGATCGGCCCGCCCTTCATCGAGCCGGCAATGTCGTATTCACAAACGCCGGCCGGCACATTGCCCGATGCGATGAAGGCCAATCTCGGATCGAGGCCGATGGCGATGGCCACCGGCATCGGCTCATCCCGTTCGGCATAGTCGAGATATTGTTTGCCGATATGCTGGCGCCCGGGCAGGAAATAGATGCCCAGTTCCCGCTCGTTGTGCACCATCACCCGGTACAGTCCGAGATTGACCCAGTCCGAGTTCAAATCCTTGGTGATGACCGCATGCATGGTGCCGACGTAACGGCCACCGTCGCGGTAATTGAAACGGGGAACCGGAAATTTCAGCACATTGATGGCGTCGCCCTCATCGATACATTCGTGAACCGGCGCCTCCGCCACCTCGAGCGGCGGAATTTCATCGAGAAACAGGGTTTTCAGCCGGCGCACGATGTCGCGCCGCGTCGAGGTGGCGGGGTCGAGGTCAAGCAGCGTGCAGATGCGGCTGTAGGAGCGGAACTGACCGATAAAAAGCTTATTCGGTTCGGGTGCCTGATAGCCGTTGATGTTCTCGAACAACAAGGCCGGCGAGGCGTCGCCGAGAACATCGTAGGTCCGTCTCACGACGCCCGAAAGCTCAAGGTCCCAGTCGACCGCTTCGGTGACATGGGTCAGGTGCTCTTCCAATTCCAGCCGCCGGAGCCAGCTTCTGAGATCGTCGATCGGCTCCAAATTGGCTTGGCTTTGATCGTTCATCACTAGGCGGCGGCGGCAAGCGCCGCTTGAAATTGCATATCGACAAAGTCGGCGGCGGTGGCGGCTTCGGCGATGCCGCCCAATTCCAGTTGCATGTCGACCGCCCGTTGCAGGCCCGCCATGTCCAGCAGGCAATCCAATTCGTAACTCGCAAGCTCCCGTTCGATGGAACGGCGCGCCGCCGCCTCGTCGCTGCCGTAGCGCTCGACCAGCAGCCCGATCCATTCGTCCGGGTGGGCGGCGGCGTAACGGGCGGAGCGCCGGCAGCCAGCCAACACCGCCGCCACCGTATCCGCTTGCTCGGCGATGAAGCCGGTGTTGGCAACCCTTACGATCCACTGGAAGTTGGGAATATAGGCTTCATCGGAACCATCGGCCCAAACCTCCATAATGCCCGCCTCCTCGCCTTCGGAAGCGGTCGGCTCGGCAACCAGGCAGGCGTCGAGCCTGCCGTCGGCCATCATCTCGACGACCTCCGGATAGCGGTCGAGCAAGGGAACGAATTCGACCTTTTCAAGATCGACGCCCTGCTTGCTCAGAATCTTCCGTGAAATCCAATCGGGGCAGCTTCCCAATCCCAAATGACCGAGCCGTTTGCCTTCGATATCGGCATAGGAGGTGATGCCCTTGCCGACGCATAGATACATCTGTGCCTGCCGCCGGCAGCCGCTGCCGACGATGCGGAAGCGGCCGCCCGATGCAATGGCGTTGATCGCCGGCGGCGAGCCGATCTCGCCGACCAGGATTTCCCCGCAATCATAGGCGGCGGCCAATTCGGGGCCGCCGAAAATCACCTTGATCGACAGATCCAGGCCCTCTTCTTCGAAAAACCCCTTATCGATGCCCAGTTGAACGCTGGTGCCGGTGGTGTCGGTCGGCACACCGTATTCCAGTTTGCGTAATTCAGGCATAACCACCCCCCTATGTATGCATGACTTGATCGCGTCGGCTTCACCCCGACTGTTCGACTCTATTCCAATCCCAGGCCTCGGACAAGATTTGCCGGTGGGTCGATATTCGGTCATGGCAGTCATAACCGGACATTTCATTCTCCCGCCGGGAATAGTAAAAAGGTTCGTGCAATACAGAATGAAATGTCGGATCGGGCTTTTTTAACGGAGGACCCACAAAGTGACGGAAACGCAAAAACAAAATAATACCGACTGGGCGACACGCGGCGCCTATTGGGTCAAAACGGCTCCGGAGGGAGCGTCAACAACCGACGACCTCAACCAGATACTGATCGGTTTGGCCGGGATCGAGCCGGGGGACAAGGTTCTGGATATTGCATCGGGTGCCGGCGACCCGGCCATCAGCATCGCTTTGAAAGTGGGGCCGCAAGGATCGGTCACGGCATTCGACGCCAATCCGGAAATGCTCGACGGGGCCCGGAACCGGGCTGAAAAGATGGATTTGTCAAACATCGGGTTCGAGGTCGGGCGCATGGAGGCCCTGCCCTTCGATGCCGACAGTTTCGACGCCGTAACCTGCCGCTTTGGCCTGATGTCCGCCGAGGATCCCGTATCGGCGCTGGAGGGCGCGCGCCATGTCCTGAAAGCGGGGAAAAAGGCCGCCTACATGACCCATGGATCACGCGCCAAAAATACCCTTTTTTCGGTCTTGCGGCCGGCCGTGCTGGCGTTTCTCGGCGAGGAGGACGACGGCGGCGTGGAACGGCGCTATCGCTTCAGCGAGGAAGGTTCCCTGGAAACCGTTTTCAAGGCCGCCGGCTTCACCAACATCGAGGAACGGGAAGCCGCCAAAACCGTTATCAAGGAAAAAGGCGACAGGTTTTGGCAGACCATGTTGGTACGCGGCTTTGGGGCCAGGATAGAGGGCTTCGAGGAAGCCAGAATGGAAGCCCTGCATGGAAGCCTCGAGAAGGCGTTTGAGCCCTATCTGAACGGCGATCAATACGAGCTGTTGTCGACCGATATGGCTGCCCGCGGCACAGCCTAGGCATGCTCCGGCTCGTGGATATCCTTGGCTCATCCGCATAGGCTCCATCTTTTCGTCCGGGATAAAGTGTTGGGCCGAGGCCAAACATTTTGCCCCCGGCGCTATTTTCTCTAGAATAATCGCCGAGAATTCATTTCGCGGAGTGGGAGGGTGAGATGGGCGCGCAATCGATGGCAACGAGCAGCCAGCCGATAACCGAAGAACGCAGATTGGCGGCATTCGTGCATGATCTCCGCCGCGACCAAATTCCGGAAGATGCCGTAACCGTGGTCAAGCAGATATTGTTGGCGGTTGCCGGAACGGCGGTCGCCGGCGCCGGCGAAGAGGGCTGCGGGCGGCTGCGTGCCGATCTCCTGGACCGGGGCGGCAAGCCGGAAGCCACGGTGATGGTCTATGGCGACAGGCTGCCAGCCCCGAGCGCCGCCCTGATCAATGGCGTTATCTGCCGAGCGCTCGATTTTTGCGACTCGATGTCGGCGGGGCTGCATATCGGCTCGTCGCTGATCCCCGCCGCGCTGGCCGCCGCTGAACTGAGGGGCGGCTGCGACGGCCGGGAATTCACAGCCGCGCTGACCGTCGGCGCCGAAGCGGCCTCGCGCATGAACCTGAAGGGCGAGGATTATGACGGCTTCGATCCGACCGGGGTGGCCGGGGTGTTCGGCGCGACAGCCGCCGCCGCCCGCCTTCTCGGCCTTTCCGAAGACCAGGTGCTGCACGCCCTGGCCCTGGCCTTCAATCGCTGCGGCGGCAGTTTTCAGAGCAATGTCGACGCCTCGCTGGCGGTGCGGCTGATCCAGGGCTGGGTGGCCGAGGCCGGCCTGACCTCTGCGCTGTTGGCGAAAAGCGGCTTCACCGGGCCGGTCAATTTTCTCGGCGGAATTTACGGCTATACGCATCTGTTCGCCAGGGACCGGCGCGAGGCGGGCGATCTGCTCGCCGATCTGGGCGAAAACTATGCGCTCAAGAGGACCCATTTTAAGAGGTACCCAAGCTGCGGCTGCACCCAGGCAGCCACTGAATTGACGCTGAATATCGCCGGCGAGGCCGATCTCAAGCCGGATCGGGTCGAAAGCATCGAGGTTCGATTGCCGCCCTATTCCTTCCGGCTCGTCGGCCACGACTTTGCCCCCGGCGATAACCCGCGCGTCGACGCCCAATTCAGCGCCCAATACTGCATCGCCAGTGCAATCGTCCGCGGAGGTTCCTATCTCGACCACTTCCGCCCCGAAGAAGTCGGAAACCCCGAAGTAAATGACCTTGCCTCGAAAATCACGGTGGTCAACGATCCTGGGCTCGAAGACGGCAGAGGCTACACCTCGGCCGGCCTTACGGTGGTGACCACCGACGGGCGGACCTACAGCAAAAAACTTGACGTACCCCCAGGAAATCCGGGCAATCCGCTCGGCGATGAAGAGCATATGTCGCGCTTCCAGGACTGCATGAACTATGCCGAGATCCCGTTGCCAACCGATCAGGCGGCCCGGCTCGTCGATGCCATCGCCGCGCTCGACGATATCGACGACGTGCGCACCCTTATGCGCCTCCTGGTCGTGTCCTGAGCGTATGTGTTTTTCGGGGCGGAAATGAATCAAATCATACGCAACGAAAAACTATCGGACGAGGAATTCTTCAAGATCCGCAACGAAGAGGTGCTGTCCCAGTGGGAGACCGGCAAGGCCCTCTCCGATCTGGATGAGTGCATCGCGGCGGCCAAGGAACTGTCCCAGGGAAAAAACTATGCCGACAAGCTCAGGCAGGCGAAACAGGACGGGCGCCATATCATGATCCCCCAATTCGGCCGCGCCCTGACCGAATACACGATTGAAGGGCTCGAATATGTGGAGGCGGAAACGGCCCTCGTGCCCGATGGGGCGTGGAGCATTTTCCCCGATTCCTATACCCGGAAAAACGATTACCAAAAGGCCGCCACCGGCATAGAACGCAGCCGCGAAGAAGGCATGTCGATGCTCAACGGCTGGCCGGTGGTCAATTTCGGCGTCGAGGAAGCGAGGAGAATAAGAAAGGCCTCCCGTTTGCCCCTGCATCTGGTGATCGCCGACGAGGATGGCCGCCTGGCCGCGGAAACCATTCTCGCGGCGGGATGGACGGGATCCTCGGTGCGGTCCTTGCAAGGCGTTCTCGCCCACTCGAAGCAGAACCCGTTGACCGAACAAATCAGGATTGATCAATATGTCGCCCGGCTGGCCGCGATTTATACGGAAAAAGGGGTGCCCCAATGTTCGTGGAACCCCTCCAACCTGACCGGTTACGACAGCGCCGGCTTCCGTTCCTTCGTATGTGTCTCGGAATCCCTGCTCGCCGCCGAGCAGGGCGTGAAGTTCCAGTTCATCGAGCACGGCCTGAACATGAACCTGGTTCAGGATATCGCCATGATCCGGGTGACCGAGAAGCTGGCCTACGAATATTGCGCCCGCTTCGGCTACACCGATGTGGAATTCATCACCGGCGCTTTTCCGTTCTTGGGTGCCTGGCCGCCGGGCGAGGACGCAGCCAACGCGATGATCGCCTGGAACGCCATGATCCCTATCATGGGCGGCTTTCCGGGCCTCATCCTGAAATGCCAGGACGAGGCATTCGCGACGCCGACCAAGGAAGGCATGGCGAGATCGGTGCGCCTGGCGCGCCATATGCTTACCCTGATGGGAACCCAGAGGCTGCCGGCGAACGAAAAGCTCGCCCAGGAAGAGGCGATGATCGAATTGGAGGTCAGGACGCTGATGGAAAAATGCCTGGAAATCGGCGATGGCGACATGGTCATCGGGCTCTGCGCCGGCGTCGAGGCCGGCTGGATCGACACCATGGTGACCCCATGGAAATACAACCCAGGCAAGGTGCTGGTCGTCAGGGATGCGGAAAATGCGGTACGCTATCTGGACAGTGGCGATATTCCCCTGCCCAAGGAGGTGAAGGAATATCACCGCGAAAAGATCGCCGAGCGGGAAAAGCGGGACCGGCGGCAGGCGGATTTCGACATGGTCGTCGAGGACATCCAGTTCGCTTCGATCTTGCCGCAAGCGAACCGGCAATAGGCGCCGGCCGCGAAGGGAGTGATGATTAGATGGACAACCGGATACGCAACGAGCGGCTTTCCGACGAGGAATTCTTTAAAATCAGGAACGAGGAAGTGCTGTCCCAATGGGAAACCGGGAAGGCCCTCGGCGATCTGGATGAATGCATCGCGGCGGCCAGGCAGCTGTCGGAGGGCAAGAACCACGCGCGCACCTTGAGGGCGGCCAAGGAAGCCGGCCGCCAGGTCCTCATTCCCCAATTCGGCCGGGCCTTGACCGAACACATGATCGAGGGCCTCGAATATGTCGAGGGCGAGACCGCCATCGTTCCGGAGGGAAGCTGGAACCTCTATTCGGATTCCTACACCCGCAAGAACGACTATCATCGCGCCGCCGCCGGCATCGAGAAAAGCCGCCGTGAAGGGATGTCGATGCTGAACGGCTGGCCGGTGGTCAATTTCGGCGTCGACGAGGCGCGGCGGATCAGCCAAGCATCCAAACTGCCGCTTCATTTCGTCACCTGCGACGAGGACGCGCGGCTGGCTTCCGAGATCGCCATGGCGGCCGGCTGGTCGGCCAACTCGATAACCTCGCTGCAGGAATGCATCGCCCATTCCAAGGACATGCCGCTGGCCACGCAAATCAAGCTGATGCAATACAACGCCCGGCTGACCGGCATCTACGAGGCGGAGGGCGTGCCCCAGGCGCCGTGGAATTCATCCCACCTCACCGGCTACGATGCCGCCGGATTTCATACTATTGTCCATGTCACCGAGGCGGTGCTTGCCGCCGAGCAGGGCGTCAAATGCCAGTTCCTGTCGCACGGGCTGAACATGAACCTGATCCAGGACATCGCCATGATCCGGGTGACCGAGAGGCTGGCCTACGAATATTGCGCCCGCTTCGGCCATGATGATGTGGAGTTCATCACCGGCAGCTTCCCGTTCCTCGGCGCCTGGGCACCGGGCGAGGACGAGGCCAACGCGATGATCGCCTGGAACACCATTATCCCGGTGATGGGCGGCTTCCCGGGCGTCATCCTGAAATGCCAGGACGAGGCGCTGGCCACCCCGACCAAGGAAGGCATGGCGAGATCGGTGCGCCTGGCCCGGCATATGCTGACCCTGATGGGGACCCAGAGGATGCCGGAGAACGATGCGCTCGCCCAGGAAGAGGCGATGATCGAGGCCGAGGTCCGCGCCGTCCTGGAGATGTGCCTCGACGTCGCCGACGGCGATATGGCCGAGGGCCTCTGCCGCGGCGTCGAGGCCGGCTGGATCGACACCATGGTCACCCCTTGGAAATACAACAATGGAAAGGTTCTGGTCGTCAGGGATGCGGAAAATGCCTTGCGCTATCTCGATACCGGCGATATTCCCCTGCCCAAGGAAGTGAAAGACTTTCACCGCGAAAAGATCGCCGAACGGGAAAAGCGGGACGGACGCAAGGCGGATTTCGACATGGTCGTCAAGGACATCCAGTTCGCCTCGATCCTGCCCAAGCCCGGTATCCAGTAAGCACGAACCAGGGGGGGAAATGCCCAGCAAAAATATCGTCATCGGCACCATTGGGGCCGACGCCCACATGATCGGCGCCTGGGTTCTGCAGAAGGCGCTCACCACCGCCGGGTTCAACGTCACCTTCCTGGGCGCCGTCGTGCCGCAGGAGGAATTCATCAGCGCCGCCATCGAGACCGACGCCGACGCGATCCTGGTGTCTTCGATGTACGGCATGGGCATCCTGGATTGCGAGGGATTGCGGGACAAGTGCATCGAATCGGGGCTCGAGGACATCCTCTTATATGCCGGCGGCACGGTGGCGGCGCCGTTGGAGCTGGAGAAAAATTGGCCTCAGATCGAGGAACGCTTCAGCAAGATGGGTTTCAACCGTGTCTATCCCAACACGGTAACCGTGGAGGAAGTGATCGCCGCCCTGAAAAGCGATCTAGGCTTGAAGGACTAGAGCGGTTCCGGCGGGTTGGCGATGGATATTCACCTTCTGATCGATTTCGGCAGCACCTATACCAAAATCCTGGCCGTCGATCTCGACGCGGAAACCGTGCTCGGCCGGGCCCAGGCGATCACCACCATCGAGGACGACATCACCATCGGGCTCGACCATGCCCTCGCCAACCTGGCCGAAGCCTCGGGCATCGAAGCCGACGAGGTCAGCGGCCGCCATGCCAGCTCAAGCGCCGCCGGCGGGCTGCGCATGGCGGCCATCGGCCTGGTTCCCGAGCTAACCCTGGAGGCGGCGCGGCGCGCCGCGCTTGGCGCCGGCGCCAAGGTGGTCGCGGCGCACGGCTTCGAAATCGATGAGGTGATCCTGGATCAGGTGGAGGAAGCCGCCTGCGACATCATCCTGCTAACCGGCGGCACCGACGGCGGCAACAAGAAGGTGATTCTGCACAATGCGCGCATGCTGGCGAACTCCGCCATCGGCTGCCCGATCCTGGTGGCCGGAAACCGCGTCGTCACCAAGCAGGTCGGGGAAATCCTGGAAGCCGCCGATAAGCAGGTGTTCACGGCGGCGAATGTGCTTCCCACCCTCGACAAGGTGGAGGTCGAGCCGGCCCAGGATCTGATCCGCGACATCTTCATCGCCCAGATCACCGAGGCCAAGGGCTTGGCGGCGGCCCAGAAATTCGTCGGCAAGGACCTGATGCCGACCCCCTTGGCGAGCCTCAAGGCGGCCGCATTGCTGGCCGACGGCTCGGGCGGCGAAGCCGGCATCGGGAGCCTCCTTGTCGTCGAGGTCGGGGGCGCCACCACCAACATCCATTCGGTCGTCGATAACAAACCTTCGGACAGCCAAACCATCGTCCGGGGATTGCCCGAACCAAGGATAAAACGCACCGTCGAGGGCGATTTGGGAATTCGCTATAACGCGCCAACCATTCACCAACTGGCAGGCGACGAGACCTGCATGGCCCGGCTGCGGGCCATCGATCCCGGGCTTGCCTGCGACGGCGCCGACCTGGCGGCCCATACCCAAGCGTTGTCCACCGATGTAGGTTACGTTCCGGCCGGCGATTTGGAATACAACATCGACGTCATTCTTGCCCAATCGGCCACCGCCACCGCCACCCAGCGCCACGCCGGTACCATGCGCGAGGAATTCAGCGTCGTCGGCGCGGTACAGGTTCAGCAGGGGAAAAACCTGCTGGATACGAAGAACTTGATCGGAACCGGCGGTATTTTCAAATACGGCCGCCATCCTGAAAAAATATTGCAGGCCGCCCTGTTCAGCCCGGAAAATCCCTGGAGCCTGATGCCGAAGGCGCCAAAAGCCTTCATTGACGGCGAATATCTGCTCTACGGCGTCGGTCTTCTGGCCGAACATTTTCCGGTCCAGGCACTCAGGATAGCCAAGAAATATTTGAACCCGGTCAGCCTCGAGGGCTAGGCGGCGGCAGATGCCTTCGCATCGGGCTCGGACCCGACGGCTTCGATTTCGAACTTTGCTTATCAACCGCAATTGGCTCTCAAGGCGTGGAGTTAATACGCTTGTTCGGCTGATATCAGCCGGTTAGGCTAATTTCCGCGGGAATCGAAATTCAAACCTATAGGAGGATTAGTTGGCAACTTACGAATGTGCCCAGTGCGGAATGGCGGTTAATGCAACTTGCGCCAAATGTGATGCGCCGCTCGTCGATGATATCCTGAAATTGGACGATGGCCGGGAAGTTCAAATCTCAAAATGCCCGAACGATCATGGCAAAATAAAATCTCCGATGTGCTGTGGCGAAGACATGAGTTGTGCGGTTTCGTAAATCGAATTAGCACATCCATCAAACTATAGGGCGCAAGCCAACCTCGATGTTGCCTGCGCCTCAATACCCCACCATTGAGCGCAAGGCGGTGCCTGGCGGCATCGTTTATTCCGAGCGCTGGAAAGGCCATAACGACTTGGATGTTTCGGACTTCAAACACTTCCGGATCAACCACGCCAAGCCCCATTTAACTTGGTTATCTGTGTCAGCCCCTTAGATTTTCCAATTTGGATTTATAATTCGACGCTTGAGTTGGAGAAATTCCATGCAAATCGAAACCGCGTTTCAAAAAGTCCCATTACCGGACCGCCAAGCGAAGCCGCGCGAAAATGGCATCACCATGATGATCGACTGGGGCCTGCCCCTCCTTAATCAGTCCGGCGTTACGGAAGCGGCCGGCTTTTACATAGATATGGCCAAAATAGCGGCAACCATAGCCGGATTAATGCCGAAGAAAATTCTTAAACAGAAACTCGCCAACTACAAAGACTTTCAAATCAGTACGTCACAAGGCGGCCTGTTCACGGAATACGCCTACGTAAAGGGAAAGCTCAATGAATTCTTCGGCGAAGTATCGGAGCTTGGATTTTCAGCCGTTGAAATTTCCGACAATCTTCTCGACTGGAGTCTTAAAGAGAAGCGTAAAACAATCCGCATGGCGATCGACGATTTCGGGCTTAAAGTCCTTGGCGAGGTGGGCCGAAAAGAAGGTGTCATGAGCGACGATCAGGTGTTGGCGGACTTGGAAGTCTGTCTGGAAGCAGGATCGTCGGCCGTTTTCATCGAGGCCTATGAACTGTTCGCCGGGGAAAATATCAGGAGCGAACTAATCTCCGAGATCGCCCGCAGGTTTCCCCGCGAGAAGATCATCTATGAACTGCCGGTTGTCGTGCTACCGGGAATTAGCCGGGAATTTAAACATAAAGTCACATCGTGGATGGTGGCGGAGTTTGGTAGCGAAGTGAACCTGGCCAATGTGGAATGGGATGAAATCTGGATGACCGAAATGCTCCGGAGACGGGTTGCCGATAATTTGGAGATCAAGGACGGTACTGGGTCCTAAAGCCTTTACCCGCCTAAAGCCTTTGCCCGCCTGTCCAGAACCCGGCGCACCTTGCCGCCGCTATCGTCGCGGGGCAGCGTACCGGGGGCTGAAAGCTCGACGTTGGCATTGACGCGGATGGCGTCCTTGATCGCCGCCGCCGCCTGCCGACGCAGTTTTTCGCCGGCCTTCGGCGATACCTTGCCGGCCGATTCCAGCCTGACGGTCATCTCCGGCAGGGCCTGCTTGCCGCTTATCTCGATCTGAAACTCGTGGCCCAGCGCGTCGATGCCGCGCACCGCCGCCTCGATCGCCGAGGGGAAGATGTTGGCGCCCCGGAACCAGATCATGTCGTCGACGCGCCCGATGATGGAACCGGCCAGGCGCGGTCCGGTGTGGCCGCAGGCCGGGCAGGCCTCGCCGGCCGTGATCTTGGAAATATCGCGGCTGCGGAAGCGCAGCAGGGGCTGGGTGTCGCCGACGATGTTGCTGAACACCACCTCGCCCGCTTCGCCCGGCGGCAGCTGTTCGCCGCTTTCGGGATCGACGATCTCGGTGATCGCCATATCGGGTGCGATGTGCAGATCACGGTTGCCGGGGCAGTTGCCGCCCAAGGGAAAAATCTCGGTCAGGCCGAAACCATCGGCAATGCGCGCGTTCCAACCGTCTTCGAGACGCTTGCGCGTGGCTTCAAGGGCGCCGCCCGGCTCGCCGACCGAGCCCACCGAACGTAAGCCCAGCGTAGTCGCATCGATGCCCATCTCGGCGGCCACCTCGAGGAGCCGCAACAGGTAGGACGCGGTGCCCGAAATGGCGACCGGCTTCATTTCCTGGATCAGGCGCAGCTTCGATTTGGAATCCAGGAGCCCAGCCGGAACCATGATGGCGCCCATGCGGGCGCCCGCCTCCATCGCCGCCGTCGGCCCCATCAGCCCGTCGACGGGACCAAGGATGATGGAAATTTCGCCCGGCCCCATGAACGGCTTGCGCTGGAAGCGGTCCAGGATATAGCCCCAATCGCGGTGCGAGAAGACGCGCCGGAGCGGCCGCCCGGTGGTACCCGATGTGGAGAGCAAGCGCGCCCAGGTGCTTTGCCGCGAACAGGCGTAGGAGCCGAAGGGCGGGTTGGCGTCCTGGTCGGCCTGCAATTCGGCCTTGGTGCAGAAGGGGATTTTGGCAAGATCGTCGATGCCCTTGATATGCTTGGGCTTGACGCCGGCTTCGTCGAACTTCTTTTTCCAGAACGGCGCGCCCTCATAGACGTAATTCACCATATTGACCAGGCGCTGGCCTTGCATCGCCTTCAGATCATCGGGCGGCAGCCCCTCCATCACGGCGTTGAGGATCGGATAGTTGGGAAGTCCGCTCATGGTCTGCCCCCCCGGCATGGCTCCTTAACAGCAGATCGGCGCGTAGGTGATGCGGCCTTCTTCCTGCGGGTTCAGATGCTTGCCGATCGGGCGGAACAGGCGCGTGTGCGGCACTTCCAGTTTATAGATGCGCGCCGCGTTGCCGCCGAGGATCAGGTTCAGATCATCCTGGGTACACTGCACCTTCAAGAGCTGCTTCAGGCTCCAGCCCCACATATCCACCTGATGGCGGGGCAAGGGTTCGGACCGTTTCTGCACCGGATAGCTGGACGGATAATGGCCGGGCTGGGAATGGAACGGGATGGAGGCGCCCCAATCGGTGGCCCACAAGAGTTTCTCGGCGCCGATGTTGGGATCCAACAGCGGCTTTTCATAAAGCTCGGCCCAATAGAAGCCGCATTCGAGATAGATGTTGTCGTGGCTGGCGGCGAGCAGCAAACATTCCTCGTAGAAGCGTTCCGACCACCAGCCCTGCAACCCGCCGTGATTGATGACGATCGGCACGTCCGGATACTCGACCGCCATGTCGGCCATCCAGATCGGGTTCAGGGTTTCCGGCCAATAATGGTGGCTCAAGGGATAGCCCATGACGACGCCGGAATGCACCTGCACCACGCTTTCGTGTTTCTGCACCACCTCCATGATCGGGCGCAACTGATCGAGGCGCTCGGTCATGCCGACGGTGCGCTTCGATGACGCGTTGGCGGGCATGCCTTCGCCGGTGCCGACGAACTTGCCGGTTGCCAGCAATGCGTCCAATTCCTTGGCGGCGGCCTCGGCGGTCCATTCGATGCCTTCTTCGCGTGCCTTGCGGGCGGTTTCGGTGGCGGAGCAGACGGCGACGAAGCGGCCCGGATTGTTTTCCATGATCTGGAGATTCAACTCGTTGCTCATGCCGAAGGCCGGCAACAGCACGCACATATCGACGTCGTAGCATTCCATGTCATAGAGCAGCCGGGGCGAATTGTCGTAGGCTTCCAGATGGCGGATCACCTTGGCGAGATCGTTGTAGCGGGCCGATCCCGCATCCAGGTTTTCTTTCTTGAGCCCCGGCCCGGCGGCGAAACGCTGGGCGTGGACATGGGTGTCGACGATAAACCGTCCCATCTTCATGGATTTTCCTCCCGTTACGAAAGCCGATAGGAACAACCGGCGCTGAGCCGATTGTCCAACAAATCAAGCTGCCTTTGCAAGGACCGGACAGGAATTGGCCGGCCGCCGGAATTCCGCGTATCCGGAAGCCAGCCGGCTTCCGGCGCCAAGCTTTGACGCCGGTCAAGGCAGCCAGCCTCCGCCGGTGGAACATTGCGGCATCCGTTTCAATCATAAAACGGGCGATCATTCCCTTTTGTTCAATTTAGGAGGATACCGCCATGGGGAGCCGCAAACCGTCGCCGAGACTGACCCACTTCGCCCTGTTCGTCGAGGACATGGAGAAAATGCAGGACTACTATACAAGTGTTATGGGATTAACGGTCACCGATCAGGGCCCGTTTCCCGATCCCAGTGTTCCCGTCGACATGGTTTTCATGTCTAGCGATCCGACCGAACACCACCAGTTCGTACTGGTGACCGGCCGGCCCGACGAGGTTCCGTTCGCGCTCAATCAGCAAATGTCGTTCCTGGTCGAGGATCTGGATGAATTGCGGCTAACCCGCGACAAGGCGGCGGCCGCCGGAACCGAGGAAATCCGCGTCCGCACCCACGGCAACGCATGGTCCATATACTTCCGCGACCCGGAGGATAATCTGATCGAGGTTTATGTGCATACGCCCTGGCACATTCCCCAGCCACACAGCACCGCCCTCGATCTGGATCAGTCCAACGACGAGATTTACCGCTGGACCGAAGCCCATTGCCGCGCCGATGCCGGTTTCATGATGGCCGCCGAGCGGGAAGCAAAAATGGCCGAAATGATGGCTTCCAAGGCTTAAGGCCGGCGCCCGACACGCCACCACTGATCCTCCGCCAATGCGCCAAGCATTCGATGGGCATGGCCGACGGCAGGATATGGACGCTCCGCTATTCAGCCGTCCGCTTCGGCCAAGAACGGATCGAAGATTGCGCGGCCAACTTCAATTCCTTGGCTTAATGTCAGCCGATAGCCCGGGGTATCGGGGTGTTCGCTGGCCCGCCAGCTATCGAATGCCCGATCCGAAGAGAAGAAGGCCAGGACCGTGCACAGGCTATCGGCGGCGCATCCGTCCGAAAACTGAATGCCCGACCAAACAAGCGCCGTTTCAGGATCGGCCGATTTGATCTCGGTTCCGCCGGCGCCAAGCTCGATGGAAATCGGCTGACCGGTCGCCCGGCAGGAAGATTTTATCTTGATGTCCTGGCCGAACATGCTCCCGGTGCCGAGGGCGTCGATGGCGCACATGGCGTGAATTTGCCGCTGCCCGATAACCACCAAATGTTCGGTTTGCCGCTCGGTGATCGGATATGCGCCGATAATTCGATTGCTTGCCTCGTCAAATACGACCAGGTCCTTCTTTTTAAGGATGCGCAAATGTTCGAGTATTTTAGCCGCCGGCAATGCAGCCAATTCGGTCAGTTCGTCAACCGCCGGCGCGCGGCCCTCGGCGGCCATGAACCTCAAGACAAGGACGCGAACACGATCCTGGCCGGCATCATACTCGGCAAAACTCTTTTCAATTCCAAAGGCTTCGACGATGTCGGTAAGCGCCTGTTTCGCCGGCTGGCTGGTCACCACCCGCCAATCCGGAAATTTTACGCCAGGGCGAACCTCAAACGTGGAATTGGTCCGTTGGCCGGCGGCCGCGGTTCCGGCGGTGCTATTCATTTCGTTCACCTTGATCAATATGCCGGGTGCGGTGATTCGGAAATCCGTCCCATGCCCAAATATGCTACCTGTAGTCGCTACAGATACAAGGTCAATTGGGGACCGCGTCGTAACAATCGCGCGATCAGGTAACGCGGCTAATTTTTTTAAGTCCCGATTGCCGATCGATTTCGGTCGGGTCCGAAGGCGCCGGCTTTCGCGGTTTTAGTAGTGATGCCGGGGCGGCGGGCCCGCGAACCGGGTCTTGCCCCGGACTTGGGATAGAGCCTTTAAACCGATACCGCGCGTCCCTTCCGCCGCCTATCCCGTGTTGGCAAGCCGGTCCTGATATCGGATACTCGGCTGCCAACAGATACCCCGCCAATGCGGGCGGCGAATAAATTTCCAACACACCCAACTGAACACCAGGGGACAAACATGCATACCGTCATCGACGTTCATACCCATATGCTGAACGAGTACTGGCTCGAACAACTGGTCGCCCATGGCGGCAAGTACGCGCTCGGCGAATTTAAGGGCGAGCGGGTGATCCGCGCCGACGGCGCACCGTTCATGACCCTGAAGGAGCCGATGTTCGATTACGCCAAGCGCATTGAGGACATGGACGAGGCCGGCGTCGACATCGCCATCGTCTCGCTGACCTGCCCCAGCGTCTATTGGGGCAGTGAAGAAGTCAGCAGCGCGACCGCCCAATTTATGAATGACGACATGGCGGCGCAGCAAAAAATCTACCCGGACCGCATCCGTTATTTCGCCACCCTGCCCTGGCAATTCCCGGACCGGGCGGTGGAGGAACTCGCCCGCGCCTGCGGCAATGGCGCGGTAGGCGTTTTCGTTTCAGCCAATATCTCCGGCATGTCGTTGACCGATGCGCACCTGAAGCCCATTTGGGACGCCATCGAAGCCCGCGCGCTGCCGGTCCTGGTGCATCCCTCGGCGCCGCCCGGGGTCGGCGATATGGATATGCAGCGCTACAACCTGGTCGGCTCGGTCGGTTTCATGTTCGATACCACCTTGGCCGTTTCGCGCATGATCTTTGACGGTTTTTTCGATCGCTACACCAATTTGAAGATCATCGCCTGCCACGCCGGCGGGGCGCTGCCTTACCTCTTTGGGCGGCTCGATATCGCGCACCAGAACATGCCCGGCGCGCGCGAGGTGATCTCCGAACTGCCGAGCAGCTATGCCGACCGCCTCTATTACGACACGGTGACCTTCACCCAAGGGGCGCTGGAGCTTTGCATCGATGTGGCGGGCAGCGCCAACATGCTCTACGGGTCCGACTATCCGCACAATATCGGCGACATGAAGGGCTGCCTGGCGCGGGTCGACGCCCTGCCCGCCGATCAGCGCGACGCGGCGCGGGGGGGTAACGCCGAACGCATTTTTAATTTGTAATCGAGAAAGACAAAGCATGAGCGACGCCGCCACGGAACGGCTCCGAAAAATCGACAGTTGCGCCGTATCCGACGCCTTGGATGCGCTCGGCCTCAAGGGCACGGTCAAGGGCATCGGCGCCATTGCGGCGGCGCGGCGCATCGCCGGGCGGGTGCAGACGGTGAAACTGGGCCCGGCCTCCGGCAATATCCCGAAGCGCCACCTTTGCAGCGCCGCCGTCGATGCCGCCAATGAAGGCGATGTCATCGTCATCGAAAACCTCTCCACCGAAATCGCCGCCGGCTGGGGCGGTATCCTGTCCAGGGCCGCCAAGACCAAGGGTCTCGCCGGCACCATCGTCGAGGGCCCGGCGCGCGATGCCGACGAAAGCGACGACATCGGTTATCCGGTGTACGCCCGCTCGGCGACAAGCTTCACGGCGCGCGGCCGCATCGCCGAACATGCCTGGGATATTCCGATATCGGTCGGCGGCGTCGATGTGGAACCGGGCGACATGGTCATCGCCGACGCCTCCGGCGTCGTTTTCGTGCCCAGGGCGTCGGAAACCGAGGTTTTGGACAAGGCCGAGGAAATCGCCGCCCGCGAAGCCGCCATGGCCGCCGCCGTCGAGGCGGGCAAGCCGGTCAGCCAGGTCATGGGTGGCGATTACGAACAGATGTTGGCCAAGAAATAATCAATAACCAGGGAAAATTATGAGCGACGAAATTATCGGCAAACTGCGCAGCCTTTCCACTTCCTCGGTCTCGGACGCCATGGACCGGCTCGGCATCGCCGGGCAATGTCTCGGCATCAAGCCCTTGGACCCCAAATTCCGCCTGTGCGGACGCGCCTTCACCATGCATATGACGCCGGCCGAAATTCCGGCCGGCTCGGTCGGCGATTACATCGACGATGTGAAACCGGGCGAAGTGGTGGTGATCGACAATCACGGCCGCCAGGACATGACCGTCTGGGGCGATATCCTGACCTTCCTTGCCAAAAAAATGGGGGTCGAGGGCACCGTCATCGACGGCCATTGCCGCGATGTGCATCTGGCCCTGGAACGGGAATATCCGGTCTATTCCAGGGGATGGTCGATGCGCACCGGCAAGGACCGGGTGCAGCTCGATGAGTTGAACGTTCCGGTTTCCATCGGCGGCGCCCGCGTCGAGCCCGGCGATATATTGCTCGGCGATGCCGACGGTGTCGTCTGCCTGCCGAAGGCCAAGGTCGATGATATCCTCAAAATCTGCGGCGAGATCGAGGCGGCGGAGGAACATATCCGCGCCGCCATCGACGGCGGCATGCGCCTCGACGAGGCGCGCAAGGAATTCCGCTATCACCAATTGCAGAGCCGGGAGAAATAGCCGATGGCGGGTTTCAGACATCCTCTCGCGGAGCTGATCGCCGCGGCCGCCGAAATCTCGGCCGCCAGCATGCACCAGGCGGGCGGCAAGATCGGCGCCTTGCCGTCGGCGATCAAACGGGGCGCAAAGGAATTCGAAGTTTGCGGGCCGGCATATCCGGTGTCGGGGCCGGCCGGCGAAACCAGCTTGGAAATTTACGGCTGGGAATAGGCCCGGCCGCATCCGATAAACCGCCAAGAAAGGACAACCGACATGAGAAAAGTCGACACATTCAACCACATCTTCCCGACCGCCTACTGGGACAAGATGATTGAACTGGCCGGCGAATATGAAGATCTCGGCAAGCGCGTGCGCTCGGTGCCGATGCTGATGGATATGGACGAACGCTTCCGCGTCATGGATATGTTCGATGACTACCAGCAGATATTATCGCTGACGGCGCCGCCGCTGGAAGTCATGTTCGACAAGGACACGGCGCCCGAAATGGCGCGCATCGCCAATGACGGGATGGCCGAGATCTGCCAAAAATATCCGGACCGGTTCCCCGGCTTCACCGCTTCCATGCCGATGAACAACCCGGACGCGGCGGTTGCCGAAACCAACCGGGTGATGGACGGCATGGGCGCGCTGGGTATCCAGATTTTCACCAATGTCGCCGGCCGGGCCCTCGATAATCCGGAATATTTCCAGATTTTCGAGAACGCCAGCGACCTCGATATCCCGATCTGGATGCACCCTGCCCGCGGCGCCGACATGGCCGATTACAAGGACGAGGATAAATCCAAATACGAAATTTGGTGGACCTTCGGCTGGCCTTACGAAACCAGTGTCGCACAGGCGCGCATGGTGTTTTCAGGGATGATCGACAGGCTCGAAAACTTCAAGATCATCACCCACCATCTGGGCGGGCTGAGCCCGTTCCATTCGGGCCGCACCGGACCCGGCTGGCAGTTCCTCGGCGACCGCACCTCGGGCCCGGCGGGCGATGAATACCGGAACGCCAAGGACGGCCTGAAGAAACCGCACGCCGAATATTTCAAGGATTTCTACGCCGATACCGCCGTCTTCGGCTCGAAGGAAGCGACCGTCTGCGGGCTCGAATACTATCCCCGCGACCGGGTCTTGTTCGCCTCCGACGCGCCGTTCGATCCGGAAAAAGGCCCGATGTATATCCGCGAAACCATCAAGATCCTCGATGAGCTGGAGATCGACGACGATTGGCGCGAAGACCTTTACTGGCGCAACGCGGCGAAAATCATGAACTTGCCGGAAATAGCCTGATCAGGCCTCGAGGTTTCAAGGAAAAACCCCCGGGGTGGCGCCCTGGGGTTTTTTGTATGGACCGGACCTATTTAACTCGCACGCCGGTCTTGCGCGCGGCATATACTTCGGCAAGGTGCTGCCGGGTCTGGTTCTCGCCTTCACGAAGCTTGGCCGCGCTCTCGGCTTTGGTGCGCGCCTGGAAGCGCGGGCTCACCCAAATCTCCTTGTCTTCGATGGATTTGCTGGCCGATATCTTCATCACCTTGACGCCCTCGATATCGGAATCTTTGTCCAGTTCCTTGGCCTTCAACAACGCGCTGCCGAGGGTTTTTTCGTCATATTTGCTGTGCGGCGCCCATTTGCCGTCTTTCATGATCATGATACCGACAAAGGTATTGTCGTTGCTTTGAGCCTGTTCAGTCATGGTCCTATCGCCGTCTAGTCAATATTGCATACCGGAAATACGCCGCCGATGGCCCTGGTGCCGGCGCCGCGCGGATTAGCACCGCTTAAAAATAATATTGTATTCGTGGCCAAATATTAAAGGGGAATCGCGGAAAAAAAATGCGATTCCGGCATGTTTTTTTATGCACACCCATTTGAATCCCGCGAAGCGGCAAATTTGCTGCGATTATTCAAGTTTTATGTGCCGAGGGCGGCTATGATCACGGTATCGAGAAGATGCGCGAGGCGAAAGGCGCCATCATATGATTTTGTTGAATGGCACCGAGGTCGAAGTGCCATCCCCGTTGAAGGAGGTGCGCCTGGTCGATTTCCTGCGCGACCATCTGGGTCTCACCGGCACCAAATTCGGATGCGGCATCGGCCAATGCGGCGCCTGCACGGTGCATTTGAACGGCCGCGCGGAACGCTCCTGCCAAATCAGCGCCGGCGAGGCCGAGGGCGCCCGGGTCACCACCATCGAGGGCTTGGGCCCGAGCGCCGCGGACAGCCTGCACCCGCTGCAAAAAGCCTGGATCGCCGAGAGCGTGCCCCAGTGCGGCTATTGCCAGCCGGGCCAGATCATGACCGCCGCCGCCCTTCTGAAGGAAAATCCCAAACCCAGTGACGCGGAAATCCGCGATGCCATGAACGGCAACCTCTGCCGCTGCGGCACCTACGGGCGTATCCGCAAAGCCATCCGGCGGGTATCGGAAGGAGCGCCGAAGTGAACGCGCCTGAGAACATCACCGATCAAGATAGCGCCCGCCTGACGCGCCGGGAATTCCTGGTGAAAACCGGCTGGTCGGCGGCGGGGTTGACGGTTCTGGCATCCTGTTCCGGGGTCCTGCCGGCGCTGCCCGAGCGCGCCAATCCCGAACTGGAGGACGCCGCCGCCTGGGTACAGATGCTGCCCGGCGGGCAAGTCAGGTTTTACTGCCCGCGCATGGAGATGGGCCAGGGTCCGTCCCTCGGCCTGGTGCAGGTGGTGGCGGAGGAACTGAACATCCCCGCCGCCATGATCGAACGCGCCGTTCCGGCCACCGGCCAGGTCGTGCCCTTCAAGATGACCGTCGGCAGTGAAAGCATCGAGGTGTTTTTCGATCCGGTCTCTTATGCCGCCGCCTCCTTGCGGGAAAGTTTGCGGCTGCGCGCAGCGCAAAAATTCAAACTCGCGGCAACCGATATCCTGGACCGGCAAGGCGGCTTTACCTTGGCGGACGGCAGGACCGCCGCCTATACCGATCTGCTTGGCGAGACCGAGATTCTGGAGGCCGGCGACGACACGCTGGCCGCCCCGCCGGGCCGTTACGCGCTGACCCGCCGGGGCCGTTACAATTCCATCGGCAAGGCGTTCACCGATGGCGATATCGAGGGCATCGTCACCGGCAAGACCCGTTTCAGCCGCGACGCGGCGTTGCCGGACATGGCCCATGGCGGCGTTTTGATGCCGCCGGACCCGGGCGCGCGGCTAAAATCGGTTGATCCGTCGCGGGCGGAAAAAATGCCCGGCGTGATCGCCGCCGTGGTCGATCTTTCCGAAAGCTTCGCCGGCATCGTTGCCGAAGCCGCGCATCAGGTGGGCCCGGCGCTGGATGCCATTAAAGCCCGGTGGGAGCTTGGCGATTCCGCCAGCACGCTAAGCCCGGCCGACGAAATCCGCGCCCAATGGGAGGCGCCGAGGCGCGAATTCGAACATGAGTTGCTGTCCGAGGGCGATATCGGCAAGCCCGCCGCCAAAGACGGCCAGCGCATCACCAGCCGCTACCAATCAACGCTGCTGGCGCACGCGGCGATGGAGCCGCGCGCCGGCCTGGCCTGGGTGCAAAAAGATAAGGTTCAGGTCTGGTGCGGAACCCAGGCGCCATTTTTCATCCGTAACAGGATCGCCCAGATATTGGGGCGCGGGCGCGACCAGGTGATCCTTCATCCGATGCGCATGGGCGGCGGCTTCGGCGGACGCGTGCCCTGTCAGCCGGCGGAACACGCCGCCATCCTGTCGGCCAGGAGCGGCCGCCCGGTCAAGGTGCAATGGTCGCGCGAAGACGAGTTCCGCCAAAACTATTTCCAGCCGCCCTATTTCCACGAGATCGAGGCCGAGGTGACGCCGGAAGGGAAAATCAGCCATTGGCGGCACGATTTCATGTCGGCGCCGATCATCTTCACTTCCGCCGCGATTCCGGAAAACCTGTGGTGGGTCTTCGATATGCTGGCCGATTTCGGCACCTCGCGCGGCGCGCTTCCACCCTACGCGTTCGAAAACGCATTGATCCGCTATTCCGACATCCGTATCCCGGTGCCGACCGGTGCCTGGCGCGGCCTCGGCGCGGCGCCCAACGCTTTCGCCATCGAAAGCATGGTCGACGAACTGGCGGTTAAGGCCGGCATCGATCCCCTGCAACTGCGCTTGAAAAACCTCCGGCCCGGGATCGAGCGTTTGGGTCCGGTCCTGAAACAGGCGGCGAAGATGGCCGGGTGGGGCCGCCCGACGGCGCCCGGCACCGGGCTCGGACTGGCCGGCGCCGTCTACCGCGGCAAGACCCATGTCGCCGCTGTCGCCGAGGTGCGGATCGGCCCGGATCAGGAATTGAGCGTCGAGAAAGTCTGGTGCGCCCAGGATTGCGGGCTGGTACTCAACCCCGATCAAGTCGAGCAGCAGATCATCGGCAACGTCATCTGGGGCTGCGGCATGGCCCTCGGCGAGGAGATGAATTTCAAGGGCACCCGGCCGGAGACCGACAATTTCGACGGCTATCAATTGCTCCGCCAGGCCGAGGCCCCGGATGTGGAGGTGGCCCTGATCCAACCGCCGGGCGCGCCCCCGGTCGGCGCCGGCGAGCCGGCCATCGCGCCGGTCGCGGCGGCCATCGCCAACGCCGTCCACGCCGCCGGCGGCGGGCGAAGGCGGCGGCTTCCGATCGGCGCCGGACCGCCGGAACAAGGCTGACCGGCGCCGCCGTTAAAGCCCGGTGCCCACCTCGATGTCTTCGGATTCGATCTTATAGCCGGCGTTCTTGGCTTCCTGCTCGATCAGGGCGGCGAAGTCGCAGTCCACATAACCGTTGCCGATCAGCGCCTGCACGCATTCGCGGGCGGACGCCGCCACCGGCATCGGCACGCCCAGTTCGCGCGCCGCGGCGAGGCCGAGATCCATATCCTTGCGCAGCAACACCGGCGTGAAGGTGGGCGTGAAGTCCAAATTCACATAGGCCGGCGTCTTGTAGGCGGAAAAGGTGGAGCCCATGACGCTGTGGTTGAGGAATTCGAGGAAGGCGTGGCGCGGCACGCCGCCTTTTTCCGCCAGCACCGCGATTTCGGCCATCGATTGGGCAACGATGCCGAGAAAAACGTTATGGCAAATCTTCACCATGCGCGCTTTTTCGCCATCGCCGGCGTAGGAGACGCTCTTGCCGATAACGGCCAGATAGGGCTGGGCCTTATCGAAGGCGGCCTTCTCGCCGGAGGAAATGATGCTGATGGCGCCGGCTTCCACCGCCTTGTCATTGCCACTCACCGGCGCGTCGATCATGGCGGTGCCGCGCGCCGCCGCAATCTCGCGAACGTTACGCGACGCGTTCTCGGAAATGGTCGTTAAATCGACCATGACGCCCGGGTTCGGACCGCCTTCGGCCAGCAGCCCGCCCTCGCCGGTGGTCACTTCGGTGAAATTGGCGTCGTTGGCCAAAATGGTAAAGACGATGTCGTTGCCGGCCAGATCGCGCGGATTGTCGACGATGGTGGCGCCGAGCTCGGCCAACGGCTCCGCCTTCTCCCGGGTCCGGTTCCAGACCGATAGTTCGACGCCGGCATCCAACAGGCGCCTGGCCATGGCAAAGCCCATGCGCCCGGTGCCGATCCATCCGACGCTCGCTTGGTTTAAATCCGTGTCAGCCATGATTTTGGTTCCCTCCTGAATGATCGCCCGGCCCACCTCTAATGCGCGGCAGAAGCGAATAGATTTACATAACGATTGCCCGAACTAATACATTCGTTTTACCCGGAAAAAAAGCACGTTGCGAAACAGTTTTATATGCTTTTATTTTTTACGGAATACGTATTATGTTATATATATGATCCGGTCATTTAAAAGCAAAGACACCGAAAAACTTTACAAAGGCGAGTCTGTGAAAAGATTCGAACAATTTGCCCGGCCAGCGGAACGGAAGTTGCGGATTATCGACGATGCGCATCAGCTGATTGATCTGCGGGTGCCGCCGAATAACCGTCTGGAAGCTTTAAAAGGCAACCGCAAGGGGCAATATTCGATCCGAATAAACGATCAGTTCCGTATCTGCTTCGTTTGGCGGAACGGTGACGCCCACGATGTCGAAATCGTCGATTACCATTGAGGGCTGATACAAAAGGAAAGCGCCATGTCCATAAAAAATCCCATCCACCCCGGAGAGATACTCCTGGAAGAGTTTCTGAAACCACACAACATGTCGGCCAGCAAACTGGCGATGGAATTGCGCGTCCCGGCCAACCGCATCACCGCTATCGTCAACGGCCAGCGCGGCGTTACCGGCGACACGGCCCTGCGTCTTGCCAAGTTTTTTGGGAACACGTCTAAGTTCTGGATGAACCTGCAGGCTCACTACGAACTTGAGGTCGCGGAGGCCAAGCACGGCGAGGAGATCGAAATCACGGTTTCGAGCTTGGTGTGACGGTCCCGGACCCTAGAGCGGTTCCGGATAGATATGAATCAATTTGATGGGAACAAATCGGTTTTCCGGGTAGGCGCGGTGCGCGGCGCGATGCGGATCCA
>NZAK01000153.1 GCA_002687515.1 Rhodospirillaceae bacterium
CCTCGCCCCAATTTGATTTGGGCTCGGTGTACTTTTATTCAAGTTTTACAAGGAGAAACGAAGGCTTGGGGCGGCCCTGCGCCTTCTTTTCTCATGGCGATAATTGCAAGCTTTTGGGCGATATTGCCCAAAACCTTGCAACGCCGTCGTAGGGATGCAAATTAGATGATACAGGCGACTGGAACGAATTTGTCCAAAATTAATTCGGTAAAAAGTACACTGAGCGTAGCGAAGGACTTTTTAACGGGGAACTATTGGGGCTTGAAGCCGGCCGCCTTCTGTTTCGCTTGGGCGCGCTGCTCGATGGTCAGCTTCAAGGCAAGGTCGCGCCGGTTTTGCGCCGCCAGGTGATGCCCGCCTTTTTCCGCCAGGATCAACCATTTGAGGGCCTCGACCTGGTTGCGCCGGATGCCTTCTCCGCGCGCCAGGCGGACGCCGATATGGTTTTGCGCCTTGGCGTATCCCTGTTTCGCCGCCGCCAGGAACCACTTGGCCGCTTCTTTCGGATCGGACGAGACGCCTTGTCCATCGCGGTACATCTTACCGATATTGTATTGCGCCTGATGGACGCCGGAATTTGCCGCCATCATGATCCACTTGAAGGCCTCGGTGTCATCCTGATCGACGCCAAAGCCAACCGCGTACATCTTGCCCAGATTATATTGTGAGCGGGCGAGGCCGAGGCCCGACGCGCGTTTGAAAAAACCGACGGCCTTGTCGTAATCCTTGGCAACGCCGCGTCCGAACAGGTGCGCCAGTCCGAGATTGTGAAGCGCCTGCTTGTGTCCGTTGCCGGCCGCCTTTTGCCACCAGATAATGGCTTTGTCGCGGCTTTCCTCGACGCCCCTGCCTTCGTCATACATGACGCCCAGATTGAACTGGGCGCGAGCATTGCCGGCTTCGGCCAGGGCGACCCATTCGCGCATCGCGGTGGCGAAATCACCGCGCTGATAGGCCCGCCAGCCTTCGTCGAAGCCGGCGCCGAAGGCGGCTGGCGCGGAAAGAAAGACCAGGGCCGACATGGATGCCGCGATGGCTACGGCGCGAACCGATTTTCCAACTCTCAAGTTTCGCAAAACTTGCATCCCCTCAACTCCCGCAAATATATGTCCGTCCCCTTATTATATCGTTAATAAATTCAATTTTTCTGCGCCGAGTACTTGCTGACCTGCAAGCGCAGCGTCTCGATCAGGCCGGCCACCCCCTGGCGGCTGATGACGGCGCGGAATTCGGATTTCTGGGTGACCACCATGCTCACTCCGGCGACCATAACGTCGATTATTTTGAGCCCATTTTTCCTCAGGCGGACACGCCAGCCGGCTTCGATCGGCGGGCCGCTGGGCCGTGAAATCTTGGTCGATACCAGAACGTCCTGCTTGCCGAACTGTTTGGCGCCGACAACGACGAATTTCTGTCCGGTATAGCCGCCGAGCCGCCGCGAATAGGTGCGCAGCACGAACTGTTCGAACAGTTCCAGATATTGCGTGCGCTGCTCCTCGGGCGTTTTCCTCCAGGCGCGCCCGAGCACATAGCGGCCGATGAGTTTCAGATCGAAATTTTCGGATAATAGCTTGCGCACCCGGGCTTCCTTTTGATCGAGGGTCAGGCCGCCCGAATTCAAGGCACCCGAAGCCTTGCTGCTCAATTCGCCGATAAACTTCGACGCGCCTTCGGTGGTTGTCGCCGATGCCGTCGCCGGGAAGACGAGCAGACCAAGAAGAATGATGATGTATTTGTTTATTTTTAACACGTTATCACATCTCTCCGTCGTTCGCAGAGGGCAGGGATCATCCGATGTCCAAATGTATCAACATGTGCTTCGAATCGCAAATATTGGCCAACTGTGCGGCGCGCCTCACCGTAATTTGAGCGCCGGTGATTTGCCCCAACTCCTGGTTCCCGCTCATAGTGTCCGCATGATTGAAAGATTGCTAACATTTTTTGTTATTCTCGGCTTTGCGGTTCCGGCCCTTGCCCAGGCGCAAGGTAAACCCGATTCCGCCTGGCTGCGCGAATTTCCACGCACCGATTTCGCGAAAACCTCGATCGCCTATTCGGAAATCATTACCGATGGCCCGCGCCGCGACCAGATACCGCCGATCCATGATCCCAAATATATCAGGGCGGCGGACGACAAGGATCTGGGCCCGTTGGAACCGGTGCTGAGCGTCATCATCGGCGATGGCGCGCGCGCCTATCCGCTGCGCATCCTCCTCTGGCACGAAATCGTCAATGAAACCATCGGCGGCGTTCCGGTGCTGGTGTCCTATTGCCCGCTCTGCAATTCGGGCCTGGTGTTCGATCGGCGCGTCGGCGGCCGCACTCTGAAATTCGGCAATACCGGCCGTATTCGCCATTTCGACATGGTCATGTATGATCTGGAAACGGAAAGCTGGTGGCAGCAGTTTCTTGGGCAGGCGATCATCGGCGAACTGACCGGCAGGCAAATGAAGCTGGTTCCGGCGCGCCTTGAATCCCTGGCGCGCTTCATCGAACGGGCGCCCGACGGAAAGCTTTTGGTGCCGAACAACGCCGGCGCCCGACCTTACGGCGCAACACCTTACGAATATATGGATTCCTCCGCCCCCCCGGTATTCGCGCGCTACAAACTGCCGCGCGGCGTGAGCTCCATGGACCGGGTCGTGGTGATCGGCAACCAAGCCTGGCCAGTGAAGCTGGTGGCCGCGCGCAAATCGGTCCGTGCCGGCGATCTGGTCCTGACCTGGGTGCCCGGCCAGAACTCGATCCACGACCAGCGGCGCATATCGAAGGGGCGCGATGTCGGCAATATCATCGTACAAAAATCGCGCGGCGGCAGGCTGGTGGACGTTCCCTACGATGTCGCCTTCGCCTTTGCCTTCAAGGCGTTCCGCCCGGACGGGACGTTGCATCTGAACTGACAACGATGCAGCCCGGCTGGGGATGGCCGGGTCGGCCAGCCGGGCGTGAGATACACTCGGACCTGGTTGACGCAGGCGCGCGGCACGCTCGGGCATAGTTGATGCGGACCTCAGACATGAAGTTGGAACCACCGAGACAGTGAGACGGTGAGAAGTTTTTTACGTGTTACTTCTAAAGAGGGTATTTTCATCATTATTTCGTGCGACATCCGGTGTAAAAAATCCCATAGGGGTTTATAGGGGTTCGTAGGGTTTTATAGGGGTAAAACCAGTGAAGCAGCCCCAGCCGGGCTGCTTCGGTATTTCATATCCTCGATGTTCAAGAGCGCTGCTTGATATTTAGTCTGTGCAGAGCTCCCGGCAACGGGGGCAGCTAAACATTTTGTTTCATTTCTTGCTGCCCACCACCCTGGCCCGACCCTTCCAGGGGGAGGGGACGCAAGGCTTGATTCAGCGCACCTTCCGTTTCATTCGCTCAATTCTCGTTTCTGCGTCACGGACCGATTGCACGCATCTGTCGGCCAGCGCCTTGGCGGCCACGCGCTCCGGATTGGTGGCCCTCAAATATATGAAACGCGCCTCCTGCTCCGCGCCATCATTGCCGAAGGCGGCGGCGGCTAGAACATGTGCAAGGGAATTAACCAAGTGGGACTGGGCTTCATCGTAAATCAAACAGTGGAGAGATCGGTATTTGCGTTGGATACGGGTCAGAGTATTGTTTGCGATTCTGTTACTCCAAGCGATGAAGCGTTTCGTATCGTCCATATCGCGAGCGTAGAAACTAGAAATCTGCCTGGCGAAGGCAAAATCATTAGCAGCAGCTTTGGCGAACCATTGTTCGGCGAGGACGAAATCCTGTTCCACGCCATCGCCTCGTGCGTAGGTTTTACCTAGCTCGAACTGGGCAGCCCCATCACCCGCCTCCGCCCGCTCGACCAATGCCGTTGGGGACGCCGAGGCGCAGGCGGTCAAGGCCAGGAGTAATGCGAGAGCGATTGATCGATGCATGTGCAGTGCCCGGCATTCGTTCGACTAACGCGGCTACCATAACGGATAATTGCCGATGGTTTAATTACTTTCGCATGTAATAAAATGTGCAGAAAGCAAATAGCCGGGAGTTAAGTAATGTCCCCGTAATTCTCCGGGCTCCGTCATCCTCCTAAACTGACTCCCGAGCATACATCACCCCCGCATGGCCGAGCCCGCTCCGCCGAAGCGGCTGCGCAGGCTGGACCCAGCCATCCCCATGCGGGCTGCTTCCATTTCCCCCCCCCACCCCGACCCTCCCCCTCCAGTGGGGAGGGAGAAGAGGCGGTCGGGCTGCTTCCTTGCGCCATCCCCTTGCGCATCTGACCGATCCATCTAAATAAAACCCCCAAAGCCTTGTTTCCTGTCTCGAAGGTTCCCAATTCGTGGTCTATATTGGCCCACCGGCAACCGTCGGCCAGCTGGGAAATTCCCGTTCTGTATTTGTTGGAGGGACATGTGACGCGGCCTATGAAAATCAATATCGTCGGGGGTGGACCCGGCGGACTCTATTTTTCGATACTGATGAAGCTGGCGGACCCGGCCCACGATATTACCGTCTATGAGCGCAACCGCGCCGACGACACGTTTGGCTTCGCCGTCGTCTTTTCCGACGAAACCCTCGGCAATTTCATGGGCCAGGATGCCGCCACCTACGCCGCCATTACCGATGCCTTCGGCTATTGGGATGAGATCGAGGTGCGTTACCGGAATACCCGTATCCGTTCCGGCGGGCACGGCTTTTGCGGTATCTCGCGGATCGCGCTTTTGAACATATTGCAGCGGCGCGCCTTGGAACTGGGCGTCACCATCCATTTCGAAACCGACATCACTGATTTCGAAAGCTTGCGCGACGCCGACCTGATGCTCGGCTCGGACGGCGTCAACAGCCTGGTGCGCGAAACCTATAAGGATCACTTCAAACCCAACCTGGATTTCCGCAAAACCAAATTCGTATGGCTCGGCACGACACTGGTGTTCGATGCCTTCACCTTCATCTTCCGGCAGAACGAGCATGGTTGGCATTACCTGCACGCCTACCGCATGGGCAAGAACCAGTTCGGCGACCAGGGTTCCACCTGGATTTTGGAATGCCACGAGGACACCTGGCGCAACGCCGGTTTCGACGAGATGAGCGAAGAGCAAACCGTCGCCTACTATGCCGAGATGTTCAAAGACGAACTGGACGGCCATCCGCTGTTGTCCAACAAATCGGTGTGGCGCAATTTCCCGGTCGTCAGCAACGAACACTGGGCCTACAAAAACGTCGTCCTGATGGGTGATGCCGCGCACACGGCGCAATTTTCCATCGGTTCGGGCACCAAAATCGCCATGGAAGGCGCCATCGCGCTCTCCGATGCCCTTAACCAGAATGACAACGTGCCGGGCGCCCTCGTCGCCTATGAGGATGCGCGCCGTGACGAGATTGAGCGCCTGCAGCGGACCGCGCTGGTCAGCCTAAGTTGGTATGAGAACGCGCGCCGCTACAATCAATTCAAACCCGATCAATATGCCTTCAGCTTCCTCACCCGTTCGAAAAGCGTGACTTACGAGAATCTGCGCCTGCGCGATGAAACCTATGGCGCCGCCGTCGATCAATGGTTCGCCGATATCGTGCGCGACGAGCAGGGCCTGGAGGTGGCAAAGGATAATCCGCCGCCGCCCATGTTCACGCCCTTCCGTATCGGCCAAATGCTGGTGCAGAACCGGGTCGTGGTCTCGCCGATGTGCCAATATATGGCCGAGGATGGCCTCATCAACGATTGGCATCTGGTGCATCTGGGCGGCCTGGCGGTGGGCGGCGCCGGCCTGGTCTACACGGAAATGACCGACGTATCGGCGGAAGGCCGCATTTCGCCCGGCTGCGCCGGCATCTACCGGGACGAACACACGGCGGCATGGAAGCGGGTTGTCGATTTCATGCACGGCCAAAGCGCTGGCAAGGTTTGCATGCAGCTTGCCCATGCCGGGCGCAAGGGGTCCACCAAGCGCGCCTGGGAAGGCGATAATCAGCCGCTCGAAGACGGCGGCTGGGAGACCCTGTCGGCATCGCCGATCCCGTACCTCGCGGACGGCCAGGTGCCGCGTGAAATGAACCGGGCCGACATGGACAAGGTTATTGATGATTTCACCAATGCCGCCCGGCGCGCCGAAGCGGCCGACCTCGACATGGTCGAGGTGCATATGGCGCACGGCTATCTGTTGTCGTGCTTCATCTCGCCGCTGACCAACCTGCGCGGCGACGAATATGGCGGCAGCCTGGAAAACCGGTTGCGTTTTCCCTTGGAAGTGCTGGACGCGGTGCACGCCGCCTGGCCCAACCGCAAACCCGTCGCCGTCCGCATATCGGCCAGCGATTGGGTGGAAGAAGGCGGCCTCACCGGCGACGATGCGGTGCAGATCGCGGCCGCGCTGAAAGCCCACGGCGCCGATATCATCAACGTCTCCGCCGGGCAGACGACCACCGACGCCGAGCCCATTTACGGGCGCATGTTCCAGGTTCCGTTTTCCGAACAAATCCGGCTGGAAGCTGGGGTGCCGACGATCACCGCCGGCAACATCACGACGGCCGATCAGATCAACACGATCATCGCCTCGGGGCGCGCCGATCTCTGTGCGCTCGCCCGCCCGCATCTTGCCGATCCGCATTTTACCCTGCGCGCCGCCGCCCGCTACGGATATGAACCGCAGCTTTGGCCAAACCCTTATCTGTCGGCCAAGGCTCAGTCCGAGGGCATGGCCGAGCAGGAGCGCGAGCGCGAACAGGAACTTTTGCTTGGCAACAAGCCCCCTTCCCACAATCCGGCGCGCCAGTAGGCGGCGGAGTAGGCCCTAGGCTTCCGTTTCCTTCACGACATCGCACAAGAGCGCCTTATAGACCGGAAATCCGGATATGGGATCGCGGTTGTCGAAGTCGGTGAGTTTGTTGGCATTGGCGCGGCGCCATGCCTCCGCCTGCAACGGGCCGCCGCCGCCGACATTC
Source organism: Rhodospirillaceae bacterium (assembly GCA_002687515.1). GTDB lineage: Bacteria > Pseudomonadota > Alphaproteobacteria > Rhodospirillales > UBA2165. The sequence goes on from NZAK01000153.1 coordinate 6,910, forward strand.
ACTTCCACCGCGCCGGGCCTCACATCGTCGGTGACTTTGGCGGTAAACATCACCCGCCCGCGCTTCGTGGTTACATAAACATGATCGCCGTCGTCGATGCCGCGCGCGCCGGCGTCGTCCGGATGCAGCAGCACCAACGGTTCCGGCTGCATTGCCAACAGCGACGGGATATTGAGGTGCTGGGAGCGGAAGGTGGACTGAATGCGCGCGCCGGTATTGAGCACCAACGGGTACTTTTCCGCCAACTCCGGGTTGGCCAGGGGCCCTTCCACGGGTTCGGTATAGACGGGAAGGGCGTCATAACCGTAGCTGGCGAGCACCGACGACGCGATTTCAAGCTTGCCGGACGGCGTATCGAATCCCGGCTGACCGTCGCTCCGGAGCCCCCCGGTTTCGTATTTTCTGGAGATTCCGGGCTTGCCGAATTCCACGCCCTCGGGGTTTTCCTGCAATTGATCGATGTCCACCGGGTGCCCGTTCATGACGAACTCGACCAGTTCAATTTCGTCCGCCGGGAATTCGTCCCCGTATCCGAGGCGCCGGGCAAGATCGACCAGGATGGTGTAGTCGCTGCGCGCCTCGCCCAGGGGTTCGATCACCCGGTGGCGCAATTGGATATAGCCGGGGCTCTTCTGGTAGCCGAAATTTTCATAATAAGTGGTGGCCGGCAGCACGAAATCGGCGTAATGGGCGTCGCCGGTCATGAAGCGGTCGGTGGTCACCAAGAGGTCCAGCTTCTCGAAGCATCGCTTCCACAGATCGGGGTTGGGATAACCGGTCAGGATCGACGCGCCGGCGATGATCAATCCCCTTATCGGATAGGGATCGTCATCCAGAATGGCGCGCGGCACCTCCATGAAATGGGCGCCGCGGGTGACGTCGCAAAAATAAGGGTATTTGTCGTAGCCGATGGGCTTCGGGCTTATCGGCGGTTCGATATCGGTGCGCCCGTATGGCGGCAATTTGGGGCCGCGCAGAAGGATGCCGCCGGGAATATCCAGATTGCCGGTGATCGCGAAAAGGATGTAAACGGCGCGCAGGTTCTGAACGCCGCTGTTGGTGTATTCGAGACCGGTATACATGGACAGCGAGGCGCTTTTCGCATTGGCGATGGTGCGCGCCGTTTCGGCCACGGTCTCTCCCGGAATGCCGGTGATCCGCTCCACCTCCTCGGGCGGAAAGCCACGCACATAATCCTTCAGTTCGGCGAAACCCTCGGTCCATTTGGCGACGAATTCGTGATCGTAAAGTTCCTCTTCGATGATGATGTTGAGCATGCCGAGCGCCAGGGCGCCGTCGGTTCCGGAACGGATCGGGATCCATTGATCGGCCAATTTCGCCGCCTGGCTGCGCATGTGGTCGATGGCGATCATGCCGGCGCCGGCCTTTTTCGCCTTGGCGATTTTCTTCACCGAGGTGGGCGGCGAATCGGTTGCCGGATTGGCGCCCCAGACAACGATAAGTTCGGCGTTTTCGAAATCGGCGCTGGTCGCTTCCATGCCGAAGCCGAAGGTCGGATAGGCGGCAAGCATGCCATAGGAAACATAGCAGACCGATCCGCAGCCGCTGTTGTTGGGAGAGCCAAAGGGGAAGATTAAACTTTTCGAGGAGAAGGTGTTGATGCCCGGCGGCGCGAACGCCTCGATCAGGCCCTTGTCGAACAGCCCGCGGCCGATATAGGTCATCACCGATTCCGGTCCGGTCTCGTCCTTGATGGCCAGAAGCTTTTCGGCGATCCGCCCCATGGCGTCGTCCCAGCTGACGCGCTCGAACTTGCCTTCGCCCCTCTCTCCGGTCCGCGCCAGCGGATATTTCAGGCGGTCCGGCGAATAGACGATGTCCTTCGAGCGCACGCCGCGCGGGCAGACGACGCCGACCGGGTGGTTCTTGAGGGGCGTAATGCCTTCGATCTGGCCGTCGGAAAGATCGATCTTTACGCCGCAACCGCCGGGGCATATGCCGCACACCCCGACCACCGTCTGCTCACGATTGCGGCGCGTTTCGATCACATGGGCCTTTGTCGAAATATTCATTGCTTCCTCCGGCTGGGCCAAATCATATAAAACGCACTGTATTATGGTCTCGGCTCCGAGCCAAGCCATCGCTGGCGGCCCGATCGGGCCGGCACCCATAAAGCTGTCATGGGGATCTGAAGACCATATGGGGGAAGACCTGCTCGGCATGCAGGCCATCCCGGCGTATGAGATATTCTTCCACCGCCTCGAAGGCGCCGATGCAACTCGGCACCAGCGGATCATCGAATATCAAATAGGCGCCCTCGCCGAGATAGGGTTTTACCTGTTCATAGGAATAGACGACCGCGTCATACACATCGCAATCGATATGGGCGAGGCAGACCCGCCCGATCTCCTTTAATGCGCCGGGCAGGGTGTCTTCGAAGCGTCCCTCGATAAATGTCAGGTTGTTCAAACCCAATGAAGCGGTGTGGCCGCGCAGTTCATCGAGATCAACCTTTTCAAACGAGCCTTCCCGGTAGACATCGATTTCCGCGTTGGTTTCCGGGAAACCGGCGAAGGTGTCGAAGGATATGACCTGGGTGCCGGGCAACAAAGTCTTGGCGGCAAAGGCCATGAAAATCGCCGAGCCGCCGCGCAGGGCGCCGAACTCGACGATATGACCCGGCGATTGCCGCGGCGCCAGATTAAGTCTCAGGATGGTAAAGATATTGATCAGGTTGAGCGGGCTGACCACGGTCCTTGGTTTGCCGTTGGGAGACGGGGCGGTCGCCAGCTCATAGGCCTCGGTAAATACCGGATCGGCGAAGCAAAGGTCCTTGAGGTTGCCGTATTTCAGACCGCAGCCTCGGATATAGCCGTTATACACGTCCCGGCCCTTGCGCGGTTCCTGCGGCATGTCGCCGAGGCCGCCCAAAAAAGGTTTTAACTGGATATGCCAATCATCCATCGATGTCCGCTTTCTGAACGCGCAATTGCCTTTTATATTTTTGTTGCACGGAATTGAAGGAAAAGTCGACCATCTAGACCGGTTCGGATACCCCTGACCCCGTTCCATCAAGGCAGGGGGAAATTTGGGCGTGGCTTATTCGTTTGTAGCCTTAAGCGTCTGTCCGGCGATGATCAGTTTTTGAATCTCCGAGGTGCCTTCGTAGATCCGGAGGGCGCGGATTTCGCGGTAGAGGCGTTCGACCGGAACGCCGGAGACGACGCCGGTGCCGCCGAAAATCTGCACCGCCTGGTCGATCACCTCCTGCGCCGCTTCGGTGGCGTAGAGCTTGGCCATGGCGGCTTCGCGGGTTACCCGCTGGCCCTGCACATCCTTGACCCAGGCGGCGCGGAAGGTGAGCAGCGCGGCGGCGTCGATCTTCACCGCCATGTCGGCGATCTTTTCCTGGATGAGCTGGAATTCCGACAGGTTCTGGCCAAACAAGTGCCGCGATTTGGCGCGCGCGGTTGCTTCATCGAGGGCGCGGCGGGCAAAGCCGAGGGCCGCCGCCGCCACCGTGGCGCGGAAAATATCCAGCGTCGCCATTGCCACCTTGAAGCCTTCGCCCGGCTGGCCGAGCATATTGCCGGCGGGCACCCGGCAATCGCTGAAGGTGATGGTGCCCAAGGGGTGCGGCGCGATGACGTTGATCCGCTCGGCGACGCTGAGGCCGGGGGTATCGGCGTCGACCACAAAAGCGGAAATGCCCTTGGCGCCGGGGGCTTCGCCGGTGCGCACAAAGAGGACGTAATGACCGGCGACGCCGGCATTGGAAATCCAGGTCTTGGCGCCGTTGATCACGTAATCGCCGCCGTCCAATTCCGCCTTCGTGGTCATGGCGGCGACGTCCGATCCGCCCTCGGCTTCCGATATGGCGAAGGCCGCGATCTGCGTGCCGTCGGCGACACCGGGCAGGTATTTGGCTTTCTGCTGGTCGCTGCCGTAGAGGGTGATCGAGCCGGAACCCAACCCCTGCATGGCAAAGACGAAATCGGCGAGGCCGGAATGATAGCCGAGGGACTGGCGGGCGATACAGAGGCTGCGCGCATCGAGGTTTTCCAGCGCCCCGCCATACGCCGCGGGGACCGTGTATTTGAGCCAGCCGGCGCCGCCCAGCTTGGCCGCCAGGGCGCCCGTCTCGGCATCGAGGGCGGCGTCATCGGCGGGCTCGGCGTGATCCTTGCCGCCAAGCTCGGCTTTCGCCCAGGCGGCCAGGTCGCGGGCCATTTGCCGGTGATGGTCTTCGAAAAACGGCCAGTCCAGATAAGTGGTGTCGGCCATGATTTCCCCCTTTGCACCCTCGCCGGGCAGGCTCAGTTGGTGACCGCGCCGCCGGCGACGACGATCGATTGCCCGGTGATCGCCGCCGACGATGGCAGGCACAGCCAGGCCACCGTTTCGGCGACTTCTTCGGTGGTGATCATGCGCGCCATCGGGCTCATATGTTCGATCTCGCCGCGCACCTCGGAAGCATCGCGGCCGGTCTTGCCGACAATGACATCGATGGCCTCGTCGACCAGATCGGTATCGGTGTAGCCGGGGCAGACAGAGTTGACGGTGATGCCGGTGGTCGCCGCCTCCAGCGCCAGGGAACGGGTCAGCCCAACCACTCCGTGCTTGGACGCCGCGTAAGCGGCGATATAGGGATAGCCGCGCAAACCGACGGTCGAGGCGATATTGACGATGCGGCCATAGCCGCGCTCGCGCATCGATTGGTAGACCTGCTTGGTGCACAAATATGTGCCGGTGAGGTTGAGATCGATGATGCCTTGCCAGAAATCCAGTTCCATCCGGTGGAACGGCGCGGATTTGCCGACGCCCGCATTGGCGACAAGGATATCGACCGGGCCGAGGGCTTCGGCCGCGCCGGCAAAGGCGGCCACGATATCGGCTTCCTTGGACATATCGCCGGCGGCGGCGAAAACCTCGGTGCCGTGGTCCTTGCGCAAGGCTGCGGCGTGGCTGTCCAGGGTTTCGGCGTTGCGCGCCGTCAGGCTGACATTGGCGCCCATGCGCGCAAGGTAGTCGCAAACGCTGGCGCCGATGCCACGGGAGCCGCCGGTGACCAGCGCATGCTGGCCGGCGAGCGGTTTGTTGTCGAACATATTGGCGCTTGGAATGGTGCTTTCTGTCATGGTCCTCATACTCTCCTAAACGTGGTTTTCCGAAACGTGGCCGTGGAATCTGCCTTCTATCCCGACTTCGCGGCAGATGCCAATTTCGGCCTGCCGGGTTTGCGGGCGTGAACCCGCGCCAACAATAGGGATTTGTCTTTTTCCATGGCGTCGCAGGATATTTTGATGGCGTAGGGTACAGGTTTTTCCTTCTTGCGGCGATAATTCTTGATGGTGTCGCGATTGACATCCAGGGCGTCCGCAGCCTCGGCATTGGAAAGACCGACCCGCTCCTGCCAGGCGATAAATTCATTGCCGCTCATCGATTGCTGGGCCTCTGCCACATTGATGATCGAGGTCGCGGAATAATCCAAACCGTTCGGCCAGCCGACGGCCATGCCGTGCGAGATGATCTCGGCCTGGGCGAACAGATCGGGATCCCGGAGCGCCTCGAACGGCGCGAATTTCATCACCACGCCGCTTAAATCGGCGGTTGCCTTGCCGCCGCCCTTGAGCCGGATCGCCAGGCCATAATCGGGTATGACCTTGAGGCCGGTGATTTCGGGCACCCGCCGGTCCGTGCCCACGATTTTGTCTTTTACCATTGTCTCGTCCGTCCGGAATTTTTCATCGACAAAATTCGTCCCATTTGGTCATGGCGAATTCTCTGTTGCGGTCCAACCATGCAGTAACCTTTTTATATCCACTACGGGATAGCCGGCCCTCGATAATTTCGCCCGAGGCGATGTCAACTTTCGCTTTTTGGCCCGCATCGTAGATATGAACATAGGGCGGATCGTGGTCTCCGAAAAAGATGGAGATTTCAATTCCTTGCCGCGCGTCATTGATTCTCGGCATTCCCGTTCAAGTCTCCAACCCTCAAATAATATAGGTGAAAAATTCCCCCTGGTCAACTAAAAGGTGAAAAATTCACCCATGATTATTTTGCTCCCCGGTCTCCATGGTCTCGTCGATTGCCACCACGCGTTTCTCGACTACCGATTTGACCCCGGCGCGGATGATTTGGCAATACTATGCTAGAATACCGAACCCTGACACAACGACCGGTAGAACGGTCACCGAATTGTAGTATATTCTACCTATGATTTTATTTGGTTATTGCCAAAGCTTGAATTACTGGCGGGCGAGAGAATAGAAGATGGCTCCCGTGGGAGAAGTTGTCCTGCTTTCCGGCGTGCCTATCCGCTTAACGCCCATACCCACAACATGTAGGATGCTGCCACTCTCCCGAATATAACCCCGCCCTGGTCGGCGCGGTCGTGTCCCCGGCG
>NZAK01000154.1 GCA_002687515.1 Rhodospirillaceae bacterium
CCTCGCGTGATGCATCAAATTAAGTGGACTGGAATTACTCCGCCATGGTGGTGTACTTTTACTCCGGCCAGTGGTGGATTTTTACTCCGGCGTTGACAACTGCCGGGAAGAAACAAACGACAACATGCCCATCGAAAAACTGGCGACCAGTCCCCATGAGGCGCTTGAGTGGGCGACCATTGCGGGAGCCCGGGCGCTGCAAATGGAAGACCGGATCGGCTCTATCAGCCCCGGCAAAAAAGCCGATTTAGTGATGTTGAAAACCGACGATTTGTGCCTCGAGCCTATCCATGATCCGGTTAACACCGTTGTGCTTTTTGCCGACCGTTCAAGCGTTGAATCGGTGATGATCGGCGGCCGGTTTGTCAAAAAGGATGGTCAAATGGTTGTCGCGAAAAAGGAGATCGACGATAAAAAACGCCGGCTTAAAAGTGCTGTCGATAAAGTTTTTGATCTCGCCGGTTATCGTCAGGAATTTGGTCGGTTAATGCGCTAGAAAAAATAGGCGGGCAACCAGTCAGGCAGCGACGGATATACCCAGCTTTGCAATAACGATCGATGAAACAGTAAATTCATGATCCGGTCATAAAAAGCAACTATGAAAAACCACCCGCCAATCGCGTAGGAGATCGATAGGCGGGCAGAATATTTTCCCCAGCGCCACAAATAGATTCCGATGAAGAGCGCCAAGGCAAGTTTCTGGCCGATCACCAGGGATATCAGGATCAGCGCAATCAGATAGCCGAAAAATTGGAGCGAACGTCCGAGCACCGCCTGTTCCGCGGATTGTCGAAATACATCATCCCAACTTCCGGCGTTAATTCGCTCGGCGTGTAGGGCGCGCGCATCATGATAGATGATGGCCAACGTCAAAAGTGCGGCCGGGAACGCGATCGTCACCGGAAATTGTTTGACTTCCTCATGCCAAGGCTGCGCCTCAATTCCCGCCCAGACAAACATAACGCCAAGCAGCACCGAGAAAGGTAATGAAATTAGTGGATTTTTTTCGCTACCTTCGCCGCCTTCGTCATCGGCGTCTTCATGGGATTGCTCGGTCAGTTTAGCTTGCTGTTGCCTTCTTTTGACAATGCCGCTCACGGCAAAGACGAGGGTGAGGACGATCAACGCCAAAATGACCAGCACGATAGGACGTGATAGCCAGCCCCAGCCCTGGCCGACGCGCATGCTGATCTGAAAAGTGTTTTCAAGAATATTGCCAAGGATTAGAGCGAGGATAAGCGGCGGTCTTGGCCAGCCGCCGCGTTTCATAACGAAACCGATGATCCCCATGGACAGACAAGTAATCCAATCGCCCATTGAAGAACCACCGAGCCAGGACCCCATAAATACAAACATGATGACGCCTGGAACAATTAAGTGACCGGGCACGAAGGCGATCTTCGCCACCTGTTTAGCCAAAAATAACAACAGGATGGCAACCACGACATTGGCAACCACAATCATCCATACCAAGGAAAATGTAATGTGCAGATTATCGGTCAGCATACTCGGGCCGGGTCGGAGCCCTTGAACCACTAGTGCGCCCAAAAGGATAGCCGTTCCTAAACTGCCGGGAATACCAAACGCCACCGTCGGCACGAGCGCGCCCCCTTTGATGGCATTATTGGCTGCCTCGGGCGCAATGACACCACGGATATCACCGCGTCCGAAGCGCGGATTATCCTTGGTGCTTTGCACGGCATGGCCATAGGCGACCCAATCGACAATGGAGGCGCCCAAGCCGGGCAGCATGCCGATATAAGTGCCTAAAAAACTACAACGAAGTGCCAGCCACCAATATCGGAAAGCGTCTCTAACACCATCCATTATGCCGCCGCCATCTGACTGGTCTTTCGGGATGCGGGAGATGGAAACATTGCGCACCGCCAGTTCCAACAGTTCCGGCAGGGCAAACAGGCCAAGCACGACGGGAATGATCGGCAGTTCATCTAAAAGATATAAGGCTTGAAAGGTGTAACGCGGTTCAGCAATCGTCTCAGCCATGCCGATAAAGCCCAACATGAGGCCAAGCATCGCGGCAACCAAACCTTTCAACACGGATGATCCGCTTAAGGTGCCGACCATGGTGAGGCCCAGCATGCCGAGCATAAACAATTCCGGCGAGCGAAATGACAAAATCAATGGCGCGATGATGGGTAAAGAAAAAGCCAATATCATGGCGCCGAAAACGCCGCCGAAGGCGGAAACGGTGAACGCCGCGCCAAAGGCGCGGGCAGCCTGTCCCTGCTGCGCCAGGGGATAGCCATCAAGAATGGTCGCTTGCGAGGCGGCGGTTCCCGGAATCCCCAGCATTACCGATGCGATGGTATCGCTGGTCGTGGTTACCGTCCAAAGCCCAAGCAACAACGCCAAGGCTGGAACCGGCTCCATACCAAAGGTAAATGGCAATAGGAGGACAAGACCAATTATACCGCCGAGCCCGGGAACGGCGCCAATCCAGATACCCAGAACGGCACCAAGCATGAGAAAACCAATCGATGGCCACTCGAAAACCAGTTGCAGACCAGTCCATAAGGCTTCAATCATTTATTAGAATGCCCCTGTGTCTTCTTAAGTGTTTTATTATTCTTTGGTGCGCTCGGACGGGTGTTGGAAAAGCCAACAAACGATCTGCCGAAGCCGACAGATCAGGCAGACGTTTATCATCCAACGGATCGATAATTAGAGAATTGCCCTATCCCAGTGCCGCCGCGAATCCTTCCACTTCAACCAAAAACTCGGGGTACGCCAATCCGGCCACGATCAACAAAGTATGGGCCGGCTTATGGTCGCCGAGCATTTCTTTCCTTACATCGCGCATTTTCGGCAGGTTTTCCCGGTCGGTAATGAAGGTGGTGAGCTTCACCAAATTGTCCAACCCCATGCCGGCGTCTTGTAAAATCGCCTCAATATTTTGGTAGGTGCCACGAACTTGATCCTCGAAGGCAGGAGGAATATCACCATTGATGTCAGCACCCACCTGGCCCGCAAAATAAACCAGGCGAGACCCGGGTTCAATCTCAGCACCATGTGAGTAAGGATTGAAAGGCTGGCAGATAGCGTCAGGATTATAAAATCGAGTCATGGTTTTCCTCCGTATCAATCAACGACAAGGCCATATTGAAATCTTCTACAAAAATTTGGACTAGTAAAATTAAAACTTCCGATTACTAGAGCGGTTCAGAATGGCAACGGATCAAGGCGGCAACCGCCTATGTCCGCTTTCGGGTGCTAAGCCGACATTAATTAGAGGCGTCAGTAAGGTCCATTATTTGACCGCCGCCACGGCGTGTCCGCCCAGGCCGGGCGCGCCGGTGTTGTTGTAGGCGCCGCGAATCGCCCCCGCCTCTTTGCCGATGCGCCGCCCGGTATTTCACTGGGCCCTGAGAAGCGCGCCTAACCATGACGCAAACTCACCCGGTCAAATTGATCGGATTAAGTCAGGCAATACGCTGGCTGCGGCCAAAAGGCGCCCGAGCATCAAATTGGAGGTCAGCTTTCCGCCCCGGCGTCCGGCCGGATGATGGCCAAGAGGGCCTCGATCTGGCCGACCAGCAAGGTGTATTGGCCGGCCAGCAGGGGATCGCTGCCGGCCGCCAGGGCGCGCGCCGTCAAAAGCATCTCTTCCAGGCGGGCCGCGGCGTCGGTGTTTTGTTCGTTCATGGCTTGCCTTAATCCAGTTTGTAGCCTTGCCGGCGCTCGTCGCGCCAGCGCCGCGCCTTGTAGTGGTAATCGGGCAGCTCGCCGCGCGAAACCTGGATGAGGGTCATCTTGACATTGGTTTTTTCGCGGATCGCCTCGCCGATCCTGGCCAGCAGCGCCTGGCGCGCGCGCTCCCCTTGCGCTTTGGTTTCGGGCTTGAAGGCGAGGCGCACTTCCACCTCGGTGCGGCCCTTCGCGTCAACATAGACGCGGCCCGTATATTCGTCCACCTCGGCGAAGGCGAAGACGGCGCCATCGACGGTGATCGGCCATACATTGTTGCCGCGGATTTTGAGCATGTCGTCGTAGCGGCCGACGCTGCCCGCCTCGATACAGTGCCAGGGGCGCCCGCAGGAGCAGGCGGCGGCCGGGAAATAGCGCGCCCGGTCGCCGGTGCGGAAGCGGATGGCCGGAGAGGCCTGGATATCCAAATTGGTGACCAGCACCTCGCCCTCCTCGCCCGGCGCCACATGGGCGCCGGTGTCGGGATCCACCACTTCCAACAGGCTGTGCCATTCCAGCGCGTGCAAGAGCCCGCGTTCGGGTTCCCCGGCCTTGTGGCAATCGACATAGCCGAAGCCCGCCACCTGGGTGCTGCCATAGCCCTCGTTCACCCGGCAGCCCCAAAATTCCTCGATCTGTTGGCGCCATTCCGGCGCATAGCCCTCGGCCGCAAAGAAGATGGCGCGCATCATCGGAAAGGTGTCGCGGGGGCTGATGCCGCGCCGGCGCAGCCCCTCGGTCAGGGTATGGACATAGTTGGTCGAGGCGTAGATAAAATGTATCTCGCCGAAGCGCAGCATCAAATCGATCTTGGCGTCGGTGCCGAGGGTGCCGCCGGCGTTGAAGGTGGGGCCGCCCATCTGGCGGAACCCCTCGGGCGGGCCCCAGCCGCCGGTGCTCATGCCGCCGGCCGGGACGCAATTGAGGATGGTATCGCCGCGCCTGAGCCCGGCCATGTAATAGGGCAGGGCATGCAGATGGCCCTGGATGACGATGTCGTGGGCCGTGCGGCCATAGAATTCCTGCCCCAGCCCCGAGGTGCCGCCGGTCAGATTGACCATCACCACTTCCTCGCGCGGCACGCCGAGGCGCAGCCCGAAGGGCGGATTTTGTTCCTGGTCGGCAAGGAATTCGGGCTTGCCGACGGTCGGAACCCGGGCGCTGAAATCCTCCAGCGTGGCGATATCTTCAGGCGCGATACCGGCCTTTTCGTAAATCCCGCGGTAGAAAGGATTGCTCGCCCAGACCCGTTCCAGCTGGCGCCCGAGCTTGGCCAACTGCAAGGATCGCATGTCCTCCGGCGTCATCGCCGCCATGCGGGCAATGGTTTGCGACGGGACCTCGGTCATCGGTCTGGCGCTCCCTCTACGGGTCTGAATTTGGGCAGGGTGATTTCCTCGCTAACCTTTTCAAAGACAACCTCCACCGGCATGCCGGCTGTGACATCCTCGGGTGCGCAGCCGACGATGTTCGAGGCCATATGCACCCCTTCCTCCAGATCGATGAGCGCCACCACATAGGGCACCTCGTCGGCATAGACGGCGCGCGGAATCGGATGCACGACAACGATCCAGCTGAACACCGTTCCCCGGCCGCTGAGCGCCGCCCAGCGCGTCTCGCCGCCGCCGCAGGCCGGGCACAGACTGGCCGGCGGATAGCGATGGGCGCCGCAGTCGGCGCATTGCTGCAGGCGTAGCTCGCCCGCCCGGCAGCCGTCCCAGAATGGGGCGGAATCGGCATCCGCCACCGGCACCGGCCTGGCATCGGCGTTCATCGCTTCAGCGCCTCAGCACCAGGGCGCTGCCGCAGGTCATGGCGCCCGCCGTGGTCAGCGCGATCTCGGCACCGGCCACTTGGCGCGGGCCGGCGCTCCCACGCAACTGCTCGACCGCCTCGATCACATGGTTGAAGCCGTGGATATATGCTTCCGAGAGCAGCCCGCCATGGGTGTTGGTGGGCAGGCCGCCCTTGGGGTCGATGCCGCCATCCTCGACGAAGGGGCCGCCCTCGCCCTCGGCGCAGAAGCCCAGCCCCTCCAGCTGCATAAGCACGCTGTAGGTGAAGCAGTCGTAGATCTCGGCCACATCGACGTCGCCCGGGCCGATGCCCGCCCCGCCCCAAAGGTCGTCGGCGATATATTTGGCGTAATTGTGCGACGGATCGGGCCAGCGGATGACGTCGAACAGATCGTCCCCCTGGTCGGGCCCGCCGCCATAGGCCGCCCCCATGATATGCACCGGCGGGCGTTTCAGGTCCCGCGCGCGTTTCGCCGAGGTAACCAGCACGGCGCAGGCGCCGTCGGATTCGAGGCAGATATCGAGCAGATGAAAGGGCTCGACGATCATCCGCGAGGCCTGATGATCGGCGATGCTGATCGGCTCGCGCATCATCGCCCGGGGATTGGCCGCGGCGTTCTTGCGCATGGTCACGGCGACGCGGCCAAGCTGCTCCGAGGTGGTGCCGTAGCGGATCATGTGGCGCCGGCACCACATGGCCATCGCCTGGGGATAGGTGATCCAGCCGAAAGGCGCCGTGTATTGGGTGAAGCCCCTTGCCTCCAGCGCCCGCTCGCCCCCGAGGCGGAGGCCGGAGCGCCCATTCATGGCCCGGTAGCAAAGCACGTTTTCGGCCAATCCCGCCTCGATGGCGGCGCAGGCCGTCTGAATGATCAGACCGGCGGCGTTGCCGCCCGAAGAGAACTCGGCGACGTAGCGCGCCGCCGGCAGGCCGAGGCCCGTGGCCACCGCCATCGAGGGCACCGAATCGCCGAAATGATAGCTGAGCACGCCGTCGATCTCGGTGTTCTCGAGGCCGCTGTCCTCGAGGGCGCCCCGGCAGGCCTCCAGGGCGAGCGCCAGCACGGTACGCCCCGAAGCGGCGGAATAATCGGTATGACCGATGCCGGCGACGGCGTATTTGTCCTTGAGGGTCCACATGGGCAACTTTCCCTGGCTTCCCGTGATCCTAATTTCCCGTGAATTCGGGCTTACGTTTTTCGGCGAAGGCAGCGAGGCCTTCCATGGCATCGTGGCTGGTGGTCGCGTAGCGATGCACCAATTCGCTCTCGGCCTGGATGGCGGCGGAGAAATCCATCTCCCGGCTGCCAGCTAGGAGGGCCTTGGCCTCAGCCAGGCCGAGGGGGCTTTTTTGCAAAAGCCCGTCGGCCAATTCCCGGGCCGCCTGCATCAGTTCGGCGTCCGGCACTGAGCGGGCCACCAGGCCGATGCGCTCGGCTTCCGCCCCGTCCACCAGGCGGCCACTGTAAATGAGGTCGCGCGCCCGCGCCGGGCCGATGGCCCGGGGCAGGCGCTGGGAGCCCCCGGCCCCCGGCAGCTGGCCGAAGTTCAGATGCCCGTCGCCGATGCGCGCCTCTACGGCTGCCAGGGCCAGATCGCAGGCCAGCATAAGCTCCAGCCCGCCGGCCACGCAAAAGCCGTTGACGGCCGCGATGATCACCATCGAAGAGCTCTCGATAGCGCTGTTCAGGCGCCGGAAATCGTCGAGAAAGGCGCGGAACTCATTGGGCTTGCGGTAAAGCTCCATATAGGCCTTGAGGTCACCGCCCGCCGAAAAAGCCTTGCCCCGTCCGCTGATCAGAACGACGCGGGCCGTCGCGTCGGCCTCCAATTGGCCGAAGGCCGCGGCCAGCTCCTTGACCGTCGCCCAATCCAAAGGGTTCATCTGATCGGGCCGATCAAGCATCAACTCCGCGACCATGCCGTCGAGCTTCAACTCGATATTGTCAAAAGCCATGAATGTCCCCCGCGCCGCCTACTGTAGAACGATATTACCCAGGTTATCATCAAACGGGAGCCGGTTGTGTGAGTTACGGTACCGATCAGGGGTGGGCGCCACCTTGACGGGAGTCAAATGGAAATAAAACCCCACCGCAAGGGTGGGGCGAACGCGTTCGAAGGAATAACGATAAGTTGCTTTAACGAAGGTCCGCTTCGGGACAAAACTAACAATGCTTCATCAACACCAACCAAAACATGAATTGCGCAAAAGGCGGCGTTATTTCTGCCTCGGAACTGCGTCTTTAAATGGCGAATATGTTCTCGGCGGCGCGGCCCAGGACCTTAGCCGTTTGATCCGAGGGCAAGCCTTCGACCAATTGCTTCAGCACGGGAATATCGGCGACGAGGGGATAATCGGTGCCGAACATAACCCGGTCTGGCCCGGCTAGATTGATCAAAGATTGCAGCCCATCCGCCTGATAAATGATTGAATCGTAATAGATCCGTTCAAGGTAGGTGCTCGGAAGATCGGTTATTTTTTCGTCAACATTGACTTGCTCAAAGAACAGGTCCATGCGCTTCGACACATAAGGCAGGTAACCCCCCGCATGTGAGGCGATGATTTTGAGATCGGGAAACCGGTCGATAAATCCATCCAAGATCATGCGGGCGATGGCTAGAGTCGTGTCGAACATAAACCCTACGGGTCCTAACAACCGGTGAGTACCCAGGTCCATTTTTTCCGAACCCGGCGGCACTGTCGGGTGAATTAGAACCGGCAGCCCCCGTTTTTCGATGTCTGCCCAGACCGGATCAAACAGGGCATCGTTGAGAAATATTCCTCGGATGTTGGCGAGGGTCATGACGCCAACGGCGCCGAGGCCGACGGCCCGTTCAAGTTCCTGGGCGGCGCGTTCGGGGAATTCCCAGGGCAGCGTTGCCAAGAACCGAATGCGGCCAGGAAAGCTTGTCTGTGCCGCCGCCATATCATCATTAATAATTTGGGCGCTTTCGGCGCTGACTTCGGCCGTGCCCCAGAATGCGTTTGGCGAGGTAAGGGAAACAACGGATATATCGATTCCTTCGGCGTCCATATCGTTGATGCGTTGCTGGTAATCAAACAGGGCCATTGGGAAGCTCATGGAAGGGGTTCCGAACTCAATCAAATATTCGTCGCCATTTGGAAGCGTGCCCACATCAAGATCAGGTTTTCCCTTTTCTTTCACCAGTTTAAGCCAGTTTTCCGACAGCGAATGGGTGTGAATGTCAATGACGGGCATGATGAGCGCTCCTTGTTATTCAGTGTTCTTGATATAGCCAACCACATCAGCGGGAAGACATTGTTGGATCGGTTGCTCGCCCGTCCTCTTTCCCATAAGAGGTTGCGAAATCAATATTAGTGGAATTTGAGGGGCAGGCAATCAGCTGAGAGAGGAAGTCGCCCAAGATTAACAATGTCCGCTATCGGTGGCCGGCCTTCGGCAAGACATACGGCAAAGTACTGGTTGAAGTCGCCATCATATTTGTTTTGCAAGTCATCGCTGGCAAACAAAACGGCCCGGAACGTATCCGGGCCGTCATGCAAAGCTATAGCCTTCAGATTGTGCGTTGCCCGATTGCCTGGCCTAAGCCTCCGGCTGGGCTTCCGGTTGGGCGGTTTCGACGCCGGCGTCCGAAAACACCTTCTGCAATTCGCCGTTTTCGTACATTTCGCGCACGATGTCGCAACCGCCGACAAATTCGCCCTTCACATAAAGCTGTGGGATGGTCGGCCAGTTGGAAAACTGCTTGATGCCTTCGCGGATGTCCGCATCTTGCAGCACGTCGACGCCCTTGAACTCGACGCCCGACAGCATCAGCGCCTGCACCACGGCGGCGGAAAAGCCGCATTGCGGGAAGCTGGGCGTGCCCTTCATAAATAGCGTTACGGGCGCTGAATCGATTTCAGATTGGATACGTTCAAAGGCGGGATTGTCGTTCATGGTGTCCTCTTTACTCTCTCAGTTGTTGCGGTGATCAATTTTCCGGGACGCTGGTCTGCAGCGCCAGGGCATGCAGGTCGGTGCCCATCTTGCCTTGCAGGGCGGCATAGACGAGTTGGTGCTGCTTGACCCTGGGCAGCCCCTCGAAGGCAGCGGACACCACATAGGCGGCATAATGATCGCCATCGCCGCGCAAATCCTCGATCTGCACGCTGGCGCCCGGTATGCCTTCCTTGATCAGCCGTTCGATCTCGGCGATGTCCATGGCCATGTTCGCTGGTCCTCGTTTCCGGTTCCGTCTGGTGCCGGTTGGTTAATGTTGTAGCCGGTATTTTCGCCCCTAGGGTCCACAAATTCTATAGGGATATACCGCGCCCGATTGCTAAGGAATATAGGATTTTTCCCGGGCGGGGCAAGTGGGCGGAGGCGAAGTTCTTCACGCCGCGCCCATGTAGCCCGGCAGCCAGGCTTCGAAGATACGCCTAAGCTCATCGATGGCGGCGGTTTCGCCGGCGAAGGTCAGCGCATCGCCAACCGTCCTGCCGATCACCAGCGCCGTGACGCCGGCAGCAATCGCCGCGCTAAGAACCGGGCCGGCATCTTGGGCGGTCACCAGATAGCGGCCCTGGTCCTCGCCATAAGCCCAGGCGTGCGGCGGCAGATCGCCGGAATGATCCTCGATGCAAGCGCCGATGCCGTCGGCCAAGGCCATTTCAGCCAGCGCCACAAGCAACCCGCCGTCCGACAGATCGTGGCAGGCGCTAGCTGCGCCATCCTGGATCAGGCGGCGCACAAAATCGCCGTTCGCCCGCTCGGCGGCAAGGTCGACGGGCGGCGGCGCGCCCTCTTCCCGGCCCTCGATGTCGCGCAAATAGATGGACTGGCCCAGATGACCCGCCGTATCGCCGATCAGAATAATTGCCGCGCCCTCATCGCGGAAGCCGATGCCGACGGCGGTGGCGCAATCCTCGATCAGGCCGATGGCGCCGATCGCCGGTGTCGGCAGGATGGCTTCGCCGGCGGTCTCGTTATAAAAACTGACATTGCCGGATACGACCGGAAATTCGAGGGCGTTACAGGCTTCGCTTATGCCTTCGATGGCGCCGACGAACTGGCCCATGATGGTGGGCCGTTCCGGATTGCCGAAATTCATGTTATCGGTGATCGCCAGCGGCACGGCGCCGATGGCGGTGATGTTGCGCCAGGCCTCGGCCACCGCTTGGCGGCCGCCTTCCAAGGGATCCGCCTGGCAATAGCGGGGCGTGCAGTCGGTGGTGATGGCAAGCCCCTTTTCGGTATCCTGCACGCGCACCAGGGCCGCATCGCCGCCCGGGCGGATGACCGTATCGGACATCACCAGATGGTCATATTGCTCCCAGATCCAGCGCTTGGAGCACATGTCGGGAGCGCCGAGAATGGTCTTGAGCGCGCCCATCAGGCTTTCGGGCGGCGTCACATCCGCCGCGGCGATTTCGGGCAGCGGCGACGATGGAACCCAGGGGCGGTCATATTCCGGTGACGCCAGGGCCAGGGGATCGATGGGCAGATCGGCCTCCACCGCCCCGTTCATTTTGACCACCATGCGGCCGCTATCGGTGAGGTGCCCGACGACGGCGAAATCCAGCTCCCACTTATCGAAAACCTTGCGCGCCGTCTCTTCCGAGCCCGGCTTCAGGACCATCAGCATGCGTTCCTGGCTTTCCGACAAAAGGAACTCATAGGCGGTCATGCCGGCTTCGCGCGCCGGTACCGCATCGAGGTCCAATTCGACGCCGACGCCGCCCTTGGACGCCATTTCGAAGCTCGACGATGTCAGCCCCGCCGCGCCCATATCCTGGATGGCGACGATGCAATCGGTTTCCATCAGCTCCAGGCAGGCCTCGATCAGCAGTTTTTCGGTAAACGGATCGCCGACCTGCACGGTCGGGCGCTTTTCTTCCGAATCGTCGTTAAACTCGGCCGATGCCATGGTGGCACCGTGAATGCCGTCGCGCCCGGTCTTGGAACCGACATAGACGACGCTGTTGCCGGCCCCGGTCGCCGCCGAATAGAAAATGCGGTCGCTACGCGCGATGCCGACGGTCATCGCGTTGACCAGGATATTGCCATCGTACGATTCGTGAAATTCGCACTCGCCGCCGACGGTGGGCACGCCGACGCAGTTGCCGTAGCCGCCGATACCGGCGACCACGCCCGATACCAGGTGCCGGGTCTTCGGGTGGCCGGGACGGCCGAAGCGGAGCGCGTTCATATTGGCGATGGGCCGCGCGCCCATGGTGAAGACATCGCGCAAGATACCGCCGACACCGGTGGCGGCGCCCTGATAGGGCTCGATAAAGGATGGGTGGTTGTGGCTTTCCATCTTGAAGATGGCGGCCAGGCCATCGCCGATATCGACGACGCCGGCGTTTTCGCCGGGCCCGCAAATCACCCTCGGGCCCTCGGTGGGCAAGGTCTTGAGCCATTTCTTGGAGGATTTGTAGGAACAGTGCTCCGACCACATCACCGAAAAGACGCCGAGCTCGGTCAGGTTCGGCGGGCGCCCGAGGATATCCAATATTTTATCGTATTCCTCGGCGCTCAGCCCATGTTCGGCAATAATGTTGGGGGTGATGGAGTCCATCAGGCGGCCCCCGCCAAGGCCGCCGCCACCCCGTCGAACAGCGCCTTGCCGCCGGTGCCGCAGGTTAATTCTTCGACCGCGTCTTCCGGGTGCGGCATCATGCCCAAGACATTGAGCTTGTCGTTATAGATGCCGGCGATACTGCGCTGCGAGCCGTTGGGATTGGCTTCATCGGTCACCTTGCCGCCCGCATCGCAATAGCGGACGGCGACCAGGCCCTCGCCTTCCAGCTTATCGAGCGTCTCTGTATCGGCAAAATAATTGCCGTCGTGGTGGGCCACCGGCACGCGCATCACGTCGCCGGCGCGATAGCCGCCGAGGAACACGCTGGCCGGATTTTCGACGCGCAAATGCACATCCTTGCAGATAAATTTGAGCCCGGCGTTGCGCATCAGCGCACCCGGCAAAAGCCCGGTTTCACACAGCACCTGAAAGCCGTTGCAGACGCCGAGCACGGCGACGCCCTTCTCGGCGGCCTCGTGGACGGCGCGGATCACCGGCGATTGGGCGGCCATGCAGCCGGCGCGCAGGTAATCGCCGTAGGAAAAGCCGCCGGGAATGACAATCAGGTCGGTTTCGGGTAATTGGGTTTCGGTGTGCCAGACCTCGGCCGGCGCGGCCCCAAAAGCGGCACGCAAAGCCATCACCATATCGCGTTCGCGGTTGGATCCGGGAAAGACGATGACGGCTGATTTCATGGGGCCGGGTTCACCTAATTTTCTATCTCGATGGAATAATTCTCGATGACGATGTTGGCCAGCAATTGGCGGCACATGGCATCGATCTTGGCCGCGGCCGCTTCGGCATCGCTGCCGGCGAGGTCGATCTCGATATACTTGCCCTGGCGCACCTCGCCGAAGCCATCGAAGCCGAGCGCCTCGAGGGCGTGACCGACTGCCTTGCCTTGCGGATCGAGAACGCCCGACTTCAGCGTTACGTGGATTTTCGCCTTCAACGCGCCCCCCGCCCGATTGCCGCTATTGCACCAGGGTCGGACCCTGGACGTCGCCGGGACCGGAATCGGGCAAGATGCCGAGGCGGCGCGCCACTTCCTGATAGGCCTGTTCGATATCACCCAGATCGCGTCGAAAGCGGTCGATATCCAGCTTTTCGCCGGTGGCCGCGTCCCACAGCCGGCAGCAATCGGGGCTGATTTCATCGGCGATCATGATGCGCATCTGCTCGCCGTCCCAAAGCCGTCCGAATTCCAGGCGGAAATCGACCAGCCGGATACCGATCGCCAGGAACAGGCCGCTCATGAAATCATTGGCGCGCAACGCCAGGTTCATCATTTCGTCGATCTCGTGGTGGTTGGCCCAGCCGAAGGCGGTGATGTGCTCTTCCAGCACCATCGGATCGCCAAGCTCATCGTTCGTGTAATAGAACTCGACGATCGAGCGGCCGAGCGGCTGCCCTTCTTCCAGGCCGAAGCGTTCGGCCAGCGAGCCGGCGACGAGATTGCGCACCATCACCTTGATCGGGATGATTTCGACTTCGCGGATCAACTGTTCGCGCATGTTGAGCCGGCGCAGGAAATGGGTGGGGATGCCGACCTCGCCCAAACGGGTCATCACATATTCGGAAATGCGGTTATTGATAACGCCCTTGCCGGTGATGGTGCCGCGCTTTTGGTTGCGCCGGCCGGCGGCCTCGTCCTTGAAATAGGCGACGATGGTGCCCGGCTCGGGCCCTTCGAAGAGGTCTTTCGCCATGCCTTCGTAGATTTTCCTGCGTCTTGCCATGTTTCGGAATTCCAAATGCGCCATTTGCGGGTGGGGGGGCCGTAATCGCCGCCCGATGCGCATAGCGGTATCAACAGTTCCTATAGCAGGCGGCGTTGGCCAATACAATCAAGTCTCGACGCCCAACGCGGCCAATTCGATCGGCTCGAACCCGGTGTCTCCGGGCCGCCCCGGTGCAAATAGAAAGATGGGTTGATCGGAAGCATTGTCAACCGCCGGCAGGGCAATCAGGGATGAACAGACGGTGCCGAAGCCGCGGTCGGTGACGATGGTCATGGCGCCGTCGGCGCCTTCCGCCGTGCCGTGGATGCGGCTCGCCCACAGCGCCCGCCAATCGGACCATCCACTGGCATCGGGGGCATCTGGATCGGGGGCGCCGGCGCGTCGGAACTGGGGCAGATAGGTCCTGGTGCGGGGCGAGCGCTGATCATTCAGGCCGCGCGCGGTGATCATCGAAACCCCCTCGGGCAGTGGTTTAAGCTCGGCGCGCGCGCCCCAATCGGCGGCCATCACGCTCAGGCAATAGGCATCGCGGTTGTCGGCGATCACCAGGTTGAACGGACGGTAGGCGTTGGGATTGACATCGCCGAGCGCTTCGGCCGCCGACGCCGCGTCGGCATGATCGAGCACCTCCAAGGGCAATTCGCCGCGGCTGCGATAGCCTTCCGCCGGCCCCAAGGCGCCGTGGCCGTTGAGGATGGCGGCGATCACGCCGTAATCGTTAATGCCGACCCAGGTGCCGCCGGCAAGCTCGTCGCGCCCGGCCACAACCTCGGGCCGGTCAGGCCAATGGCGGCCCGGCGGCAACCATGGCCGGTCGATCATTTCATCGCGGTTGCCGGCCAGAATTAGCGGCCAACCGTGATCCCGGCGACGCAGAACAACAACGGTGCACATCCCGCTTTCATAACCGCTTCGACCGCCCTTCACCATAGGGATTGGGGAAATATTCCTCGGCCAGGCCTAACCGCGGGGTATTGCACCCGATTGCATTCCCCCCTTAAATACGGCAGTGGGCGGATTTGCACCCGCCGCACCGGCGATCCCATCGGGGCAAGGAACCATGGCCGAGATACCCAGCGACGGTAAAAGCGCGCACGAAACCAAATTCAGCATCGACCAGGATACCCAGTTCAAGATCGATTCCCGGCGCAACAGGCTTTTGGGCCTGTGGCTCGGCGAACGGCTGGGCAAGACCGAATCGCAGTTGGAGGATTACGCCAAATCGGTGGTGATCGCCGATCTTGAGGAACCCGGCATCGAAGACGTGATGCGCAAGGTGATGCAGGACATTGCCGACGCCGGCAGCGATTTATCGGACGCCGATATCCGTGCCAAGCTGGCCGAATTTGAAAAGGAAGCGCGTGATCAGATTCTCGGCGACAATGATTGAGGAGTGCCGCGCCTTCTGTTTTTTAACCGGCCCAAGGCGCCTTGGGCCGGGCGGTGGCCAGCCATGAACGAAGAAGTTTCGGGTGCCCATCATGGCGACAGCCTGATCGACGCGGTCGCTGACTGGTTGATGGGCCAGGCGCTGGGCGCTACCGGTTTCGAAGATCTGCTGCGCGAATGTTCGCTGCGCCTGAATGCCGCCGGTGTGCCATTGTGGCGTTCGACCATCGCCTTTCAAACCCTGCACCCGCTCTATCAGGCGATGTCGCTTGTCTGGTACCGGGATAGCGGATTGCAACCGGTCGACCGCTTCCCCGAGGGGGTCAACTCGCTGACCGAGGAATGGCGGCAAAGCCCGCAATATTACCTAATCGCCAACGGCCTTCCGTTCCTTAGGCGCCGGCTTACCGGGCGCGAAGCGGTGGTCGATTTTCCAATGCTGGAGGATTTGAAGGGGCGCGGCGCCACCGATCACCTTGTCTATGTGGTGCACTTCGGCGGCGCCGAATATGCCGCCCCCGGCCATGACGGTATCCTTGGGGCATGGACCACCGACCGGCCCGGCGGATTTACCGACGAGGATATCCGCTCGCTGATGCGCATCCAGAGCCGGCTCGGCGTCGCCTGCAAGATCGTCATCCGCGAACAGATCACGCGCAACGTGTTGGGCGCCTATCTCGGCCCCGATGCCGGCCAGCAGGTCCTGAACGGGCAGATCAAGTTGGGTGATGGCGAAACCATCCATGCCGTCATCTGGTTCAGCGATCTCCGCTCCTCATCGGCCTTGGCGGACGAATTGCCGGCGGACCAATTCCTGGCGCTGGTCAACGACTATTTCGCCTGCACGGCGGGCGCGGTGATCGATTGCGGCGGCGAGGTGCTGCGCTTTATCGGCGATGCGGTGCTCGGCATCTTCGCCATCCGCGATGGCGGCCTGGATGAAGCCGCCGCTTGCGAAATGGCGCTGACCGCCGCCGCCGAAGCCGAACGCCGGTTGGCCGCACTGAACGAGCGGCGCACGGGCGGCGGCGAAGCGGCCATCGATTTCGGCATCGGGCTGCATGTGGGCGATGTTATGTACGGCAATATCGGCGTGCCCGAAAGGGTCGAATTTTCGGTGACAGGCCCCGCCGCCAACGAAGCCGCGCGTATCGAAACGCTGACCAAGACGACCGATTGCCGGATGTTGGTCAGCGATCACTTCGCACGGCAGGTGGAACGGCCCTGGCGGTCCCTCGGCCGGCACCAGCTGCGCGGCGTCGGCCAACCGATGGAAGTCTTTACCCTGGATGAAAGCAAGAAATGATCATGGTTGATTACCGGGACATCCTGGAATTCTGGCTCGGCACCACCGAACTTTCCGCCGAGATCGAACGCCAGGAAATCTGGTTCCGCTCGACCGCCGAGTTCGATGCCGAGATCAGGGAAAAATTCGGGGCGGCCTGGCAGGCGGCGGCGCGCGGCGAGCTCGACCATTGGATGGGCGCGCCCGATAGCTGCGCCGCCCTGATCGTGCTCTTGGACCAGTTCCCGCGCAACATGTTCCGGGGCCAGGAGCGCGCCTTTTCCACCGATCCGAAGGCGCGTATCGCCGCCAATCGGGTCGTCGAACATGGCTGGGACAAGGGCTTCGGCGGGCGCGTCCGCACCTTTTGTTACCTGCCGTTCGAGCATTCCGAATTCGCCGCCGACCAGGACCGTTCGGTATCCCTGATGGCCGGCGTGGATGAAGAACGGGCGCTGAAGGCGGCCGAGGAACATCGCGACGCCATCCTGCGTTTCGGCCGCTTCCCGCACCGCAACGCAGCCTTGGGCCGGACCAACACGCCCGAGGAACAGGAATATCTGAAAGATCCGCCGGGCTGGGGCAAGACCGCCGCCGAGGCCGCGGAACTGGAGCGCAAAAAGGCGGAAAGCGAAGAACAAAGCTGACATCAACCAAGAAGGAAACCATCATGACCGAGACCCAGGCGACACGCGGCCCCTATCCGGAAAATTTCTACCCCGGCACCGAGGAATTGGGCGCCGATGAAATGCGCATCACCGCGCTTGGCACCGGGCGGCCGTTCCTCAGGCGCTCGCAAGCCAATGCATCGTGGCTGATCGAGCTCGGCAACGGCGATAAGTTCGTGTTCGATTTCGGCTTCGGCTCACAGATGAATTTCACCGCCCTAGAAATTCCCTACAACGCCGTCACCGCCTGGTTCGCGACCCACCTGCACACCGACCATGTCGGCGATTTCGGCCAGATCTGGGTCGGCAGTTGGGCGGGCGGGCGCCTGAAGCCGCTGGAAGTGTACGGCCCGTCGGGGCCGGAACCTAAATACGGCTTCCAGCATTTCATCGAAAAACAGATGGAATCCTACGCCTGGGATACCGACACGCGGGTCGGCGCGTTGCCGGCCATCGGCGCCGAGGTGAACGCGCACGAGTTCGATTTTACGGCAGAGGGTGGTGTCGTTTACCAACAGAACGGCGTCACCATTTCAAGCTTCCCCGCCGTCCATATCTATGACGGGCCGGTGAGCCTGAAACTGGAGTGGAACGGGCTGACCTTCGTCTATTCCGGCGACACCACGCCGAGCCGCTTCTTCGCCGAAAACGCCAAGGGCGCCGACGTGGTCGTCCACGAAACCTTCAACACCGTCGGCCAGCTCATGGACCGTTCCGGCTATGACGAGAACACGGCGCGCGCCATCGGCACCTTCATCCATTCGGCGCCGGAGGAAGCGGCCGTGGTGTTGAAAGAGGTCGATCCCCGCCTCGCCGTCATATTTCATTTCTTCAACGATTTCGACACCGCTCCGGAATTGGAAGCCAAGGTGCGCGAGCACTACGCCGGGCCGCTGGCCATGGCCACCGATTTCATGGTCATCAATGCCACCCGTGAGCTGATCGTCACGCGCATGGCGGTGGTCTCCGAGCATGTTTGGCCCAACAAGGACGAACATGACGATTTCGGCACCGCCGAACGCAAGGAGCCATTAAAAATGTCCGACTGGCTGTGGCAGGCGCAGCTTTTCCCCAAGGGCCGCCTGAAGGGCGGCGACGAGGGCGGCGACGCAGACGAAAGCAAGGGATAAACTGGCGAGCCGCTTCTCGGCCACATCGCCATGAGCACGGTTCCGGAATCCCGCGCCGCCCGCAACACGCGCGCCGTCCTGGCCATGATCTTGTCGGTGGCCATGCTGGCTTTGGTGGACGGCATCGCCAAGATCGCCGCCGGCGAAGGCATGCATCCCTTCATGATCGCCTTTTTCCGTAATCTGTTCGGGCTTATCGCCATGTTGCCATTTTTCATGCGCGTCGGCCTGGCCCGGATGAAGACGACGCGCCTCCGCATGCATCTGGCGCGCGGCGCATTCCATACCATGGCCATGCTGTGCTGGTTCACGGCGCTGACGCTGGTGCCGCTGGCCGAGGCCACGGCGATGATCTTCATAACCCCGATCTTTGCTTCCATCGGCGCGGTGCTGATTATGGGCGAAGGTTCGCGTCTCTTGCGCTGGGCATCGGTCGCCATCGGTTTCGCCGGCATGCTGATCATCCTGCGCCCCGGCGTGGCCGATTGGAACATCGGCGCATTACTGCTGATCTTCAACGCGATCACCATCGCCGGGGTCAAGCTGATGATCAAGTCGCTGTCGCGCACCGATACACCGGTCACCATCGTCGCCTATATGAGCCTGACCCTGACCGTTTTCAGCTTCCTGCCGGCGCTGTTCGTCTGGCAGTGGCCGAACCCGTGGTTGCTGTTCCTATTGGCCTCCATGGGCGGCATCGGAACCGTCGCCCATGTGATACAGACCTATTCCTACCGGGACGGTGAGATTACCCTGGTGGAACCGTCCAGTTATATGCGCCTGGTGTGGGCGGCGGCGGTGGGTTACGTGCTGTTCGGCGAGGTGCCCGGCATCTGGACCTGGATCGGCGGTGCCGTCATCGCCGGCGGCGCCATCTTGCTGCTACGCGACGAAATCCGCGAGGCGCGAGCCGCGCGGACGGCGCCCTCCGGAACAATATCGACTTAGCTACCGGTCGCTTTCGCCAACATGTCCTTATTCTCTTTCGTATCGAAGATGTTGATTTCCTGGCGGCCCTCGGCGTCCTTTTTCATACGTTCGCGGATTTCGGCGGCCATTTCATTGTTGCGCCGCACCGCCGGGCGCGCCTCCATGGCCGCCATCCAGCGCATGAAATTGGGATGCGCCGCATCGTCGAGACCGTAGTTTTCCCAGCCCTTGACCCAGGGATAATTGGCCATGTCGGCGATCGAGTATTCGGCGCAGCCGATCCATTCGGACTCTCCCAGCCGGTTTTCGAGCACCTGGTAGAGCCGCGCTTGTTCGTTGTTGTAGCGATCGATGGCGTATTGGATCTTGTCCTTGGCGTAATTATTGAAGTGGTGGGCTTGGCCGAACATGGGGCCGATATGGGCCATCTGGAAGATCAGCCATTGCAGGGTGTCGAACCGGTCGCGTTCGCCGGCGGGCAGGAACTTACCGGCCTTTTCGGCGAGGTAGATGAGGATGGCGCCCGATTCCATCATCGTATAGCGCCCGCCGCCTGGCCCGTCGGTATCGACGATGGCGGGGATCTTGTTATTGGGGCTCAGCTTAAGATATTCCGGCGCGAACTGATCACCGAGGCGGATGGAGACATCCACATGGGTCCATTCGAGGCCGCATTCCTCGAGCATGATCATGACCTTCTGGCCGTTCGGCGTCGGCGTGGAATGGAGTTCGATCATTGTGGTTTCTTCCTGATATGGTCACTGAACGGATTTCTTGTCACCAACCGTTATGTTGTACCTTAATCGCCGCGCCGCTCAAGGTCGAACTCGGGCCGCAAATGAATGATTTCGGCGAGCCTTGCCAAAGGCCGCTTCGTTGATAGGATCGGCCAAAACCGACAGAGCGACGGGGAGCGCCAGAGCATGACCGATAAAATCACCAAGACCGATCTCGAATGGCGCCAGCAATTGACGCAAGAGCAATTCCACGTCACCCGCGAAAAAGGCACCGAGAGGGCCTTCACCGGCACCTATAACGATTGCAAGACGCCGGGCACCTATGTCTGCATCTGCTGCGGGGCGGACCTTTTCAAATCCACCGATAAGTTCGATTCGGGCACCGGCTGGCCCAGCTATACAAGGCCCGCCGGCGATGCCGCCGTGATCACCGAAGAGGAC
Organism: Rhodospirillaceae bacterium; assembly: GCA_002687515.1. Classification (GTDB taxonomy): domain Bacteria; phylum Pseudomonadota; class Alphaproteobacteria; order Rhodospirillales; family UBA2165. The sequence goes on from NZAK01000154.1 coordinate 20,373, forward strand.
GCCAGTTTCGGCATGGTCCGCACCGAGGCGATGTGCGCCCGCTGCGATGCCCATCTCGGCCATGTCTTCCCCGACGGGCCGGCGCCGACGGGGCTCCGCTATTGCATCAATTCGGCCTCGCTGACGCTCAAGCAAGACGAAGGCTGAATTTGGTATTGCATGTCCGCCAGGGCTCCGGGCAATGACCGCCGGCGCGCCGGACGGCGCCTCCAACAACATCCGCGCCATCCTGATCATGATCCTTTCCGGCGGGATTTTGAGCGTCAACGATGCCTTCATCAAGGCGCTGCAACTGGACGGCATGCATGTTTTCGAGGTGGTTTTTTTCCGCAACCTCTTTGCCCTGATTTCATTGCTGCCCCTCTATGCCCGGCTCGGCGCGCGCCAGCTTCTGACTGGGCGGCTGGGCCTGCATATCGTGCGCAACATCCTGCAGGCGGTTTCCATGACCCTCTTTTTCTGGTCACTGGCCTTCCTGGCGCTGGCGGAGGCGGCGACTCTTAGCTTCACCTCGCCGATTTATACCTCCATCGGCGCCATTATTTTCCTGGCCGAACCGTCGCTGCGGGTGCGTTGGATCGCTATCGCCATCGGCCTCGCCGGCATGTTGATTTTCATCCGCCCCGGTTTCGCCGAGATCAATATCGGCGTCTGGATGGTCACCGGCGCCGCCATCACCGGCGCCGCCGTCAAACTGATGACAAAATCGCTAACCCGCACCGAAGCGCCGACCACCATCGTTGTTTATATGAGCTTGATTCTTGCCATCGTCACCTTGGTGCCGGCATTGCTGGTCTGGACCTGGCCGGAACCCTCGCAGTGGACGCAGCTGGTGGGCATCGGCGTCTTAGGCGCCATCGCCCATGTGTTGGCAACGGAAGCCTACAGGCTCGGCGAAGTGACGGCGTTGGAACCGGTGATTTTTACCCGCGTGATCGTGTCGGCGGCCATCGGCTACGTTGCCTTCGGCGAGTTTCCAGGCCTCTGGTCGTGGGCCGGCGCGGCGGTGATCATCGCCGGCGCGGCGCTTCTGATGCGCGCCGAGGCGGTGGGAAATCGAGCATGATTGACTGGTTAGGCACCCCGGCCGGCACGCGAATTCGAAACCCGCTGCAACTCGTCGGCATATTCCCGGTAGCGCCGGTGGTATTCGGAAAGTGCCTGCTTTTTAGCGGTAATTTCCAGGAATTTATTCAGAACCGGAAGCTGCCGGCCAGCGAATTCGACCACATCGACATTTGGCAACCTCGGCAAAAGCGAGAAAAAGCTGACCACCACGTGGCCGCCCAGCCGTTTTTTCGAAACCTTGGTCAGTTCCTTCATTAATGTTGGCACGCCTTGCAACAGCCAATCCGCGTAAGGACCGATGATCGCGGCCTGGCGCATCAGCTCGTCCGCCTCGAAATCGAAATTCCGGCGGTCGAGGATTTGACCCTCCCGGTAGACGGTTGGCGCCGTGTCTGAAACATCGCATTCCCAGCCCTCCCTCGGAACCAGCAAATCCTCCTGATGTTCTTCGCTGCGATAGGGTGAAAACGGCATCGACCGGCAGCGCGACGGCCGCTCGCCGTAGATGTTACAACGCCCATCCGCCGCCAACTCGGGGCATTCAATGGTGGGCGGGATATAGGCCGTCGGTGCGATCCGCACCGCCAGTTCCTTGCCATTGGGCAAGTCGATACGGGCGCCCAAGCGGGCTGTGTGATCGAACAAACTGGCGCCCGCCCGCAGCGGCGACCAGATCACCGCCAGGGGGAACCGCCCGGCATGGCTCAGCGCGTCTTTAAGGGTCAGCGGCAGCCATCCCCGACAGCATTTGCCGCATTCGGTGCATCTGAAACGGGTTTCCATCAGCCACTAAGCGCCACAGCATTTTTTGAACTTTTTGCCCGACCTGCAGGGACAGGGATCGTTGCGCCCGACCTTTTCGACGATGCGGGTTGCCGGTTTTGGATTTATATCGCCATCCACATAGACCCAGCGCCCGTCCTGGCGCCGGAAGTTGCTTAATTCGTGATGCGCATAATTTTCGCCGCCCCGTTTGAAGCGGGTGACGAATTCGACGGTACCGGTCTGATCGTCCGCCCCACCACCCGTAACTTCGCGAATCTCAAGGCCTGTCCATTTGGCGCCCAACGCCATGCTTTCCGCCGCCGAGCGGTTGAAATCGCCCTGCACCTCGGGCGCATGGGTGTTTTCGATATGATCGAAGGCGCCGGTTACATAGGCCGTATAGCGGGACCGCATCAAGGCCTCGGCGGTGGGCGCCGGCGCGCCCTCGATAATCGGGCCGCAGCATTCTTCAAAGTCGCGCGCGGAGCCGCAGGGACAATCGGTCATCGCCGGTTCAGCCCCTCAGAAAAAGGCGAGGCTGCGCATTTCGATGGATTGGCGCGCATAGGCGTCCGCCGGCGTTCTCGGATCGTCGAACGACGTATGCGCGGTAAAACGCGCGCGGCCATCGGTTTCCGAATCATAAACCTTGAATACCAGCGCCTCATGGCGGGCCATTTCCGGGAAATAGTACCATTGGTGCGCCGGATTGTACTTGATCTGGTAGGTTTCACCGCGGCGGTCAGGATAGCGCCGTTCGGCGGCGATCAAATCGTCCATCTCCAAGCTGCGCGCATCGGCGATGGCGAGGGGGTTCTTGAGGATCGGCTGATTGATGGCCCGCCAAACCTGGATAATGGCGAAACGCCTTTTAAGCAGCTCGTCCGCCTCGTCCGGCAGAATATCGCGCACCCGCTGCGGCCCCGACCATTCGGTGTAATCATTGTGCACCGACAGGACCGGCTCGCGGATTTGCCGCTCTTCGCGCTCGGTCTCGTTGCCGGAACGCAGGGTGTGATCGAAAATATCGACCCGATGGGCGCCGGAAACCTTCTTGATCAGATCTTCCACTTCCGGGTAATAGACGCGCTTGAGTTCATCCTCGTCGAAAAAATCCACCATATTCGTGGCGTGATCGACAAACTCAAATCCATGAACCTCCAGCGACAATTCACCCCGGGCGGCGCGGCCATCCAACATGGTGACCGTCTGGCCTTCACGCTGGCCCGATTGCCGGCGGCCGATATTGCCTGGGCCGAAGGTTTCGTTCACCGGCTTGGCGCCGGTATCGATGGAATACATGACGGTCGCGTCAATGGAGTTGGGCGATTTAACCGCCCCGGCGGCTTGGCTCATAATCTTTCCTCTGGATTCACAGCGGGGCGTACAAGAGCATATTTCGGCGGATATTCCAATTGTCTGTGGCTTGGCCTGGCGCCATGAGGTTTAATAGCTTGAGCCAAATACAGGACATGACGCACCCATTTTGTGACGCCGCGCCGCACCGCAAAACCAGTTGAAGGAAATACACCATGCAAGGCAAAATCGCCCTTGAGGAACATTTCGCGCTGGAGGAAACATTTACCGACACCAAACGATTTCCGAAGGCTGGACAGGCCGATGATCTGCGCCGCCGCTTGCTGGATATCCTGGATGTGCGCCTTGGCGAAATGGACCAATACGGCATCGAGTTCGGCATCCAATCTCTCAATTCACCGGGCATCCAGTCGGTCCTGGAACCGGCGCAGGCGGTTGAGCTGGCGCAAAGGGCCAACGATATTCTGGCCGGCGAGGTGGCCAGGCGCCCTGACCGGTTTGCCGGTTTCGCCGCCCTGCCGATGCAGGATCCCGACGCCGCCATCGAAGAAGTGACGCGCTGCATCAAGGAACTCGGCTTCGTCGGCGTCAACCTCAACGGTTTTAGCCAGAAGGGCGGGGCCGACACCCAGATTTTCTACGACCTTCCCGAATTCCGCCCCTTGTGGGCGTGCATCGAGGAACTGGACGTACCCACCTACCTGCATCCGCGCAACACATTGCCCAGCCAGGGGCGCTGTTACCAGGGCCACCCCTGGTTCGAACATTCGGCCTGGGCGTTCGCCGTCGAAACCGCGATCCACGCGCTACGCCTGTTGGCGTCGGGCCTGTTTGACGAGTATCCTAAACTGCAACTGGTCATCGGTCATCTCGGCGAGCGAATTCCCTTCGATCTGTGGCGCGTCGACCATCGCATCGCCAAATCGCCGCAGGGGATACCGGCCAAGAAATCGATGACCGAATATTTCCGCGAAAACGTGCATCTGACCACGTCTGGAAATTTCCACGATGCCACCCTGCATTACACGATGGATAGGGTCGGCGCGGAGCGCATCATGTTCTCGGTCGACTACCCGTTCGAAACCACCGAGGAAGGCGCCGTCTGGTTCGACAATGCCGAGCTTTCCGACGAGGACCGCATGAAAATCGGCCGCTCCAACGCCATTGAGCTGTTCAAGCTGGACCTTTAGTCCGGACCCTAATCCATGGTGCCGGGCAGGTAGAGCGAGATTTGCGGGAAGGCGATGAGCAGGGCGACGATCACCACTTCGCAAGCCAGGAACCAGGCGACGCCCCGGAAAATGGTCTCCAGCGGGATGGAATCGCCGACCACGCTCTTGATCACATAGACGTTGAAGCCGACCGGCGGGGTGAGCAGCCCGATCTCCAGGTACTTGACCACCAACACGCCGAGCCAGATGAGGTCCAGGTCGAGCGCCTCGAACATGGGCAGCAAAACCGGCAGGGTCAGCAAAAGCAGCCCAAGAGGATCCAGGAACATGCCGAGAAAGATGTAAACCCCCGACATGGCCAGGACCAGGATTAGCGGGTTCAAAGCCCAATCGCCCATCAGGCCGCCGAGATAGTAGGGCAGGCCGGTAAGCGCCAGGAACTTGGAATAGACCACCGCGCCCATGGCCACGAAGAATATCTGCGCCGTCGCTCCGATGGCTTCCATCAGGCTGTCGCGGAAGACCTCCATGTTCAGGCGGCCCTGGATGAAGGCGATGACCAGGGCGAGGAAGGCGCCGGCCGCACCGGCTTCGGTGGGCGTGAAAATGCCGCCATAAAGCCCGCCGATAATGCCGACGATGAGCACCACGATGGGCCACACTTTCATCAGGGATTTCCAGCGGTCGGGCTTGAGCGCCGCGATCTCGTCCTGATTGAGGGGCGGCGCAATGGCCGGATTGATCTTGGCGCGGGCGATGATCATGATCGTGTAGACGGCCGCCGTCAGCAGGCCGGGGAAGACCCCGGCGATGAGCAGTTTGACGATGGAGACCTCGGCGAAGATGCCATAGAGCACGAACAGGATGGAGGGCGGGATCAGGGATCCCAGCGTGCCGGCGCTGGCCACCACGCCCGTCGCTAGGGCCTTGTCGTAACCGTGGCGCAGCATTTCGGGAATGGCGATGCGCCCCATCGCCGCCGCTGTCGCGACCGACGAGCCCGACGCCGCGGCGAAGGCCGCGCAGGCCATGTTGGTGGCCACGGCGAGGCCGCCGGGCAGCGCGCTGAACCACAACCGCGCGGCGACGAACAGGGATTTGCTGATGCCCGAATTATGGGCGATGGAGCCCATGAGCAGGAACATGGGAATGGCGGTCAGCGTCCAGCTCGCGGAAAACTCGTAGGGCGTGTCCTTGATGACCCCGATCGCCACATCCACGTCGCGCAGCAAGATGATGCCCCCGAGCCCGATCCCACCCAGCGCCACGCCGATGGGAAAACGGACGGCGATCAAGACGAGAACCAAGGCGAGGCTCGAAAACCCTAAGACCAATGGTGACATGTTATCTCCCGCGCCTTAGGCCTCGGCGGCCTTGCGATAATCGCGCACGCTCCTGAGCGCCAGATAGAAGGCCATTATCCAGAAACTGAGGGGCAGCAACCAACGGCTCGGCCAGACCCAGAAATACCCGGCGCCGAGCTCGCCGAGCTCGCCCTCATGGGTCATCTCGATGGCGACCTCGGTGGTGTACCAGGCGAACACGAGCATGTAGATCATGGTGATGACATTGATCACGGCGTCGATGCGCAGGATGCGGCCGGGGGCCAGGTTGCGGGTGAACAGCTCGACGATGATCTGTCCGTCGCCCCGCGACACATGGGCCAGCGGCAGATAGGCCACCGCGACCATGTAATAACTCGACGCCACCTCGATGGTGCCGATAAGCGGATGGTTGAACAGAACCCGCCCGGTCACGTCGAGCGTGATATGGGCCATCATCAGGAAGCCGACGAAGCATGCCAGCCACATCAAACTGCTGACCGCCTTGTCGATCCCGTCTTCGATCCTGTTCACCCGCGCCTAGCCTCCAAGCTTAGAATCGAGCCGCTTTTGTCCACCGCAGGGGCAGAGGCTCAGGCCTCCCCCGGGCTTCCGTCATTCTTTCCGGAGCTTCTATCGGCTGGCGTGGGCGCGGGCGGCGTTGGACCACCCGCGCTCACGGCTCCGCTTACAGTTTGCTGAGATCGACCTTGTCGTAAATCTCGCGCTTCAGCGCCGCCTCGAACTTGGCGACGTCGAGACCGACTTCCTTGGAAATCTTCTTCCACTTGACCCGCGCCTTGTCCAGCGCGTCGAGGATGGCAGCCGGGTCCTTGACGCCCCAGCCCGTGGCGCGCTTGATGTTGCGCCCCCGCTGCGCCTTTTCGTGCGCGGCGAACAGCTTGGCGAAACCGGGCCCCGCCTTGTGTATGGTGACCCCGACCCCCTTGGCGTCTTTGATAATCGCCCGTTCACGCATGATGTAGGCGTTTATGGCCGATTCGGCCACCACCCGGGGCATCCATTTGAGGTGGATCTTCTGTTGCGCTTCGGTCATCTTTTTCCAGGTCTTGCGGTTGATGGTAAAGGACCCGGGCGGGCCGACCATGCCCAGCGGGTATTCGAGAAGATGCTTGGCGACGTCCCGATAGCCGTAGGACTTGAGCCACGCGGCCGAGCCCAGCACGCAATCGATGCCGCCGCGCTGTAGCGCCGTGGTCGCTTCCGCCGGCGTGATGTTGACCGGAATTCCGCCGCCGTTCTTGATCAGGATCGCGCCGCCGCCGGTGGAACGCACCTTCTTGCCCTTAAGCTCGGCAAGCGTGCTCACCTTTCTCCGGCACATCAGCCTGAACGGCGTCGTCGCGTAACCGGCCAGGAAGACCGCGTTGTTCCTCTTGTACTCTGCCCGACACGAGGGGCAATGCAATATGTCCGTTTCGACGAAGGCACCGGTCGCCCCGACCACATCCCAGCCGCCGACCAAGGTGCTGAAAATCAAGGCGGTGGAGGGCGTGCTCTTCACCGCGTAGAGCGCGATGTCCAGCCCGGCATCGACCAGCCCGTCCTTGACCCCGGCCAGCGTGTTCTTGCCCTTCACCAATTGGCCGCCGGCGACCAGCTTCCATTTGATGGCGCCGTTGGTGTCCTTTTCGATGCCCTTGAACGCAGGGGGCAAGGCGTCCATGTTGATGCCGTGTTTCGGGCTCAGCCAGGAACCATAAACCAAATCGCGGGCCTGGACATTGGTTACCGCCAGCAACGCAACAGCGCCCGCGGCAAAGAATAGAAATCTAAGATGTTTCATGATTTTGTCTCCCTGGAATTTCGAAATTATCGGGGGCAGTGTAACAACTTCTTGTGAGAATGAAACCGCCGAATTGGTATTTAACTATTTTATTTGTGCCTATTCGGCGCAAACATTCGCGGGAAATACCGTCTGCATTAATCGTTGCCCGCGAAGCACTCATTTGGCAATCTTTGAGCAGCGCGGACATCAAACCGAAGGAGAGCAACGCGATGACCAGCAATGCGACGCCCGAATACCTGGCGCTGACCGGTATCTTGCAGGCGCGGCGCTCGATCCGCAAATTCCGGCCCGAACCGATCGATGACGACACCGTCCGGCTTTTGGCCGACGCCGCCCGCTTCACGCCGGCCGCCGGCAACGCCCAGCCCTGGGACCTGATCATCGTCCGCGATCCCGAAACCAAGCGCAAATTCGGCGATATCTATGTCGAGCAACTTCGCCAGAAGAACCGCCTGGAAATGACCCGCGACGCCGATATCCGCTTTTTCGGCGATCAGCCGCCGGAGCCCAAGGCCGGTTTCGTCGATGCCGGCCTGCTGATCGTGGTCATCGGCGATCCGCGCCTGATCGACGCCTACCCGCTCCGCACCAAGATCGACAAGGGTGCCCAGCATATCGTTTCCAGCCTCGCCAATATCGTCGTCACCCTGCATTACACCGCCGCCGCCCTCGGTCTCGGCTCGCAATATCTTTCCGACACCGGGTCGCCGGAGATGGAGATCATGCTGCGCGACCTGCTGGGTTTTCCCGAACCCTTGCGCGCCTACGAAACCGTCTGCATCGGCCACGCCGACACCAAACCGTCGAGCCGCTTCGTCAAGGAAACCGACGAGATCGTGCATTTCGAGCGCTTCGATCAAAGCCGGAGCAAGACCGATGCCGAGATCCGGCAATTCATCATCGACAAGCTGCGGCCGAGTTTTAAGAAGGTTTTGTAACTGGGGATTGTATATCATAACGGTATTTCGTGCGACACTCGGCGGTGAAAATGGTATAGGGATTTATAGGGATTGATATGGTTTTGTATGGTTTTATGGGGGTAAAACGGCGCAAATCACCGCTCCGACGCCGCGCCCAACGGCCTAAAATTTCATATTCACAATGATTAAGAAGCGGGCCGCATTATAGAACAAAAAGGGTACAATTGCAAGGAATTTTAACTTGAAAGGCCTGTTTTCGACGGCAAAGCAGACCAATTTAATTTGCCTAAGAAATTAAATTCGACTTATATAACCACCTCAAAAGATCAAATGAACAGGAGGCTACTATGAATGATCAGATTGATCGATCAGGTCTTTATATTCCGGGTCTTGGAGGAATTTACGACAGCCTCTCGGATTTGGCATATCCGATTCTACGCATTGCCATGGGCGCCTGGTACATTCCCCATGGCTGGGTGAAAATCATCGGCGGCGGGGTGGCAAAATATAATGACGCAGGTGCGCTCGTCGGCGGAACCGCCGGATTCATGGCGAAAATGAATTTTCCCATCCCCGAAGTATTAGCCTGGTATATCGGGCTTCTCGAACTGGTCGGCGGTGCTCTGCTGGTTCTCGGCCTGTTGACCCGTCTGGTCGCCATCCAATATGTCGGATTTATGCTCGTTGCCGCCATTTTCGTTCATAAAGCCAACTGGTTTTGGACCGGGCGGGGCATGGAAATGCCGCTTTTGCTGTTGGTGATCGCCGTCGTGCTCTTCATCAGGGGCGGTGGAAATTTGTCCATAGACAAATCGATGTCCAAGGAGTTTTAAGCGGAACTTGAGATAGGCACATTGAATGTCTTCGAAAACCGGGCACCATTTTTCGAATATGGTGTCCGGTTTTCCGTATCAGCCATTTGAATAAGGGATCATGGGGGCGAAAACGGACGCAGCCCGCCACGGAATTTACTGGGGATGGCCGGGCCCGGCCTGCGCAGCCGAAGCGGCTGCTTCGGCGGAGTATGCTTGGCCAGCCGGGCGTCGATCTAGCTCGGACCTTACAGCGCCACTGTCATGTCCGGACTTGATGTTTAGACCGGAGCCATGGTTGACGCCTGTTCCGGGCCTATCAAACCCTAATAGCGCACCTCGATCTCGATCGCCAGCCCCCTCGGCGGCAGCGTCACCGCCGCCCGATCGAAACCGGGCGGGCCGAAAAATACCGGGGCATCGCGGGAAAAACCGTAGCCTTCCTTGGGGATGCCGAAAATATAGCTGTCCATTTGCTGGTTGCCGTTTTCGTCGTGGTGCATGGCGACGGCGTAGCGGCCGGGCTCGAGGCCGGTGAAGCGCACGGTGAGGGCGACGGCGCGCGCCGGCACATCGCGGGATTTCAGTTCCTCGCCTTCCGGAAACTCGCTCGCCTTATCGAAAATGGCGAGGCGCACCAGGCCGTCGGCATTGCGCAGGCCAGTAACGGCGATGGTCAGATCGGCGGCCAGGGCGGGGCCCAGCGGGATAAGCACCAAAAATATCGTGGCCAACAGAAGCGCGCGCGCGAACATCGGCGAACGGTGGCGCAAATTAATTAATGAAGAAAAAACGTGCCCGCCGGACCGCCGGCAGAATGTTATCCCCCGGCGCGCATTTCCACCGCCTTGATCATCGCTTCGGCGGTGCGCAGTTCGGTTTCGGCGGCGGCGCGGGCATCGTCCTCGGCGGCGCGATAAGCTTCCTCGGCGGCGGCGAGGCGGGCTCGCGCATCCTCGGCGGAGATTTCGTTCATCGGCGTGACGCCGCCGGCCAGCACGGTGCAGCGTTCGGGGGTTGCCTCGGCAAAACCGCTTTCGACGAACAGGCTTTGTTCGATGGCGCCGTCCTGGTGGATGTCGATCAGGCCGGCGCGCAGCGTGGTCAGCAGCGGCGTGTGCCCCGGCAACACGCCGAAATCGCCCTCGGCGCCCGGCACCACGACCATATCGGCCTCTTCCGAAACCGCCAGTTCGGTCGGCGTTACCAGATCGAAAGCCACCTTGCCAATGCCGCTATCGGCCATCATCCAGTCCTTTCAAGCCGCTGTTCACGCCGCCTCGGCGGCTATGTTCTGTGCCTTTTCGATGGCTTCCTCGATGGTGCCCACCATATAGAAGGCGGATTCCGGAAGATGGTCGTATTCGCCGTCCGAAATCGCCTTGAAACCCTTGATCGTGTCTTCAAGATTGACGAAGACGCCGGGCGTGCCGGTGAACACTTCGGCGACATGGAAGGGCTGCGAGAGGAAGCGCTGGATCTTGCGGGCGCGGGCGACGGTCAGCTTGTCTTCTTCCGACAATTCATCCATCCCTAGGATGGCGATGATGTCCTGTAGGGATTTATAGGTTTGCAGGATGCGCTGCACCTCGCGCGCCACGTTGTAATGTTCGTCGCCGACCACCTTGGGATCGAGGACGCGGGAGGTGGAATCCAAGGGATCGACCGCCGGATAGATGCCCAATTCGGCGATTTGGCGGGACAGCACCGTGGTCGCGTCCAAGTGGGCGAAGGATGTCGCCGGCGCCGGATCGGTGAGATCGTCGGCGGGCACGTAGATGGCCTGCACCGAGGTGATCGATCCCTTGTTGGTCGAGGTGATGCGTTCCTGCAAGGTCCCCATGTCGGTAGCCAGGGTCGGCTGATAGCCGACCGCCGAGGGGATACGGCCGAGCAGCGCCGAAACTTCCGAGCCGGCCTGGGTGAAACGGAAAATATTATCGACGAAGAACAGCACGTCCTGGCCTTCCTGGTCGCGGAAATATTCGGCCACCGTCAGCCCGGACAGCCCGACCCGGGCGCGGGCCCCCGGCGGCTCGTTCATCTGGCCATAGACCAGCGCCGCTTTCGAGCCGGGGCCGTCGGGCACGATGACCCCCGATTCGATCATTTCGTGGTAGAGGTCGTTGCCTTCGCGGGTCCGTTCGCCGACCCCGGCGAACACCGAAAAGCCGCCATGTCCCTTGGCGATATTGTTGATCAGTTCCATGATGATCACGGTCTTGCCGACACCGGCGCCGCCGAACAGGCCGATCTTGCCGCCCTTGGCGTAGGGTTCGATCAGGTCGACGACCTTGATGCCGGTGACCAGAATTTCGGTTTCCGTGGATTGTTCGGAAAATTCGGGTGCCGGCCTGTGGATCGAGGACTTTTGCTTGGTTTCCACCGGGCCGAGTTCGTCCACCGGCTCGCCGATAACGTTGAGAATGCGGCCCAGGGTTTCGGGGCCGACCGGCATTTCGATGGGGCCGCCGGTATCGGTCACTTCCTTGCCGCGCATCAGGCCATCGGTGGTGTCCATGGCGATGGTGCGGACCTGGGATTCGCCCAGATGCTGAGCCACTTCGAGGACCAGCCGCTTGCCCTGGTTGTCCAGTTCGAGGGCGTTGAGGATCTCGGGCAGATCGTCCTCGAACTTGACATCGACAACGGCGCCCATGATCTGGGATACCCATCCGACGTTGTTTTTCGCCATTTCCGTCTACTCCTTGGTTTCGCCGCCGGCTTTCATTGTCCGGGCGGCGCATAAATTCAATTCACTTCAGCGCCTCGGCGCCGGATATGATCTCGATCAGCTCGCTGGTGATCTGCGCTTGCCGCGTGCGGTTGAAGGTCATGGTCAGATTGTCGATCATTTCACCGGCGTTGCGGGTTGCGTTGTCCATGGCGGTCATGCGCGCGCCGTGCTCCGACGCGCTGCTTTCCAGAAGGGCGCGGAAAATCTGGGTGTCCAGATTGGCGGGCAGCAGACTGTCCAGAATGTCGGTCTGCGACGGCTCGTACTCATAAGACGCTTCCGGGGCGCCGCCACCGGCTCCTTGCGAGGCATCTTCGCCGCCCTCCGGGGTGTCGGCGATGGCCACCGGAATCACCTGTTGCGGCGTCACCACCTGGGTCATGGCCGAGACGAAACGGTTGAAGATGACCGTGCAGACATCGAATTCGCCTTCGTCCAGGAACGCGCGCACGCGGGCCGCGACGGTTTGCGCTTCTTCCAATTGCACCACCGAGCGCCCGATACCGGTGAAGGTTTCGATTATTTTGTCGCCATGATCGCGGCGCAGGATATCGCGCGCCTTGCGCCCGACTGAGAGCAGCTTGACCGTCTTGCCCTCGTCTTCCAGCCGTTCGATACGCCGGCGCGTTTCGCGGATGATGGAGGCGTTGAAGCCGCCGCAAAGGCCACGGTCGGAGGTCACCGGGACCAGCAAATGGGTATCCTCGGCGCCGCTGCCGGCAAGCAGCGCCGGCGCGCCCTCGCCTACGCCGGTGCCGGCGAGGATGGATGCGATCATGCGCTGCATGCGGTCGGCATAGGGGCGCGCCGCTTCCGCCGCCCCCTGCGCCCGGCGCAAACGGCTGGCCGCCACCATTTTCATGGCCGAGGTGATCTTCTGCGTCGATTTGACGCTCGAGATCCGGGTTTTGAGCTCTTTAAGGCCGGCCATTCCTGGTCGTTCCCATCCCTGTGGTTATAATCACGACTTGCGCCAAGGCCACTACTCGAAAGTCTTGGTGAAATCGCCGATGAAGGTCTTCAGCTTTTCCTCGGTGGCGTCCGAAATTTCCTGCTCGGTGCGGATGGCGATCAAGATGTCCTGCCCCTTGTCGCGGATGGCGTCCATCAACTCCGCTTCATAGCGGGTGACGTCGTTTACCGCGATGCCGTCGACGAAGCCGTTGACGCCGGAAAAGATGGCGACCACCTGTTCCTCCATCGCGTAGGGCGAAAATTGCCCTTGTTTGAGAAGCTCGGTCAGCCGCGCGCCGCGCGCCAGCAATTGCTGGGTCGCCGGATCGAGATCGGACGCGAACTGGGAGAAGGCTTCCATTTCCCGGTATTGGGCCAGTTCCAGCTTGATCGAGCCGGCCACCTGTTTCATCGCCTTGACCTGGGCGGCGGAGCCGACGCGGGACACCGACAGGCCGACATTCACCGCCGGGCGGATGCCCTTATAGAACAAGTCGGTTTCCAGGAATATCTGGCCGTCGGTGATGGAAATGACGTTGGTCGGAATATAGGCGGACACGTCGTTTGCCTGGGTCTCGATCACCGGCAGGGCGGTCAGCGAGCCGGCGCCATGATCGTCGTTCATTTTCGCCGCCCGTTCCAGCAGCCGCGAATGCAGGTAAAAGACATCGCCCGGATAGGCTTCGCGCCCCGGCGGGCGGCGCAGAAGAAGCGACATTTGCCGGTAGGCGATGGCCTGCTTGGTCAAATCGTCGTAGAAGATCACCGCATGCATGCCGTCGTCGCGGAAATATTCGCCCATGGTGCAGCCGGTATAGGGCGCCAGGAACAAGAGCGGCGCCGGCTCCGACGCGGTCGCCGCGACGACGATCGAATATTCCAGCGCGCCGTGCTCTTCCAAAAGCTTGACGAACTGGGCGACCGACGAGCGTTTCTGGCCGACGCTGACATAGATGCAATAAAGTTTTTGCGATTCGTCGCTGGCGGCTTCGTTGATGCTTTTCTGGTTGATGATGGTGTCGATGATGATGGCGGTCTTGCCGGTCTGGCGGTCGCCGATGATCAGTTCGCGCTGGCCGCGGCCGATCGGGATCAGCGTGTCGATCGCCTTGAGCCCGGTTTGCATCGGTTCATGCACCGATTTCCGGGGAATGATGCCGGGCGCCTTGACCTCGATCAGCGAACGCTGTTTGGCGTTGATCGGACCCTTGCCGTCGATCGGCTCGCCCAATCCGTCGACGACGCGGCCCAATAGCTCCTTGCCCACCGGCACGTCGACGATATCGCCGGTGCGCTTGACCGTATCGCCCTCGCGGATACCGCGGTCGTCGCCGAAAATAACGACACCGACATTGTCCTCTTCCAGGTTCAGGGTCATGCCTTTGACGCCGCCCGGAAATTCGACCATTTCACCGGCCTGCACCTTATCCAGGCCATAGACGCGGGCGATGCCGTCGCCGACGGTCAGAACCTGTCCGACCTCGGCCACCTCGGCCTCGGTTCCGAAATTCTGAATTTGATCTTTTAGAATTGCGGAGATTTCAGCCGCTCGGATTTCCATTATCCTGCCCCTCTCATGGCGTTACGCATTTGATTAAGCTTGGTCCGAAGGGACGAATCGACAAGCCGTGATCCGACCCGGACGACGAGTCCGCCGAGGATCTCGGGATCGACCGATGCCTTGATCGTGACACTGCCGCCGAGCGTGTTTTCGAGCGTCGCCAGAATATCCGCCTGCTGGCGGTCGCTAAGCGGCGCGGCGCTGGCCACCTCGGCCGTCACTTCACCGCGCCGACCGGCGAGGATGGCAAGGTAACCGTCGATGATATCGGGAAGCGCAAAGAGGCGGCGGTTGGCCGCCACCACGCCGGCGAATTTACGGGTCAGGTCCGATGCTTCCGCCTTCGCCAGAATGGCGTCCATGGCGGCACCCTGTTCGGTGCGCGAAATTACCGGCGAACGCACCATGCGCGTCAGATCACCCGAGCCCTCGATCATTACGCTAAGGGCGCGCAAATCGTCGGCGACTTGATCCAATGCTTTTTCGGATTCGGCAAGCTCGTACAATGCCGTCGCATAACGCCCGGCCAAACCAGTGGCGCCTGTCGTATCGGATGACACCTATATTTCCTCGGCTCGTGAATCCCCGGCGAAGATCCGGCTCGCGGATCGGCTGGATCGGTTGATTTTCTGCCCTTTCCGGGGGCTTCCCCGGCGAAAGCGACCGTTGTCTAGCATACTGGTCCGATGCATGCAAGAGGTCGGACCATAGTGGTAATTATTGTTTTTTATCAATAAGTTACATAGCTCTTTGGTCACATGAAACTGTACGGATCGACGTCGGTCTGAACCCGTACTTTTTTCGGCAGCGGCGTCGCCTTGAGCCAGTTCCGGATGCGCTCCTGGATATTGACCCGGCGCCCGGCCTTGACCAGGAAGCGGCGGCGGTGGCGGCCGCGCAGCAAGGCCAGCGGCGCCGGCGCCGGACCCAGAACCTGAATCTCGGCCGAGCGCGGCGCCGAGCGCCCGAGGGCGCGGGCGGCCTCGTCGACCAGGGCCTCATCGATCGCCGATAGGATGATGCCGACCAGGCGGCCGAAGGGCGGCATGCCGGCGCCTTCCCGGTCCTTGGCCTCGGCGGCCAGGAATCCTTCGCGGTCGCCCCCGGCCAAGGCGCGGATGACGGGATGTTCCGGCATATAGGTCTGCACCAGGACCTGGCCCGGGCGCTGGGCGCGGCCGGCGCGCCCCGCGACCTGGTATAGAAGCTGGAAGGTGCGCTCGGCGGCGCGCAGATCGCCGCCGGCCAGACCGAGATCCGCATCGACCACGCCGACCAGCGTCAAATAGGGAAAATGATAACCCTTGGCGATGATCTGGGTGCCGATAATCAGATCCACCTCGCGTTCCTCGATGCGGCGCACCAGCTCCTCGGCCTGGGCCGGGGTGTAGATGGTGTCGCTGGCGGCCAGGGCCGCGTTAATATCGGGGAAGCGTTCGGCGACCTCTTCGGCCAGGCGCTCGACGCCCGGCCCGCAGGCGGTGAACTGGTCCTCGGCGCCGCATTCGTCACAGGCATCGGGCTGGCGCGCCGCATAGCCGCAGTGATGGCATTGCAGGCGCTTGAGCAGCCGGTGCTCGACCAGCCAGGCGCTGCACTGCGGGCATTGCAGCCGGTGGCCGCATTTGCGGCAAAGGGTCAGCGGCGCATAGCCGCGCCGGTTGAGGAACAACAAAGCCTGTTCGCCGGCGCCGAAGGTGCGCCCGAGCGCGCCCACCAGGGACGGCGACAGCCAGCGCCCGCGCTCCGGTTTGTCTTGGCGCATATCGGCGATGCGAATGTCGGGTAGGGCGGCGCCGCCGTGCCGGTCGGCAAGATGGTGGCAGCGATAGCGGCCGCCCTGGACATTCTGATCGGTTTCCAGGGACGGCGTCGCCGAGACCAGAATCACCGGGACCTGGCCAAGCTGGGCGCGCACTACGGCCATGTCGCGGGCGTTGTAGATGACGCCGTCTTCCTGTTTGAAGGATTGATCATGCTCCTCATCGACGGCGATCACGCCGAGATCGGCAAACGGCAGAAATAATGAAGAGCGGGCGCCGACCACCACCCGGGCTTCGCCGTTCGCCACCGCGCGCCAGGTGGTGCGCCGCTGAACGCCGGTCAGATCCGAATGCCAGACCGCCGGACGGACGCCGAAGCGGCCTTCGAAGCGCCGCAGCCACTGGGCGCTGAGCGCGATCTCGGGCAGCATCACCAGCGCCTGTTTGCCCTTGGCCAGCGCCGCCGCCACCGCTTCCAGATAAACCTCGGTCTTGCCCGAACCGGGCACCCCTTCGATCACCGTGACGGCGAAGCCGCCGCCCTCAACCTGGGCGCGGAGATCATCGGCCGCGGTTTGCTGATCGGGCGAAAGCTTCGGCCCGGTTGCCGCCCAATCGGGCATCTCGAAAGCCGGCGGCGGCGCCAGGTCGGCGCGCAGCAAAACCCCGGCATCGGCCAGGCCCTTGACCACCGAGGGCCCGACGCCGGCTTCGGCGGCGATCTCCTTGGGCGTCCGGGGCGGGCCGTCGGCGAGGAGGCCAAGAACCCGCCCGCGCGCCTTGGTCATCTTGAATTCGGGTGCATCAGGCGCCAGCGCGTAGGCGCGCACCGGCTTTTCCGGCTGCAATGCGGCGGGCACGCTCATCGCCATTTTCAGCACCGGCCCCCAGGCCGCCATGTTGTAAGCGGCCACCCATTCGACGAAGCGGCGCGAAACATCCGGCAGCGGCGGCGCCGATAGGCGTTCCAGCACCGATTTCAGCTTGCCCTCGGGCACCGCGTCCGGCGGCGTATCCCAAACCACGCCGATGACCTGGCGCGGGCCCAGCGGCACCGCGACGAAATCGCCGGGCGCCAGATGCAGCCCGCCCGGCACCGCATAGGTATAGCCGCGCCCGAGCGGCAGCGGCAACAGAACGGTGACGCACGCGTCTGTTTGGATATCGGCGTTGCGGGCATCGTCGCGGCTGGTGTTCAGGCGGGGCATGGGCTACACTCAAGTGGTCTATATCATCTAATTTGCACCCCTACGACGGCGTTGCAAGGTTTCCGGCGAGGAGCGCGCCGCGCCGTGGTGCCAATCCACCACAAG
>NZAK01000155.1 GCA_002687515.1 Rhodospirillaceae bacterium
CAGGAAAAAGCCGCTGGAACCCAGGAAGAGATTCCGGGAACGGAAGATCATCTCGATCGAGAACGTCCACAGCCAACCCCCTATCCGCTTTACGCCCACTCTAGATGTAGTGGGTGTGGGTGTCAAGCGGATAGGCACGGACTACACTACCCATAACACTCTCCTGTTTCTCTTGCCCGTCTCTGGACATTTTAGAATAACTATAACATGAGTATGGTTATACACCGACTCGAAATAAAAAAGGTTTCTGGGATGTTTCTGAGGAGATTTATTTTAAGACGTTGGTTTTATTGCGTAAAAAGACATTCTCAGCTATTTAGCGCCAAATTTAGGGCTATAAAATTACAGTTTAATGTCCGCTTCTGGCTAAAAGCCGTCATTCAGCATCGGGAAAGTAATGTCCGCTATGCACCCGAAAGCGGACTTCCGCTGGGGAGTACTAGTATTTCTGGCAGTGCGGTTCCAGCGCCGACGCCAAATCCAGCAAAGCCTCGTCGCCGCCAGCCCAGCCCATGACCGATAGGCCGACCGGAAAGCCTTCCGGACTGCTGGCCGCCGGAATTGAAATCTGCGGCAGGCCCGCGAGGCTCGATAGGCAGATCAATGCCATCGTCTTGCGGCGGAAATCTTCAAGCTCGTCGCCGGGGGCATCCAGGAGCGGCGATGCAGAGGCGGCGGTCGGCAGGACCATCAGCGTCCCCGGCTCGAGCATGCCACGCAAGGTACCCCGCACCTTGTCCCGATAGGGAATGGCTTGGTCCCGATCGGAGGCCGTCACCGTCTTCGCCGCCTCGAAACGCTCCTTTATCCCCGGTCCGAAGTTCGGTTTGGTTTCGCCGATCCAATCTCCGAAGGTTTTCCAGGTCTCGAATGCTTGAATTATGCGAAAGCACTCGCGCGCCTGGTCCAGATCCAGATCGTCCGGCGCCGAAGTCAATGGTTCGATCCGGGGCAGGACAGCCGCGGCTTGCTCGAGGAACGCCAGCAAGGAATTGGCGACCGCCGGATCGGCGTGCCTGAAAGCAAACTCACCAACCAAGACCCGATCCAGCGGTTGCGAAATTTTACGCCCATCAAGTAGTATTTCGCCGGCGCGCCGCAGAATTCCCGCTTCGTTCGCGAACCATCCGGCGGCGTCGAAACTGGGCGCCATGGCCATCGCATGGGCGAGGTCAAGGCGGCCGTGGGTCGGCCTGAGACCGAAAATACCACAGAAGCTGGCCGGCACCCGGATCGAACCGCCGGTGTCGCTGCCGAGGGCGAAATCGCAAAGACCCGCCGCCGTCGCGGCGGCCGATCCCGACGACGATCCGCCCGGCATGCGGCCGGGGGCGCGGATGTTCTTCGGGGTGCCGTAATGGGCGTTGGCGCCGGTGAAGCTGTAGAACAGCTCGTCGCACACCGTCTTGCCGATCATATCGGCGCCGGCATCCAAAAGGCGGCTGACCAGTGGCGAGGTATGGCGGGCCGGATCATGGGTCGCCAGCCACTCCGGACTGCCGCCCCCGGTCGGGTAGTTTTCGATATCGTACAAATCCTTGACCGCGAATTTGAGGCCGGCCAGCGGGCCGGTTTCGGCGCCCTTGATGGCCGGCGGCGAATGCGGAACGAAGGCGTTTACGGGATCATCGGGCACGGCGATATTCCAATCATTCACGTTTGCGCTGCAAGGAACCAGTCAAGGATTTGCTCCCCGTCCCAGGCGATCACCCCAGGTTTGGAGAGGATATAGTCGAGTGTCTGGCGGACATATTTCGCCCGGTGCGGCGAGCCCGAGATATAGGGATGCACCACCAGCGACATTACCCGCACATTGTCCTCGCATTCGGCGTAGATGCAATCGAAGTAATCGCACGCGCGCTTAAAGTAAATCTCCGATTCGTGATACTGGATCATCTGCTGCGCGATGTCGTGGATTTCGTAATTGTAGGGCAGCGCCACGATCGGACCGTGATCGGTCTTTACCGATACCGGCTGGTCGTCGAGAACCATATCGCCGATATATTCGACCCCCGCCCCGGCCAGCAGATCGAGGGTCTCAAAGGTTTGGGTGAGGCCCGGCCCGAACCAGCCGCGCGGCCTTTTGCCGGCGAATTTTTCGATGATGTCCATGGTTTTTTCGATGGTCGCGCTTTGATCGTCGAGCTTGTGCATGGCGACCTGGTCGTAGGAGTGGGCGTTCAGTTCCCAGCCCCTCTCGAGGCAGCCCTCAGCGACAACCGGGTAATCCTCGCAGACCCGGGCGTTGAGCGTCACGCAGGGGCGAATTCCCAAATCATCGAATATTTTCATCAGCCGCCAAACCCCGACCCGCATGCCGTATTCGTGCCAGCTCCAGTTGGGAATGTCCGGGGTCAGCGGTTGTCCTTGCGGAGGGGTCAGGACGATGCGCGGCATGGCGCGTTCGATGTCCCAAACCTCGAGCGCCAGGATCGGCCAAAAGATCATTCGCCCGCCGCCCGGCAGTTCCAATTTCGGCCGCTCGGTGATTGCCGAATATTCGATCCGCTCACCCGGTTTCATGGCGCTCATATCTAACCTCCTTGCGGCATGGGGCCTTCCCGCCGCCGGCCGCTAGTCGTCATCGATAACCGCGATGCCTTGAATTTCCACCATCATTTCCGGTTGCGCAAAACCGGCGCAGGTGATCATCGCGCTGGCCGGAAAATTGCCGTCGAAATATTCCTTGCGCAGCTCGGTGAAGCTGGTTCCGTAGCGGGAATCGATGATGAACACGGTCATCGTGACCATATCCTTGAGGCCGCCACCGGCGGTTTCCAGGGTCCGCTCCAACAGCTTGAACGTTTGCCGCGTCTGCGCCTCGAAATCGCCGGCCAGGGAATTGCCGTCATCGTCCCGGGGGGCGCCGTGCCCGGCGACCCATATGGTTCGCCCGCCCGTGGTTACCACCGCCGGCGAAAAGGCGCGCTCCTGCTGCCAGGTACCCGCATGATATTCACGTGCCATTTTTTACCCCTCCCTCTCGGATCATCAAATCAAGGTCCGCACCCATCATATCCATTTTTTACCGATTGTCCCCAACCATCACATGAGCCTTCACATCCTGCGGTCCGTCTTGCGGCGCTGCGCGATTCCAGACAAACTGGATTGGCTTGAAATAACAGGGGTGTCGCGCATGGGACAATTCGCGCTCGGCCAATCGGTGCCGCGCACCGAGGACCCGCGTCTTTTGAAGGGCCGGGGACGCTATGTCGACGATATCCGACTGCCCTTCGAAGCCCACGCTTTCTTCGTCCGTTCCAGCCATGCCCATGGCAACATTAAATCCATCGATTGCCGGGCGGCCCGGCAGATGCCCGGCGTCATTGGCGTCTTTACCGGCGAGGACTGGGACGCCGATGGCATGGGCTGTTTCACCACCGATTTACCGCGGACGCGGCGCGGCGGCGAGCCGCTATATAGCCCGCCATACCCGGCGTTGGCGCTGGGCAAGACCCGCTTCGTGGGCGAGCCGCTGGCCCTGGTGGTGGCCGAAACCCTGGCCGAGGCGAAGGACGCGGCCGAGCGCGTCGAAGCGGAGATCGAGGCCCTGGATGTGCTCACCATCGGCGCCCACGCGCGCGATGCCGGCGCCCCGGTGCTGCACGCCGATTGCCCCGACAATGAATCCTTCTTCTACCGGGAAGGCGACAAGGATGCGGTCGAGGCGGCCCTGCAATCGGCCCACCATGTGGCTCATTTGCGCGTCGTCATCAACCGGGTAACCGCCAATACCATGGAACCACGCGCCGTCATCGGCGATTACGACCACGCCGCCGGCCAGCATGTCCTCTATACCGGATCGCAGCGCCCCTACGCCGTGCGCAACCAGACCGCCGGGCAAATATTCAAGGTTCCGGAAACCGCCATGCGCCTGGTCGCCGGCGATGTCGGCGGCTCATTCGGCATGAAAAGCGGCCAATATCCCGAAGACAATACCTGCCTGTGGGCGGCAAAAAAACTGGACCGTCCGGTACGCTGGGTCGCGGACCGGTCCGAGGGACATTTAAGCGACTACCACGACCGCGACCAGGTCAGCGACGCCTGGCTGGGGCTCGACGGGGATGGCAAGTTCCTCGCCCTTAAAGTGGAAAGCATTTGCGCCATTGGCGGTTATCTGGGTCCCGCCGGCTTTATTTCACCGGCTAATCACGTGGGCGGGCTGGCCGGCACCTACACGACGCCGCATATCTATGTGGAATCCTCGGCGGTCTTCACCAACACCGCGCCGATCGGCCCCTATCGCGGTTCCGGCCGCCCGGAAGCGACCTATGTGCTGGAAAGCGTCATCGACCGGGCGGCCCGCGAAATGGGCATCGACCGGGCCGAAATTCGGCGCATCAATTGCGTGCCGCCGGAAGCCATGCCGTTTAAGACCGGCTTGGTCTATACCCTCGATTCCGGCGATTTCGGGCGCAATCTGGAACAGGCCTTGGCGATGGGCGATTATGCCGGCTTCGAAGAACGCCGCGCCGATGCGGCGGCGCGCGGTCGCTTGCGCGGTATCGGCATCGCCAATTTCATCGAACAGACCGCCCAGATAGACGGCGAAACGGTACGCGTCCAGTTCGATCCATCGGGCACGGTGACGGTGATCGCCGGCTCCATCTCGCACGGCCAGGGCCACGATACCATGTACAAGGTGATCCTGTCGGACCGCCTCGGCATCGATGCCGATCATATCCGCGTCGCCTTCGGCGATACCAACCAGGCGCCCTGGGGCGGCGGCACCTATGCGTCCCGAACCGCCGTGCTCGGCGGCACCGCCATCGCCATGGCCGCCGACAAGGTGATCGAAAAGGGCCGCGGCATCGCCGCCCATATGCTCGAAGCATCGGTCACCGATATCGAATTCGGCTCGGGTCAATATACAGTTGCCGGCACCGACCGTTCGGTCGAATTCGCCGAAGTGGCGCGCGCCGCCTTCCAGCCGGCGCAGCTTCCGGACGGCATCGAGCCGGGCCTGATGGAAACCGCCACTTTCGAGCCTGGCATTCCCACCTTTCCCAACGGCAGCCATGTGGTCGAGCTGGAAGTGGACCCCGATACCGGCGACACCGAGTTCATCAAATATTCGGTGGTCGACGATGTCGGCACGGTGATCAACAAGCTCACCCTGGAGGGGCAGATCCATGGCGGCATCGGCCAGGCCGTCGGCCAGGCCTTTACCGAGCGCATCGTCTATGACGCGGCGGGCCAGCTGCTGACCGGCTCGTTCCTCGATTACGGCATGCCGCGCGCCGACGATATGTGTTCCTTCGACTGCGCCAACAACCCGGTGCCGACGCCGGTCAATCCCCTAGGCATCAAGGGCGCCGGCGAAGCCGGCAATGTCGGCGGCCTGGCGGCGATCATGAACGCCCTGGTCGATGCGCTATCGCCGCTCGGCGTCGAACATATCGACATGCCGGCGACGCCGGAAAAAGTGTGGGCGGCGATCCGCGCGGCGTAGATGTATCGTGTATTTGATATTGGCCGCTAAAGCACAAATGCGCGCAACGTCAAATACACCGCGACGATCAATAGAACGCTGAACAGGGCTTGGCGGAAACGGTGCTCGCTCAGGTTCCGGCGCAGGCGTTGGCCGATGACCATACCGATCAGGGCAGGCACCACGCCGAAGGCGGAGAGGCCAGCCAGCGAGGCCGAGAACAGCCCGTTGCCGGCCAGCCCGGCCCACAAGGCGAGGGAGCAGATGGTGAAGGCAACGCCCATCGCTTGCACCAACGTATCGCGTGGCATTCTAAGCGCCTGCAGATACAAAACGCCGGGCACGAAGAACGAGCCGATCATGCCCAACATCACGCCCGTCGCCCCGCCCATGACCGGTGACAGATATTTCTCGACGCGGGCAGGGGGCGCCGGTATTTGAGGAGTCGCGAGGCTGAACACCGAATAGAGGAACAGGAAGACCCCCAATATTCCCGACAGGAACAGCGCGTCCGAGCGGGCCAGGATGGTAACCCCGATCCAGGTGCCGAACGTCACCGCGACCAAAAAACTTCCCAGCCGCCGGAAAATAACGGCATGCTGGCCGCCGACTATCGCTTGCCAGACATTGGTGATCAGCGCCGGTATGATAATCACGGCGATGCCTTCCTTGAGGCCCAATCCGAGAGCCAGGATGGGCAGGGAAAAGGTCGGCAGGCCGGCGCCGACGACGCCCTTAACCGTGCCGGAGAATAAAAAGGCGAAAGCGACCAGCGCGATGGTGGCGGCGGACCAGGGATCGACTGTCCAGGGATCAGCGGCCATCGATCACCCGGCGCTTTTCAGGCGGCATCGGTTTTCCTCGTGCCCGACCGGCTGGCCGATACCATACTGGGACATATACGAATTCCTTTTCGGGATAACTGGTGCGCCGGTCACGGGCTGGCGGGCCGGGTGGCGATCAGCGCGGTTTCGGCGTTTCGAAATTGGTCGGGAAGTCGGAGGATTCGGTGGGGCCCCAAAGATGAGGCGAGTCGTCGCGCTCGGCCCAATCGATGGCTTCCCACTCCATGCCTTCCGGAATGTAATCGAGATCGGCGAAATATTCGAACAGCCAGTTGAAGGGATCGCGGATGTAGTAAAAGACGTTTGATCCGGGTCCGTGCCGGCCCGGTCCCCAGGCGGCCACATATCCCTTGCCCTTCATCTGATCGCCGGCGATGCCGACCTCGTCGGTGGAGTCCACCTCGAAGGCGGCGTGCTGCAGGCCCCAGCTCCAGGATTCGGCGAAGGCGACGACGTGATGGTCGCTGCCGGTCGGGCAGTACATGAAATTGAGGAAATTGGCGACCTTGTCCGACAAGCGCATGCCCAGCGGGTCGGTATAAAAATCCATCTTGCGCGCGGCGTCGGTGGTGAACAGCACGACATGGCCGAGGCGCCGGGGGTTGACCGCCGCGCGCGACAGAAACTCGCTGCGCCGGCCGACGCGTTCGCGCTTGCCCGGCCTATTGAAGGTGGCCGCCGACTCGGTGCGCCAGGGGGCCTCGTCGGCGGCGCGGAGGTTGGTCAGCATGCCCTCGAAATCGGTGAACCAGATGCCTTCGCCGTCGGACCAGGCGGGCGCGTCGGCGAAGCTCACGTCATCCCGCCCTGCAAGGGCTTTTTTCATCTCTTGCAACTCCGCCTCGCCGACCCCGAAGCTGACATAACCGAGGCGCCTCGGGTGGCCTTCGATCAGGACCAGTTGATCCTGGTCGCGGCCGACGCAGCGGCAGACGACGGCGTCGCCGCGCTCAATCGTCTCAAGCCCGAAATCGGTGAAGAAATCGCGCGCCGAGTTGATATCGGGAACGGTCAGCGCGAGGTGCTGGATATTGCGGATGCCCAAAACCCTATCCTCCCAAAAAATATTGGCTTGAGTTATCCTGGCAAGAATGCCGCCGGCGCGCAATAGAGCATGAACCTGCGGGACGCCTGATGACCGGGCTAGGGCGGGCCTGATTTTCCTATTCTTCTTCGGCCCTGATCAGGGCGGCGCGAATGTCGTCCTCGGTCCAGCGCCAGAACATCGGAATCTTGCGCTGGCGGGCCTCGTCCGTCGTTCCCTGGCCGGAGATGAAGGAGCGCAGGATATCCGGCGTGAACATGTCGTTGTGGTTGTGATAGGCCCAAAGGGTGATCAATTCGCCGCAATGGGGCCACATGCGGTCGACGATTTTATATAGATAATCGCGGGTCGCGCCCTCGCGCGCGGCTTCGTCATCGCCGGCCGCCTTTTCCTGAACCAGTAGCTGGCCGATGGCGGTCTTGTTTTTGTCGATTTCCCCGGTTTTGTAATCCATCAACGCCTCAAACAGGTCCATATCCTCGGCCTTGGGGGCGTCGTAGCCATCTTTCTTGGCGCCGTCCTGCAGGATTTTCCAAAAGGCGTCGGCCTTGGCGCCCCGGTCGCTGACCGATTTCTTGGGCGGCTCGGCGTCCGTCTTCTTGAACAATCCGCCTTTTTTCTTTTTCGCCTTTTTGCCGCTTTTGGTGGCGGCTTCATCGGCGGAGCGGATGACGGCGCCGAAATCCTGCATCGCGTTGGTCCACAGAAGCCGGACCACGTTTTCGTTCTCGGGCTTTGAAAATTCCTCGTAGAAGGTTCGTCTAAAAAGTTTGTCCTGAGAAACGCTGTCGGCCAGATTGCGCACCCGCCGGTGATTCAGGATATCGGACAGCACCTGATCACGGATGGCTTTTTCAAGAGGGCCGGCAAATGCCGGGTTGAGCACATAGGGAAAGGGCGCTTCGCCGGCTTCCGGGGTTTCCAGATAGAACGGTTCCAGCCGGGAACAAATAAACTCGCAAAAATAATCGGAAAAGGCATCCCCGAAATTATCGTGGGTGGGTTCTTCCTGCTCCGGCTTGGCGCCGCCGACGGCGGCCGCGAACTCTTCGTGCAATTCGCCGGCGCGCGCCTTGATGTGGGCGCGAAACTCGTCGTCCTCCATTTCGCCGCAGGCCTGCAGAAACTGGATGGTCACCTGGGCCGCCTTCAATAGGTCCGGCGGCGGCGTTTCATCTTCCAACTCGATGATGCCGGCGATGACGCTGTCCACCGTCTTATCGATGGCCGCGATGAGGGTGTCCTTGTCGGCGTCCGGCGGCACCGAGCCGATGGTGGCCAGAATGTCTTCGAGGTTGATGCTTTCAGCCGCGTCCACGTCCATTCATCCCCGTCGTGCGCGTTACGTCCCCTGAACTACAACTTTGGGCGCTCAATATAGGCCAGTGCGGCCATCCTTGCCAGATTTCCCTTAAACGAACCTTAACCGCGGCGCGCTCCCTTGGGCATCCGCGTCAAAGGGTGCTTTCGGCGCCGAGGATTGCCGTCACCTGGGTGGCCAGGATGCCGCCGTTGCCATGCACCAGCGCCGCCTGGGCGCCTTCGATCTGGCGCATCCCGGCGTTGCCGCGCAATTGCTCGACGGCTTCGGCGAGCAGAAATATTCCGTACATGCCGGGATGCACGCAGCTGAGCCCGCCGCCGTTGGTGTTGACCGGCAGCGAACCGCCGGGGCCGATAGTGCCGCCGGCAACGAAACCGCCGCCCTCGCCCTTTTTGCAGAAGCCCAAATCCTCCAGGAACAGAAGCGTGTTGATGGTGAACGCATCATAGAGTTCCAAAACGTCGATATCGGACGGGCCGAGCCCGGCCATCTGATAGGCGCGCGGGCCGGAACGGGCGGCGCCGGTGACGGTCAGGTCTTCCATCTGGGCGATCTGGTCATGGCCGACCTCGGCGGCGACGCCCAACAGATAGGCCGGCTTTTGCGGGAAATCCTTGGCCCGGTCGGCGCGGGTCATGATCAGCGCGCCGCCGCCGTCGGTGATCAGGCAGCAATCGAGGACGGTCAGCGGGTCGGACACCATGCGCGCAGCCAACACCTCGTCGAGCGTCAATTCATCGCGCATCATCGCCTTCGGATTCTTGGCGGCCCAGGCGCGCGCCGCCACCGCGATCTCGGCCAACTGCTCGCGCGTCGTGCCATATTGGTGCATGTGGCGCGATGCGGCGAGGGCGTAACCATCGACCAGGCGCATGCCGTAAATTGATTCGTAAGGGGTCGGCACCATGCTGCCGGGCCGCCGCCGGCCGGAACGGGAGTTGCTGCCATAGGTCACAAGCGCCACGTCGCAGAGGCCGGCATCGAGGGCCAGCGCCGCCCATTGCACGAAATTGACGAACGACGATCCGCCCAGCATGGTGCTCTCGATCACCTTCGGATGCAGACCCAGATATTCCACGACCATCGGCGCCGCCAGCCCGGCCGGGCTCAAGACCGCGAAAACGCCGTCGATATCGTTTTTCCGGAGACCGGCATCGGCCAACGCCCGCTCCACCGATTGCGCCATCAATTCGAAATGGCTCCAACCTGGAACTTCGCCGAATTCCGAGAGGCCGGCGCCGACAATGGCTGTTTTTCCGCGCATCGCTCAGCCCTCCGCTTCGGCGGCATGAAAGATGATGAAGGGGCCGGCTTCGCCGCCGTCGGCGATGGCGTGGCTCAGCTGCATGCCGATCATGACCTCTTCGGGGGCGATGCCCTCGACGCGGCTGGTCATGCGCGGCCCTTCCTCCAACTCGACGATGCAGACATTGTAATCGCCGCCCCGGTCGGGCCGCCGCCGCCCTACCGTGGTGGCGTAAACCCGCGCCCGCCCGCTGGCGGTCCGCCATTGAAGCGCCGAGGCGCCGCAATGGGGGCAAAGATGGCGCGGATAGAACAGGTATTTGCCGCATTCCTCGCATTGCTGGATTTTAAACTCGCCGTTTTCCAGGTTCTCCCGGTAAATCTGGTCCGGGCCCGGCGTGCCCGCCATTTGCTTGTCGTTCATTTCTCATTACCCCCCATATAATCCGGTCCGGTACCGCTCAGCCTTCCGGCACCTCGACATCGTTTTGCGCGCAGGCCGCCGCCACGGTGTTGCGTAACAGGCACGCGATGGTCATCGGGCCGACCCCGCCCGGCACCGGCGTGATGGCGCCGGCGACGGCGGCGGCTTCCTGGTAATCGACATCGCCGGCCAGCTTGCTCTTGCCGTCGGCGTCCGGCGCCAGGCGGTTGATGCCGACATCGATCACCGTCGCGCCCGGCTTGATCCAATCGCCCTTGACCATGTGCGCGCGCCCGACGGCGGCGACCAGGATATCGGCGCGGGCGCATTCGGCGGCCAGATCGCGGGTGCGCGAATGGGCGATGGTGACGGTGCAGTGTTCACGAAGCAAAAGCGCCGCCATCGGCTTGCCGACGATGTTGGAACGGCCGAGCACCATGGCGCGCAAGCCCGACAAATCGTCGCCAAGCTGCTCCTTGATCAGCATCAGGCAGCCCAAGGGCGTGCACGGCACCAAGCCGGGCACGCCGGTGGCCAGCTTGCCGGCATTGTAAACGTGGAACCCGTCGACATCCTTGCCCGGGTCGATTTCCGCCAGCACCGCCTGTTCGTCGATGTGATCGGGCAGCGGCAGCTGCACCAGGATGCCGTTCACCGCCGGATCGCCGTTGAGCCCGTCGATCAGGGTCAAAAGCTCTTTTTGCGTGGTTTCGTCCGGCAGTTTGTGTTCGAAGGATTTGATGCCGGCCTCGGCGCACATCTTGTTCTTGTTGCGCACATAAATTTCGCTGGCCGGATCGTTGCCGACCAGTACCACGGCCAGGCCCGGCGATAAATTATGGCTGTCCTTCAATTCGCGCACCTGGTCGGCGACGCGCCCGCGCAAGCCTTCCGCGAATGCCTTGCCATCGATGCGCTTTGCCTCGGCCATCACGCCGTCTCCTTCATGTTCCTTGGCTTTGGCCGGTCCGCGGCCAATTTGTCAAGCCAGGGCGCCAGCCGCGCCGCTAATTCTTGCGGATCGCCCGAGACCAAAACGGTTTTGCGGCGGCCGGTCAATCCCCGGATTATGGAAATGTCCGATTTCGGCAGCTTCCATTGGCGCGACAGCAATTTGATCAGCGCCGCGTTGGCCTTGCCGCTTTCGGGCGGGGCGGTGACCGAAACCTTGATGCGGGCGCCACCGTCGGCGTCCGCCGCGATCCCGTTCACGCCATTCCTGGATGCCTTCGGCGTCAGGCGGACGGCGACCCTCAGGCCGCCGGCGTGCACCGCCACCGGCGAGGCGATTTCAGATGACGGCACCGCCATATTCGCGAATCAGATTGCGCAAAAAGAAGATGATCAAGATCAGCACGATCGGCGAAAGATCGATGCCGCCGATAAAGGGGATGATGCGCCGGATCGGACGCAGCGCCGGCTCGGTGATCTTGAACAGGAAGTCGGACACCAGGTAGACGAATCTATTGCTGGTGTTGATGACCCCGCCATAGCTGAGCCAGCTCATCACCGCGGCGATGATGATGCACCACATATAAAGCCCAAGGACGGTATCGGCGAGGATCAGGATCGATTGCATGGAATTTCGCAGCGCTCTTTTCGGCGTGAAGCTCGTTGAAACTAACGGGCGCGGAAAGCCGTGACAAGGGGATTGCCGCCAGCCGCTTGACAGCCTTGGGGCGGCGACACATTATCCGGCCACTTTTTTTCCGGCGCGCGCCGAGCCCGCCGGTAAGGCGATTTGGGGCCGTAGCTCAGTTGGGAGAGCGCCACGTTCGCAACGTGGAGGTCAGGGGTTCGATTCCCCTCGGCTCCACCAGGCTTCGCTCTGTCCGGCCCGGAGACATAGGTAACAGAATGTACCTAAGACATGGGTGACACCCTCGTGCCGAACGGGTTGTCGATAGTCTGCAATGTTTTCTGTTCCAAGTCGATATAACCGAGATCGTGGTGCATAAAGCTGACCAGCCAGATACCGTCGTCCATCTCCTTTATTCCGAGCCTTTGTCCGGCCATGACGGTTGATATGTTTATCTTCTTTTTGTGCATGCAAATGCGCCCGCAGGCGGTGACCAGGATGTCCTTGTCATGGAAGGGGTATTCCACTTCGGGCAATCCATTGTAGGGTCGTTTTGAAGATGAGTAGACCTCTTGCGGGCACTTCATATTGAGCGCCTCGTGGGGTCTTTCGGTATTGAATTCACTGATAAAATCATCGAAGCGCGCCTGCTGCTGAAGGCTGTTCATTTGTGCGGGCCTTGTTGTTTCTTTCTTGAGGGTCAAATGCATACGCTCATGACGGCCGTTCTGCTGCGGGTGGCCGGGTTTGATGCGCTCGATATTGATGCCTAATCGCAGCCACCACACGGACAGCTTTGAGAGATTGTAGAGACCGTTGGGGCTGGCGAAGGGCAGGCCGTTATCGGTGCGCATGGCATCGGGCAGGCCGCGTTCTTCAAACAGGCGCTGGAAGGCCGTGAAGGCGGTTATCTCCTTTGTGGACTCAAGCGCTTCGCACATCAGGAGAAAGCGGGAAACCTGGTCCGTGACCGTTAGGGGGTAACAATATTGCCGGTTGCCAAGCTTGAACTCGCCCTTGAAATCAGCACACCACAGCTGATTGGGCGCCAGGGCTTGCGACAGGGGAGTACCTTCAGCCTTATTGCGCCGTCTTTGGCGTCCCCGTTTGACTAGGCCGTGGCGGTCAAGAACGGCATGCACCGTGCTCTTGGCCGGAATGCGTACATCACCGGCCAGCCGCCTGACCAACAGCTCCCGGATCTTCCTGGCGCCCCAATGGGGCTTCTCCTTCTTGAGGCGCACAATCATCTGTTCAATCGGCTCGGGCAGTTGGTTGGCATAACGCACCGGGCGCCGGGAGCGATCGCTGAGCGCCTCAAGGCCGTATTCCTTATAGCGGTTGAAGATTTTGTAGCCGGTCTTTCGGGATATCCCGAAAGACCGGCACACCACACTCATGCCCTCGCCATCCAGCAAACGGGCAACAAATCGTAGACGCTCTTCCATAACCGAACTCTCTTTCCACGGCATCAACACCTCCAGATTAAATGCTGGAAGTGTTACCCATGTGTCCGGTA
The DNA here is from genome assembly GCA_002687515.1 of Rhodospirillaceae bacterium. GTDB lineage: Bacteria > Pseudomonadota > Alphaproteobacteria > Rhodospirillales > UBA2165. The sequence continues at coordinate 13,413 of NZAK01000155.1, forward strand.
CAAACTGTTACCTATCTCTCAGGTCGCTCACTCTTCGAGCTACGCCTGGCAGGCCACTTGCCTGACGGGCGTGGCGAGTTAGAGCGAAGCCTGCCCGGCGTAGCTCGAAGAGCGAAGCGGGGCTATACTCATGAAGTATGTCTACCTCCTCAGAAGCGAATCCCAACCCGACCAAACCTATGTCGGAATGACATCGGACCTGAAGGCCCGTATCGACAAGCACAACAGCGGTGGCTCACCTCACACGTCCAAGTTTAAGCCGTGGCGACTTGTTACCTACGTTTCTTTTTCCAATGAGGAAAAGGCTCGTGATTTTGAGGTCTATTTAAAAAGCCACTCTGGCCGCGCCTTCGCCAACAAACGGCTATGGTGAGGCATATATTCGAAAATTCGCTCTTCGAGCTACGCCTGGCAGGCCCGTCGCCTGACCGCACCGCCACGTCACCCGGATTTAATCCGACAATGCCCGATGGAACGAAAATCCCTTCCAGTGGAACTGGGGCCGGGGTATGATCGGAGAGGATTTGAGGGCTATCGGGCTTAGGATATTGGTCAAACGGGAGAGAGAACATGATCACGGTTTTGGTTCAATACAAGCTGAGGGACGGCACCACCCGCGAGCAGGCGCGTAAGTCCTCGGAAGCGGCGGCGCCCCGGTTCCAGGGTCTGGACGGCTTGTACCGCAAGTGTTTCCTCTATCAAGAGAGCGGCACCGGCGGCGGCTTCTACGAGTGGGAGAGCCGGGAAAAGGCCGCGGCCTTCCATAGCGAGGCCTGGCTGGATCGGATGCAGGAGCAGATGGGCTCGCGGCCCACGGTCACCTATTTCGAAACCGCCGTGGTGGTCGATAACACCAAGGGCGACATTCAGATCGAGGCGGCCGAATAGCCGACCACGGCGATCCAACCGTGGCACCCAATGGGGATTCCTACGACTTCATCATCGTAGGCGCCGGCTCGGCCGGGTGTGTGCTGGCCAACCGGCTCAGCGCCGACGCCGGCAATCGCGTTCTGGTTCTGGAGGCGGGGGGGCGCGACCGGGATCCGATGATCCAGGTGCCGATCGGCGTCGGCAAGCTGTGGCAGCGCCAGTCCCACGACTGGAAGTTCGCCAGCCAGCCCGAACCAAATCTGAACGGCCGCCGTATTCCGATCCCCCGGGGCAAGGTCCTCGGCGGATCGTCCTCGATCAATGCCATGCTCTATGGGCGCGGTTCGGCTCGCAGCTACGACCGCTGGCACGATGCCGGGTGCGGCGGCTGGTCCGACGAAGAAATGCGGCCCTACTTCAAGCGCAGCGAGACCTTCGCCGGCGGCGCCGACGACTACCGGGGCGGCGACGGGCCCTTGATGGTCGGACGGTCGGAGACCTCGGACCCGTTTCGCACGGCGTTCCTCGATGCCGGCCGTGAACTCCAGTTTCCGGTGGTCGAGGATTACAACGGGTCTGAGCGCGAAGGCTTCGCGGCCTCGCAATTCACGGTCGGCGACGGGCGCCGGTGGAGCGCCTCGGTGGCCTATCTGCGGCCGGCCTTGGGACGGCCAAATTTGGCGGTCGAAGTCAACGCCCAGAGCGTCGGCCTGGCCTTCGAGGACGGGCAGGCCACCGGTGTCGAGTTTGTTCAGGGCGGCCGTCGCCGCCTGGTTCGGGCGCGGCGCGAGGTGATTTTGGCGGCGGGTGCCATCAACTCCCCCCGCTTGCTGCTTCTGTCCGGTATCGGGCCCGCCGATCATCTGGCCTCACTGGGAATTCCCTGCCTTCGGGATTTATCTGGAGTCGGCGGCAACTTGCAGGAACACCCCGCCGTTACCTTGGTTTTTAGACGTCCGGGCCGCTCGCGTTTCCTCGAGGGTCTGCGCGCCGACCGGGCCGCCTTGAATTTCCTGCGCGCCTATTTGTTCGGCTCCGGGCCGGCCACCAAACTTCCGGGTGGTGTCACCGCCCTGCTGCGCAGTGCCCCGGACAAGGACCATGCCAACATCCAGTTCCTGATAAGCGAAGTGCCGCCGGACGGCGATTTGTGGTTCCCCGTTCTGCGGCCGCCGGCCGAGGATGGCGTCGTCTGCCGGGTTTGCCTGTTGAGCCCCGAAAGCCGCGGCCGCTTGACCCTGGCCTCGGCCGATCCCCTGGAGCCGCCGCGCCTGGCCTACGGACTGCTCGACGCCGAGGCCGACCGGGCCGCGCTGCGGGCCGGCATCGGGCTGCTGCGCCGGACCTTCGCCGGCAAGGCCCTCACGGCTCTGGGTCTTCGGGAATTTGTGCCCGGACCGGAGGTGGCCAGCGGCGAGGCCCTTGATGGATTCGTGCGGCAAACGGCGACCACCGTCCACCATTCGTCCGGCACTTGCCGCATGGGCACCGGCGCCGACGCGGTGGTTGACCCGCAACTGCGCGTCATCGGCTTAAAGGGGCTGCGGGTGGTGGATGCCTCGATCATGCCCGAAGTGGTCGCCGGCCCGCTCAATGCGCCGGTCATCGCCATCGCCGAGAAAGCCGCCGACATGATCCTCGGTCGCGGCTGAGAAACCCTTATCGCGGTTGCATTCCGGCGCCTTGGGCCGGTACGGACAATGCGCTAAGCTCCCTTGCTCCATGGATCGCCCCGAGGATTCCGCCGATGCCCGCCGATACTTTCCGGGAGCTGAAAATGCAAAAGTCCGATTTCTGCCGTATTTTAATCACCTTGGCGCTTGCCGCCGCCATACTGAGCGCCTGCCAATCCGGTGGGCACGGCCCCGGCGTGCCGCCGGTGATCCGCCAGAATGACGGCGATGGCGATGGCAGGCTGAACCAAAGCGAATTTCCCGGCCCGCCGCAAGCCTTCCAGCGCCTCGACACCAACGGCGACGGTTATCTGAGCGCCGGCGAGTTCCACGCCGCGCGCGATGCCCGCGACGCCAGTCGTCCGCCGCCACCGGCGGCGAAAGCGCGCGGCGGGCCATTGCGCTATACGGACGTCCATATGTACCTGCATCCCCTCGGCCTCGATGTCACCATGGGCGGCGCGGCGCGCCCCCATGGTCCGATCGACATCTACGACAATCTGAGCAAGGCCGCCGATATCCTGATCGCCCGCATGGACCGCCGGCGGATTAAAACGGCGCTGATCGTCGTCGTGCCGTCGTTCCGAGGCGAACCGGAGCGCAGCTATCAGCAAATGCACGATATCGTGGCCGATCATCGCGGCCGCTTGGCCCTGATGGCCGGCGGCGCCATCCTCGGCCGGATGATGCGGGCCACGAAGCCCGGGGCGGTGACCGGCGCCGTAAAGCGTGAATTTCAAAAAGCGGCGCGGGAACTGCTGGCCGCCGGCGCCGCCGGTTTCGGCGAAATGATGGCCTATCATTTGTGCATGAACCCCAAGCATTCCTTCCAGCAGGTGGTGCCCGACCATCCCCTCTATCTGAGCCTCGCCGACATCGCCGCCGAAAACGACGTGCCTATCGATATCCATATGGAGGCCATCGAACGGGCGGCACCGGTATCGCCCCGCCTGGCCCGGGTCTGCAAGCAAAACCCTGACCGCCTGGCGCCCAATATCGCGGCCTTCGAGCGCCTGCTGCGGCACAACGCCAAGGCGCGTATCGTCTGGCAGCATATCGGCTGGGACAATACCGGCCAGATGACGCCGGAGTTATTGGGCCGGCTGCTGGCCGCCCATGCCAACCTTTATCTGGCGCTGCGGGTTCCGGCGCGGGTTGCCGGCATCGATGGCCGGCCGATCCCCAACCGGCTGGTCGATGCGGAGTATAAGCTGAAAGCCGACTGGCTGCGCCTGTTCCAGGCGTTTCCCGACCGCTTCGTCATCGGCTCCGACGAATTCGTCGGGCCGAGCGGCGAAAAACCGCGCATCGCCGCCTCCTTCGATACCAGCTGGGCGCTCTTGGACCAATTGCCGGAGGCGCTCGCCGAAAAAATCGGCGGCGAAAACGCGCGCCGCATCTACCGGCTGGATTAGGCGGTCAGCCTCACGCCGCCATCCCGAACACCTTCAGCAAGAAGGCATGGACGATGGCCACCTCTTTCAGATTATCGAAGCGGCCGGAGGCGCCGCCGTGGCCGGCCTCCATGTTGGTGCGCAGCAGGAGCGGGTTTGCATCGGTCTTCAAGGCGCGCAGTTTGGCCACCCATTTGGCCGCTTCCCAATAGGTGACGCGCGGGTCGGTCAGGCCGGCGGTGGCCAGGATCGGCGGGTAGTCCTGGCGCGCCACGTTGTCGTAGGGCGAATAGGAGGCGATGGTCTGATAGGCTTCCTGGTCCTCGATCGGGTTGCCCCATTCCGGCCATTCCGGCGGCGTCAGCGGCAAATCCCCGTCGCACATGGTGTTGAGGACATCGACGAAGGGCACCTCGCCGACCACCGCGCCCCAGAGGTCCGGGGCCATGTTGGCGGCGGCGCCGACCAGCATGCCGCCGGCGCTGCCGCCGTGGATGGCGATGCGCCCCGGAACCGCCATGCCCGCATCGATCAGATGCTCGGCGGCGGCGATGAAGTCTTTGAAAGTATTGGGTTTTTTGTCCAGCTTGCCGTCCAGGTACCAGCCGTAGCCGCGCTCGGTTCCGCCCCTGATATGGGCGATGGCGTAGATGAAGCCCCGATCCACCAGGGACAGCCGGTTGCTTGAAAATGACGCCGGCATCGACATCCCGTAGGAGCCATAGCCGTAGAGCAGCAGCGGCGCCGATCCATCGAGCTTTGTGTCGGCGCGGTGCAGGAGCGAGATCGGCACCGGCTCGCCGTCTGGCGCCGCGGCGAACAGGCGGCGGGTGACGTAATCGGCCGGCTGGTGGCCGCTCGGCACCTCCTGCTCCTTGCGCAAAGTCCGCGTGCGCGTGGTCATACCGTAATCGAAGGTGCGACGGGGCGTGGTCATCGAGGAATAGGTGAAGCGCAGATTGGTGGTCTCGAACGCATAGCCGGGCACCAGGCCGAGCTCATAGGCTTCTTCATCGAATTCGATGGCATGCTCGCCGCCGGTTTTGAGGTCGCGGACGGTAATGCGCGGCAAGCCGTCGATCCGCTCCAGGCGCACCAGATGGCCGGAAAATTCGAGCATGGTGCGGATCAGGCAGCCCGGCTCGTGGCTGATGACATCCCGCCAGTTGGCGCGGCCCGGCGCCGCCAGCGGCGCCTGCATGATTTTGAAATCGACGGCGCCGTCGGCGTTGGTCAGGATATAGAGGCGTTCGCCGCCATGTTTTCCCGGGGGCATTTTCACATGAGCAATGGAATATTCGACGCCCGGATTGCGCGCCTCAATCAGCATCGGCCGGGGATCGAGCGCGTCGGCATCGATCAGGTGAATTTCTGTGGTCGTGTGGTCGTGCGCCGTGATCTCGATGAAGCGGCCGCTTTGGCTCTTGCCGATAGCGACGAAAAAACCGGGGTCCTTTTCCTCGTAGACCAGCTGGGCAACGGCGGGATCGTCTCCGAGAACATGCCGCTTGACGCACCAGGGGCGGAGCTTGTCGTCCAGTTCCGTATAGTAGAGGGTCCTGGCGTCGTTGCCCCAGGCGAAATCGCCGCGCGCGCCCTCGATCGCCATCCCTTCAATCACATCACCCATATCGCCATCACCGCCGATTTCGCGCACCCGGATGGCGTAGCGTTCCGACCCGTTCAAGTCGGCGGCGAAGGCGAACCGGGCATGATCGGGGCTGTGTTCGGCGCCGGCAATCTTGAAATAGGCCTGGCCCTCGGCTTCGGTATCACCGTCGAGCAGGATTTCCTCACGGATTTCCTCATGGATTTCCTGGGGCCCGCCGCCGAGCGCCCGCCGGCAATAGCGCGGATGCTGGCCGCCGGTCACGTAATCCACATAATATTCGAAATCGCCGTCGGCGTCCGGCACCGTACTGTCGTCTTCCTTGATGCGGCCGCGCATTTCGGCGAACAAGACCGCCTGCAAGGCGCCGGTATCGGCCAGCCAGTCCTTGGTATGGGCGTTCTCGGCTTCCAAATAGGCGCGGATTTCAGGCGCCAGCACCGCCGGCGCCTTCATCACCTGTTGCCAATTGGCATCCTTGAGCCAGGCGTAATAATCGCTGCGCCTGATCCCGTGGCGGGTCAGCCGGCGCCGGCGGCGGGTTGCTTTTGGCGGCGGTTTGCTCAGGCGTTGCGGCATGCGATGGCCCTGGTCCGGGTATTTTGGATTGCCAAGGCTAGAATAAATTCCGCTCAAATCAAACCATTCCGGCGCGGATCAAATTTGCCTCGGTAGGCGTCCCGGGAATGCTAAAACCCAACTGGCATCGATTCCTGACTTTATCAGACGGCCCAATCCCCTGTTTACGCGCGTGCCGGAATCGGGTTAAGGATTCCCAGGGGACGGAGCCGTAAGCGGCCGTCCCGAAACAGGGCAATTCACAATCGGGGGCTGATCATGGAAGCCATAGCGCGTTATTTCGAAATTGAAGCCAAGGGTTCGAGCATTCGGACCGAGATTCTTGCCGGCCTGGCCACATTTTTGACGATGGCCTACATCATCGTCGTCAACCCGGCGATCCTGTCGAAGGCGGGCATGGATTTCGGCGCCGTCTTCGTCGCCACCATCCTGGCCGCCGCCATCGGCACCTTGATCATGGGGCTCTGGGCGAAATGGCCGGTGGCGATGGCGCCGGGCATGGGCCTCAACGCCTTTTTCGCCTTCGGCGTGGTGCTCGGCATGAAACAGACCTGGGAAGTAGCGCTGGGCGCGGTGTTCCTGGCCGGCATTCTTTTCTTCCTCTTAAGCCTGACCGGCCTCCGCCAATGGATCATCAATTCGATACCGCGCTCGCTCAAATACGGCATCGGCGCCGGCATCGGATTTTTCCTGGCCATCATCGGGCTCAAAAACGCCGGCGTGGTGATCGACAATCCGGCCACCCTGGTCGGCCTTGGTGATCTCTCCAGCATGCCGGTTTTGCTCGCCGGCCTCGGCTTTGTCGGCATGGTCGCGCTCGACCGGTTGAAGGTGCCGGGCGCCATCGTCATCTCGATCCTGGTGGTCAGCATCATCGCCTGGATCTTCGGGGTTTCGGATTTCGCCGGCATCGTCGGGCCGATGCCGTCGATGGCGCCGACCTTCCTGCAACTGGATATCGGCGGCGCCTTCTCACTGGCGCTGATCGGCGTCGTCTTTGCCTTCCTGTTTGTCGATTTTTTCGATACCGCCGGCACCCTGACCAGCGTCGCCAATGTCGCCGGCAAGGTCGACGCGGACGGCAATATCGAAGGCATCGGGCGCGCCGTGATCTCTGATTCGGTGGCCACCGTCGCCGGCGCTGCCCTCGGCACTTCGAACACCACCAGCTATATCGAAAGCGGCGCCGGCATCAAGGAAGGCGGGCGCACCGGGCTGACCGCGGTGACCACGGCGGTGCTGTTTCTCCTTTGCCTCGGCTTCGCGCCGCTGGCGCAAAGCATCCCGGGCTTCGCCGCCGCCCCGGCGCTGGTTTTCGTCGCCGCCTATTTCGCGCGCAACCTCAAGGATATGGACTGGGAGGATGTCTCCGAATACGCTCCCGCCATCCTGGCCGCCATATTGATGCCGCTGACCTTTTCGATCGCCAACGGCATCGCCATCGGCTTCATCTCCTACGCGGTGATCAAGTTGTTGAGCGGCCGCTTCGGCGAGGTTAACCCGGCGATTCTGCTGGTCGCCGTTCTCGGCGTGCTGCACTACGCCTTCGGCACCTAAAAACCAGCATTAATATATTATCCCCCGCTCCGGCGGCGCGCCGGAGCGAGGGATTTTTTTGGCCGGCGGCACACCGGGGCGGGGATTTTTCTTGGCTGACCGGTGCTTTTCAGGCGCCGCGGGCGATCGGCGTCGTATAGGTCAGATCAGTGTCCCAGGGGAAAAAGATCCAGACATCCTGCGCCACCTCGTGAACGAAGGTATCCACGAACGGCATGCCGTCCGGCTTGGCGTAGACGGTGGCCACGTGGCTTTCCGGCAAAAGCTCCTTGGCGGCGCGCATGGTGGCGCCGGTATCGACCAGATCGTCGACCAAAAGCCAGCCCTTGCCGGCCTCGCCGACGGCTTCGTCCGGTTTCTTGATCAGTTGGATGGCGCTTTGGTCCTTTTCGTCATAGGAGGCGATGCAGATGGTATCGACGAAGCGGATATCCATTTCCCGCGCCAAGATGGTGGCCGGCACCAGCCCGCCCCGGCTGATGGCGACAATGCCGCGCCAGGGCCCCGCCGCCAACAATTGCTTGACCAGCACCTTGGTGTCGCGATGCACCTCGGCCCAGGTCACGATATGTTCGCTTGCGCCCTCGATGTCCGCCATGATCAGCGCGGCCCCCAATTGCTCCAATTTCGATGCGATTTTACCAATCGGTTGAGAAGGAACAAGGAATTCCGGTTTTGGTCATAACGTCAATGGCTTAGTGGAAAAAATCTCTTCAAAAAAACCGGTTGCGGTCTATTGTCATCGGCGCCTTGGCTTCCCACATAATCTTTTGTGCAGGGACACTTGGGCAGGATAATTTGTTCAAACCGTTAAGCATCAAGGCAACCGGTTGGCTATTCGCCGGTTTCATCGCCGCCGCCGGCATCGCCTTCGGTATCACCTCGCAGATCATCGAAGGTAATATCGAAAAGGTTTCCGGCGCCTGGGAATCCTTCGACCAAGTGCATTCCGACAAGCTGCGGCTGCTCAACGCCCTGCACCGGGAATTGGGCTATGGCGGCATGATTCACGCCTATAAGAACTACATCCTGCGCGGCGGCGAAGGTTACGCCAAAATCGCTCATAACAAGCTGCACGGCGCCGAGGTGATCATCGCCCAGTACGAAGATTTGCGACTCGATGAGACAGAGAAGTCGGCCACCGGCGATATCCGCGCCATGATCGCCGCTTACCGCCGCTCCATGGACGAGATTGCGATGCATGTGGGACAAGGCATGCCGAGCGCCGAAATCAACGCCTTGGTCAGGATCGACGATGGGCCGGCACTGGCCGGTTTCGAAAACCTGTTCAATGCCGAGAAGGAGCATTTCAGCCGCCACAATAAAGGCGTGAACCGCCGCCAGATCCTGGAAACCCTTAGGGCCACCCTCGGTTATGGCGGCATGATCCACAATTTCAAGGACCATGTCCTGACCGGCGATGCGTCCCTGCTCGCCAAATCGAAGGCACAAATCGAAAAGGCGGCAAGGCTGCTCGACGATTACCGCGCGCGCGCAGTCTCGCCCACCGAGGTCGCCGCCCTCGCCGATATCGGCGGGGTGCTGGAAAACTACAACACCTCTCTTCGGCGGGCCGCCGAACTGACCGGGAGCGGCCTGGCACCGAGGGAAATCGATGCCCAAATCGTGGTCGACGACAGGCCCGCCGTCGCCGGGTTGATCCAATTGGGCCGCCAGATCGCCGCTGACAAGGAAACGCGCGCCCATGAGCTTGGCGGGGCGCTCGGTGAAATCAAGTGGATATCCGATGTCACAGGCTCGTTCCAGCCGTTCGTTCCGATGATCATGATCGCCATGTTCCTTTGGCTGGTCCTTGGCCGCATCTTCAGGCCGATGAAGCTGTTGACCGATGCCCTGCAGCGGATGGCGGCGGGCGTCACCGATATCGATGTCTCAAAATTTCCGCGATCGGGCGAATTCGGCGATATGGCGTGCGCCATAGATACCTTCCGGCGCACCGAACTGGAACGTGAAAAAGCCGAAGCCGCCCTGATTGAAAGCGATGCGCGGTTTCACGATTTCGCCAGCGCCGCCGCCGATAGGTTCTGGGAAACCGACGTTAGCCACAATGTCATATATTGCTCGCCGCCGATTGGTAGAATGTGGATGCCCATGGATGGGTTTTTGGGGCGGCCGATGTGGGATATTCCGATGGGCAATGACGAGGATATCGATTGGCGCGGGCTCAAGGAGATCATGAACGCCAAGAAATCTTTCCGCAGCTACGAGTTCACGCGGAAAATGCCGGATGGAAGTCCATTACATGTTTCCTATTCGGGGGTCGCGTTGTTCGGCGATGACGGCCGGTTCAAGGGATACCGGTGCACGGTCGCCGATATCACCGATGAGGTTGAGGCCCGTGAGCAAGGCGCATCGGTGGGCCGGAGGTTCGTGGATGCCCTCGACAAGATAAACGCCGGCGTCGTTCTTTGGGATGCGGATCGGCGCCTGGTCATGTGCAACCGGTTCTACAAGGATATTCAGAAGGAAACCTCGGTCCTGCTCAAGCCGGGAATACATTTTTCCGATTATGTGGCGGCATTGTCCAAGACCGTGCATGCCGGTTCGAGCGAGGACAACATCGATGAATGGATCGACGATACAATCGCCCACGGCCTCGAGGGCGGCGCGCAAGGGGAATACAGGATAGATGGCAACCGGTGGATCGGCTTCAACCGGCAGAAGCTAAGCGACGGCGCGACCATTTCCTTCCACTACGAAATCACCGATCTAAAGAATCACGAGCGCGAGCTTGAAGACGCCATGCTCAAGGCGGAGGCGGCCAACCGAGCCAAATCCGAATTCCTCGCCAATATGAGCCACGAGCTGCGCACGCCGTTGAATGCGGTCATCGGCTATTCCGATACCCTATTGGAAAATGTGTTCGGATCCCTGGGCAACGAAAAACAGACCGAATATGTCGGATCGATCAACCGGGCGGGCAAGCACCTGCTGGACGTTATCAACGAAATTCTCGATTTAAGTTCGGTCGAGGCGGGTGCCGCCGAACTGCGTCCGGAAATATTCAAGCTCATGGATGTGGCCGCCGAATCGGTCGATTTCGTCGAGGCACAAGCCAGCAGAAAGGGCGTTAAGTTGAACAATCGGATATTGGATATGCCCTGTTCGCTCAATGCCGACCGGCTGCGCATCAGGCAGATATTGGTCAATCTCCTGACCAATGCCGTCAAGTTTACCGATTGCGGTGGCACGGTGTCATTGCAATCGCATATCGATGATGAAAATTCACTGGTGCTTAGCATCGAGGATTCGGGCATCGGCATGACCGACGAGCATATCGAAATCGCGATGACCAAGTTCGGCCAGGTCAGCAACGCCTTCGACCGGGAAAACGAGGGTACCGGATTGGGACTGCCGCTGACCAGGGGGCTGATCGATCTGCACGGCGGCAGCTTGAACATTATCAGCCAGCTTGGGGTTGGCACCACGGTCGAGGTGCGCTTGCCGCCCGGCCGCTACGCCGGCGCCGCGGCCGCTTGATCTCGGCGTTCGCCGCGCGCTGAAATACGGTTTTGATGGTGGCGTGAAAAGCGTCTAGTACGCCCCAGCGGAAGTCCCGACCCCCTACGACGGCCTTCCGAGGTCATCCGGCAAGGCGCGTGGGACGCCGTGATGCTGGAGCATCACAAGACCCGCGCAACGCGGTCCGGGGGCCTCGGAAGGCCGCCCGAAGGGTCGCTTTTCCCGTCCCCTCGGGGCGTCGGGAAGCCTTGGCGATGGGCCCGCATCGCTTGCGGCTCCCCTCCTACCGAGGAAACGGGAGAAGCGATCGTAGGGGGTTGGGACTTCCGCTGGGGTGTACTAGTCTCCGCCCTATGTCGATGAAGAAATATCCGTCGGTCCCGGATCTGGCCGCCGCCGCCCGGCGGCGCCTGCCGCGCTTCGCCTTCGATTATCTGGACGGCGGCGCCGGCGACGAAAAGGGCCTGATGCGCAACCGGGCCGCCTTCGACGCGGTTCAATTCGTGCCCGGTTATCTTGAGCCCCGGGGCGAGCCGGATTTGCGTACCGAAATGTTCGCCCGCCCCTATGCCATGCCGCTCGGCGTCGCGCCGGTCGGGCTCTCGGGGCTAATCTGGCCGCGCGCCGCCGAATACCTGGCCGCCGCCGCCAAAAAAGCCGGCATTCCCTTCTGCCTCAGCGCCATGGCCACCTCGAGCATCGAAAAAATCGGCGCCATCGCCGGCGATCATGGCTGGTTCCAGCTTTATCCCCTGGCCGATCACGGCACCGAAAAGGAACTCCTCGACCGGGCCAAGGAAGCCGGATTCAGCGCACTTCTAGTCACCGTCGATACGCCGACGACGCGGCGCAACTTGCGCGAGATTAAAAATGGAATGACCGTGCCGCCGAAATTGTCGCTCGCCAATATGTCGCGCATCGCGCTCAATCCCACCTGGGCGCTGGCGACGCTGGCCGCCGGGCCGCCCAGGTTCGAAACGCTGACGCCCTATTTTCCGCCCGGCGCCAATTACACAACGGTCGCCGAAATGATCAGCGGTTTGCTGGCGCGTAGCATCGGCTGGCCCGAGATCGAGGCCCTGCGCAAACATTGGTCGGGACCGATGATCGTCAAGGGCTTGCTCAGCGCCTCAGATGCCGAACATTGCTTAGCGATCGGCGTCGACGCCCTATTGCTCTCCAATCACGGCGGCCGGCAGTCGGAATCGCTGGTCCATCCCTTGGACATGATCGATGAAATTGGCGAGCGCACCCGGGGCGAGTTGAAATTGTTCCTCGATAGCGGCGCCCGCTCGGGGCTCGACGTGGCGCGCGCCATGGCAAGGGGCGCGGATTTCGTGTTCCTTGGGCGCGCCTTCATGTACGGGGTGGCGGCACTGGGCGAAGCCGGCGCCGCTCACGCGGTCGAATTGCTGCGTCTGGAACTGGAGCAAATATTGGGTCAAATCGGCTGCCCCGACATCGCCTCGCTGCCCCGGTTCGTGGCAAAGGAAGCCGGCCCGGAATAGGCTCTAACCCGCTTGGTTGATGGCGGCGACCAGTTCGACGAGGGCTTTCTCGGCGTTCGACTTGAGTATCTGGCAGGTGCCGACGGCTTCGTGTCCGCCGCCGCCGCGCTCCAACATAAGCAAGCCGATATTGGCCTTGGAGCCACGGTTGAGGATGGATTTGCCGACCGCCAGAAGTAGCTTGTCGTCGCTATCGCCGGGCAGCACGTTGATGGAAACCTCGGCGCTCGGGTAAATGCCATAAAGCAGGAAGCGGTTGCAGACATAGATCGGATCTTCACCACGGAGATCGGCGATGACCACATTGCCGTCGATGGTCGAACAGCGCTTGAGCTGCATTTCCGCCAGCTCTTCATGTTCCTGGAAGACATGCAGGCGTTCCTCGACCTCCGCTATGGTCAGGATTTCATCGACCGGATGGTGACGGCAATAGACCATCATATCGCGCATGAAATCATCGTTGGAGGTGCCAAATTCCTCATGCCGGTTGAGGCCGGTGCGCGGATCGATGATGAAGTTGAGCAGCGTCCAGCCCTCTGGCGCCAGGATATCGCGCTCCGAATATTGGGCGGAATCGGCCTTGTCGACGGCGTCCATCATTTCCGCGGAAATTTTTGGAAATGTGTTTTCGCCGCCGTAATAATCATAGACAACCCGTGCCGCCGAAGGCGCATTGGGATCGATTATGTGATTCTTGCGTTTGCCGACGCGGACGGTTTCGCTCAAATGATGGTCGAAACAAAGATGCACGCCGTCGACGTAGGGCAGGTTGGTGGTGATGTCGTGTTCGGTTATTTCGACGCGGCCCTGCTGCACGTCGCGCGGTTCCGCGAACAGAACCTCATGATCAATCATATCCAGCTCGATCAGCAGGCTGCCAGCGACGACGCCGTCAAAATCCGCGCGCGTCACCAGTCGAAATTTGTCTTCGGCCATGAACGCCTCTCCGCAAACACCACAAGTCCCTAAATATGGTATTCGTGGCCCGAATATCAAGCGTAAAACCGTTTAATTGGCTGGTGTTTTGCCTGGAAAATTGCTGGCCGTCCCGCCGCCTTCGATGTGCGCCGCCCTGGCCTCGGCCAAGGCCGCCTTTTCGGTTTCACCCAATACCTTGTAAGCCCGCGCCAGGCGCCGCCAGCCCGGCGCATCGTCCGGGTATTCGCGAAGCCGCGTTACCAGCTGTTCGACCATGCCGAGGATAAACCGGGCGCGATCGGTATCGGACATCCGGGATGCGGCGTCGACATCTTCCTGCCTCGGACCCCTTGGTTTTTGCCGTGGGCCGATGGCCGGCGCGGAACCGGTGGCCGGCGCCAGCCTTGGCTTGACGGCGGCGGCATCGATACCGCCGGCTTCGGCGGCGGACGCGATCCGGCGGCGCACGCCAGCCAGCCAGGGCGCGTCCGGCGGCGAAACCGCGATCAGATCGATCCAGCTTTGCACGGCGCGGGCATGGGCTCCCGCTTGCAGGTGCGCGGCACCCTGGTAGAAGAGCGCCTTCGGGTCGCGCGGATCGACCCTGAGCGCGGCTTCGATCGCGGCCCTGGAACCGGCATCGAAACGCTGCCCCGCCGCCATGAACAGGGCTTCGCCCAAGGATGCGTGGATGTCGGCGCGCGCCGGCGCCAGTTCGCTGGCCCGCCGGAACGCCCGCGCCGCCTTGGCGTATTCGTTTAGCCGCGCATAGGATTTGCCGAGCAGCATCCAGCCTTCCAGGCGTTCCGGTGATTGCTGCATCCGCTTGGCCAGGGTTTCGACCACCTTGCGCATGTTCGCCTGCTCTGCGGTGTCGGCGGCTCGGCGTTCGGCATGGGGCTGGCCGGGAAGCTGCGGCGATCCGAGCAGGCCGTAAATGGCGAAAGAGAGGACCGGCACCAGGACGGCAATGGTAATCGCCGCCGCCAGCGGCCTTGATTTTGCCGGCCCGGCCGCTTTGCCATCGCTATCTTCGCCGGCGTCCTCGAGCCGGCGTCCGATCTCCTGGGCCAGCGCCTCGGCCGCGGCCGCGTCGATCAGGCCGCGCGCCTTATCGCTTTCGATCTCCGCGATCTGGTCCTGATAGACGCCGCGTTCCTGACCGCCCCTGGCTTGACGGCGGCGAAACATGGGCACCAGCAAGCTCAAAAGAACGGCGGCGGACAAAAGGGCGGCGGCGATCCAGACGTTCATTTGCCGGCGTCCTTGCCGCTTCCCGCCGCCGGCCCGGCGGAGGATTGGCGGCGGAAATAAAGGACGATGCCAAGCAAGCCGATAAGCGCGAACAGGATCGGGCCGAGCCATAGTACCGCCGTCGTCGCCCGTACCGGCGGGCGCAAAAGCACGTAATCGCCATAGCGGGACACCACGTAATCGATCACCGCCTGGTCGGAATCGCCGGCCACCAGCCGTTCGCGCACCAGCATCCTCAAGTCGCGCGCCAGCTGGGCGTCGGAATCGTCGATCGACTGGTTCTGACAGACGACACAGCGCAGGCCCTTTGATATGTCGCGGGCGCGGGCCTCGAGTGCGCTGTCTTTCAGTATTTCATCGGGATTGACGGCGCCCGCCGGGACAGCCAATGCAAGCGCCAGCAGGAACGGCAGCAGCATCAGGATCGCGCGCCTCATTGCTGCCTCAGTTTCTTGATGATCGGGAACAGCGTCTGGCTCCAATTGGTATCGTTGAGAACCCCGATATGCTTGTAGCGGATGATGCCGGCCTGATCGACGATGAAGCTCTCGGGCGCCCCGGAAACACCGAAGGCGATGGCGCCGCGGCTGTTCGGGTCATCGCCGATCAGCAGATAGGGGTTGCCGTGCTTCTTCAGCCAGCGCGGCCCCGCCGTGCGGTCCTTCTCGCGCCAGTCGATGCCGTAAACCGGGATGATCTTTTCCCGGGTCAATTTCATCAGGAACGGGTGCTCGGCAAGGCAGGCATAGCACCAGGAGCCGAATATATTGACCAGCGTCACCTTGCCCTTGAGATCATTGCTGGAAAAGCCGCGCGCCGAGCCCTCGATGGGGGGCAGCGAAAATTCCGGCACCGGCTGATTGATCAGCACCGACGGCAGTTTCGAGGGATCGCGCTTCAGGCCGAGGGTGAAATAGATGGCGAGGATAGCCAGCACCAGGATCGGCGCGAGAAAGGCAAGCCGCTTGATCATTGCCGCGGTCCGTTACACTTCGGCCGCCGCGCCCGCCGGCGGGTGGCTCCTGGATGGCGCACCGATGCGGTAGCGCCGGTCGGAAAGGCTGATACCGGCGCCGAGCACCATGATCAGCGCGCCGGTCCACATCCACGGCACCAGCGGATTGAAATAGATGCGGGTGACGTAACCGCCCTTGCCGTCGGGATCGCCGATCACGGCATAGAGATCGCCAAGGAATGTGGGCTCGATCGCGGCTTCGGTGGTCGGCATGCGGCTGACCAGATAGGTGCGTTTTTCGGGCTCGAGGGTGATCCGGAAGCGGTTGCCTTTTGTCACTTCAAACTCGCCGCGCAGCGCCGTGTAATTGGGCCCATCGACGGTCTTGGCGCCCTTTAGGGTGTAAGCATAGCCGCCGACCTCGACGCTATCGCCGGGGCGCATCACCTGGATGCTTTCGGTGCGCCAGGCGCTCGACGCGGTCATGCCGGCGATGGCGATGGCCAGCCCGCCATGGGCCAGGGTCATGCCCCAACTGGCGCGCGGCTGGCGCCGGATACGCCGCCAGGTGTCGCCGATGCCAGATTGGAAAAGGCGCACGCGGGCGGCGAATTCATACAAGGTGGCAGCCAACAGCCATGCCGCCAAACCGATGCCAAACGACGCCAGGGCGCCGGCCCGGTCGATCGACAGCCAGATGGCGAAGCCCGCCAACACGGCGATCACGGCGACGAATTTGAGCCGTATCAGCGCGCCGGTGCCATCGGCGCGCTTCCATTGCAACAGCGGCGCGACGCCCATCAACAGGATCGCCGGGATCATCATCGGCACGAACACGGTATCGAAATAGGGCGCCCCCACCGACACCTTGCCGAGATCGAGGACATCGAGGAATAAGGGGTAAAGGGTGCCGAGCAGCACCGAGGCGGCGGCCACGGTGAGCAGGAAATTATTGACCAAAAGCCCGCCTTCCCTGGATATCGGCAGGAAGCTGCCGCCGCCGGCAAGGTTCGGCCCGCGCCAGGCAAACAGGGCGAAGGCGGCGCCGACGGTGATCACCAGGAAGGCCAGGATGAAGACGCCGCGGCTGGGATCGGTTGCGAAGGCGTGCACCGAGGTCAGCACACCGGAGCGCACCAGGAAGGTACCCAAGAGGCTGAGCGCGAAGGCGATGATCGCCAGGAACACGGTCCAGGCTTTCAAGGCGTCGCGCTTTTCGGATACGATCGCCGAATGCAGGAGCGCCGTCGCCGCCAGCCACGGCATGAATGAGGCGTTTTCGACTGGGTCCCAGAACCACCAGCCGCCCCAGCCGAGCTCGTAATAGGCCCACCAGGAGCCGAGCACGATGCCGGCCGTCAGGAAGGCCCATGCGGCCAGCGTCCAGGGCCGCACCCAGCGCGCCCAGGCGGCGTCGATGCGCCCCTCGATGAGGGCGGCGACGGCGAAGGAAAAGGCGGTCGAAAGCCCGACATAGCCGAGATAGAGGAGCGGCGGATGGAAAGCCAGGCCCGGATCCTGCAGCAATGGATTGAGATCGCGGCCGTCGATGGGCGCCGGGTTGAGCCGCTCGAACGGGTTCGAGGTGAACAGGATGAAGGCCAGGACGCCGATGCCGATCAGCGCCTGCACGCCCAACACCCTAACTTTAAGGCTGGGCCGGAGGTTGCCGCCGAAGAGCGCGACGGCGGCGCCGTAGAGGGCCAATATGAAGGCCCACATCAGCATCGAGCCCTCGTGGTTGCCCCAGACGCCCGACACCTTGTAGAGCATCGGCTTCAATGTATGGGAATTGGCGGCGACGTTGGCGACCGAAAAATCAGAGGTCACGAAGGCATGCGTCAGGGCGCCGAATGACAGCGCGATCAAAACCGCCTGGGTCAGCGCCGCGGGGCCGGCCATCGCCATCCAGCCGGCATTGCCGCGCCCGGTGCCGGCCAGCGCAGTGAAGGCCTGGACGGCGGCCACGGCGAGCGCCAGGATTAGCGCGAAATGCCCGATCTCGGCGATCATTTTGCGCCTTTCTCCTGATCGCCTTTCCCAGGCCCGCCTTTCCCCGTCCCACCCTTCCATTGCCCCGATTTCTTGATGGCGTCGGCGACCTCGGCCGGCATGTAGGTTTCGTCGTGCTTGGCCAGAACCTCGGTGGCGACGAAGACGCCGTCCTTGAAATGGCCCTCGGCGACGACGCCTTGGCCCTCGCGGAACAGGTCGGGCAGGATGCCGCGAAATCTGACTTGAACCGAATTGGCGAGATCGGTGACGGTGAAACGGACCACCGCGTCGCCCTCTTTCCTGAGGCTGCCCTTTTCCACCAGGCCGCCGACGCGCAGCCGCCGCTGCGGCGCGATTTCCTTGGTCTTGAGATCGGTGGGGCTGTGGAAAAACACCAGGTTTTCCTGAAACGCGGTGAGCACCAGCGCGGTGGCGGCGGCCAGCAGCAGAAAGCCGAGGGAAATGAGGGCGAGCCGTTGATGCTTGGGTTTCATCGGCCCGCCTCATCGCCATTATCGGCCTCGGCATTATATTGCCTGAGGCTTTGCAGCAGCGCTTCGGAACGCTTGAGCCGGGCGCGGCTCTGCCACAGCAGCGCGATCAGGACCGCCGCCGACAATCCATAGGCCGGCCAAATGAAGGCTCCGTAACCGCCCATCTCAAAAAAGCTGCTCAATTCCATTCGATTCCCATCAAGTCTCCCGGGCGCCGGTCACGCACCGGTCACGCACCGGTTTGGCGCAGGCGCAGCGCCTGGATGCGGGCGTCGTTGAACTCGGCGCGGACGCGCACGAACATCACCCAGAAGTAAAAGGCGGTATAGCCGACCGCCATCAACAACAGCGGCGTCAGCATCGAGGGATCGATCGCCGGGCCGCCCATCTTCACGACACTGGCCGGCTGATGCAGGGTGTTCCACCAATCCACCGAAAACTTGATGATCGGCACATTGATGGCGCCG
Source organism: Rhodospirillaceae bacterium (assembly GCA_002687515.1). GTDB lineage: Bacteria > Pseudomonadota > Alphaproteobacteria > Rhodospirillales > UBA2165. Next base: position 32,169 of record NZAK01000155.1, read on the forward strand.
ACGATGGCCAGGATGGCGGCGGCGCGGGCGCCCCGGGCGCGGTCGTCGAAGGCGCCTTCCAGCGCCATATAGCCGAGATAGAGGAACAACAGGATCAGCACCGATGTCAGGCGCGCGTCCCACACCCACCAGGCGCCCCACATCGGTTTGCCCCACAAGGAGCCGGTGGCCAGCGCCAGGAAGGTGAAGGCGGCGCCGATCGGCGCCGTGGCGCGGGCCACCACATGGGCGATCAGGTGCCGCCAGACCAAGCCGACGGCGCTGGCCGCAGCCAGGGCTGAATAGCAGAACATGGCCATCCAGGCGGCCGGCACATGCACATACATGATGCGCACGGTTTCGCTCTGCTGGTAATCGGCGGGCGAGGCGAGAAGCGCGAAATACAGCCCGGCGGCGATGCAAATCAGGCTCAAGCCCGCGGCCCAGGGCTGCAGGGCGCCGATAAGCTTCAAAAATCGGGTCGGATTGGCGAAACGGTGCATGGTTGTCGTTCTAAATGTCTTGGGCGCTGATATCCAGCCGCTCTCGATCTTTTGACCTGGTTAATCCTATTTGACCTAGTTCATTCCGCCGCCTGACGCAAGGCGGCGGCGCCGGCCCAGGGCGTCAACGCCGCCGCGCCGAGCAGCAATCCGCCCAAAATCAAAAGCTGCGCTTTGCTTTCTAGCCCGGTCAGGCTGGCGTCGACGGCGCTGACCCCGAAGATCAGCACCGGAATGAACAGCGGCAGCACCAACAGCGACAATAGAACGCCGGATCGCCTTGCGCCCAGGGTCAGCGCCGCGCCGACGCCGCCGATCAGGCTCAGGCTGGGGGTGCCGAGGGCCAACGCCAGGAGCATCACCGGATAGCCGTCGGCGCCCATGTTCAGCAAGACCCCGAGCAGCGGCGAAACGATGATCAGCGGCGCCCCGGTGGTCAGCCAATGGGCGGCGGCCTTGGCGAGGAACTGCAATTCCAGCGGCAGCGGCGACAAGACCAGCAATTCCAGGGTTCCGTCGGCGTGGTCGGCCTGGAACAAACGGTCCATCGACAGCATCGCGGCGAGCAGCGCCGCCACCCAGATGACGCCGGCGGCGATGCGCGCCAGGATGCCCGGTTCCGGCCCGACGCCGAGCGGGAACAGAACCACCACCAGGACGAAAAAGACGATGACCATCATGCTGTCGGCGCCCTGGCGCAGGGCCAGGCGGATATCGCGCCGGATCAATGCGCCGAGGGCGCTCATGAAACCGCCGCCCCGACTGAATTTCTGTCCGAATATCGGTCGAGTTCGAGAACCCTGCCGTCCGACGGGTCGCGCCCGTGCGAGGCCATGACGACGCTGCCGCCGTTTCCGGTGTGGCGCTTGATCTCGTCCTCGAGAATGGCGGCCGATGCGGTATCGAGCGATGTGGTCGGCTCGTCGAGCAGCCAGAGGGCCGCCGGAACCGCCGCCAGGCGCGCCAGGTTCAGGCGCCGCCTTTGCCCCGCCGACAGGAAGCGCGCCGGCAATTCCGCCAGCCCGCCGATGTTGAAGCGTTCAAGCGCGGCTTCAATATTGCCCGTGGCGCTGCCACCCATGGCGCGCCAGAATTGCAGGTTCTCGGCGACGCTGAGGGCGCCCTTCACCGCATCCTGGTGGCCGACAAAGATAAGCCGCGCCCGGTGCCCGTCGCGGTCTTCGGCGAGCGGCGCGCCATCCCAGGCGAGGCCCCCCTCGATCACCGGCAAGAGGCCGGCCATGACCCTCAAGAGGGTCGATTTGCCGCTGCCGTTGGGCCCGATGAGATGCAGAATCCCGCCGCCGCCGACATCGAAATCAAGGCCGCGAAAGACGATCCGCTCACCGCGGAAACAGGTCAGGCCGCTTCCAGAAAATTGCGCCATCGGCGATCAATTCCTTTTCCAATCGCCCGCAACCTAGCCGAAGGGTATTTCAATTGAAAGAAAGCTGAAAAAAAGCGGCCGGGAAGTCAGGGGGTGCTTCCCGGCCGAAGTCTTTGGCATTATCTGCCATTAGGGGGGTAAGAGAGTACTTGGTCTCTTAATCAGGAGGCCTGATCACCGCCATATAAGCCGGAGAATGTGTCTGAATTATGCCCCAATTGTCACCATTGTGTGATCGCCGGGCCGTCCATCTATAATCTTCCAGGTTCGCCGGGATAACCGCCATGGGGCTGGACGAGGCGAAGCCCGATGGTGTAGGCAGGAGCCGCCAAATTCAATTACTGGCCCAATAAATTGGCTAAAATCTAGCCGGAATATAGGAGGAGACGCCGATGCCGGTGGTCGGACAGGACAGCTTGAAAACGCGGCGCACGCTGAAGGCGGGCGGCAGGGCCTACGATTACTACAGCCTCGAAGCGGCCTCTGAAGCCGGGCTCGGCGATATTTCACGGCTGCCCTTTAGCCTCAAAATTCTTTTGGAAAATTTGCTCCGCTATGAAGACGGCGTCAGTGTCACCACCGGCGATATCAAGGCCCTGGCCGCCTGGCTGGAGGAGCGCCGCTCATCCCACGAAATCGCCTTTCGCCCGGCGCGTGTCCTGATGCAGGATTTCACCGGCGTGCCGGCGGTGGTCGATCTCGCCGCCATGCGCGAAGCCATGAACGATCTCGGCGGCGATCCGAAAAAGATCAATCCCCTGAGCCCGGTCGATCTGGTCATCGACCATTCGGTGATGATCGACAAGTTCGGCAGCGAAACCGCCTTCGATGAAAATGTCGAAATGGAGTTCGAGCGCAACCAGGAACGCTACGAGTTCCTGCGCTGGGGATCGGAGGCTTTCGATAATTTCCGCGTCGTGCCACCGGGCACCGGCATCTGCCATCAGGTCAATCTGGAATTTTTGGCCGAGACCGTGTGGACCGCCGATGATAACGGCACCGAGATCGCCTATCCCGATACGGTGGTCGGCACCGACAGCCATACGACGATGATCAACGGCCTCGCCGTCCTTGGCTGGGGCGTCGGCGGCATCGAGGCCGAAGCCGCGATGCTCGGTCAGCCGGTTTCCATGCTGATCCCCGAAGTGGTCGGTTTCAAGCTGACCGGCAAGGCGCGCGAAGGCAACACGGCCACCGATCTGGTGCTCACGGTAGTTCAGATGCTGCGCGCCAAGGGCGTGGTCGGCAAATTCGTCGAATTCTATGGACCGGCGTTGGATTCCCTGTCGCTCCCCGACCGGGCGACGCTGGCCAACATGGCCCCCGAATACGGCGCCACCTGCGGCTTTTTTCCGATCGACAAGGAAACCATCCGATTCCTGAAATTTACATCGCGCGATGCGGGCCGCGTCGCCCTGGTCGAGGCCTATGCCAAGGCGCAAGGCATGTGGCGGGACGCCTCCACCCCCGATCCCGATTTCACCGATACCCTGGAACTGGACATCGGTACCGTCGAGCCGTCGCTTTCCGGCCCGAAACGGCCCCAGGACCGGATTCCGCTGTCGGGCTCGGCGGCGGCGTTCGAGAAAACCTTGGGCGATGTGGGAAGGGGCTCGGGACCCATCGAAGCGGCGGGCGCCGATTATTCGGTACAGGACGGCGACGTCGTCATCGCCGCCATCACCTCGTGTACCAACACCTCGAACCCGTCGGTCCTGCTCGCCGCCGGATTGCTGGCGCGCAACGCGGCGGCCAAGGGGCTCAGGCCCAAACCCTGGGTCAAGACCTCGCTGGCGCCGGGCAGCCAGGTGGTCACCGATTATCTGACCAGCGCCGGCGTTCTCGAAGATTTGGAAAGCCTTGGCTTCAACGTGGTCGGCTATGGCTGCACCACCTGCATCGGCAATTCGGGGCCGCTGCCCGGTCCGGTCGCCGAAGCCATCGACGCGGGCGATTTGACGGTCTGTTCGGTGTTGTCCGGCAACCGCAATTTCGAGGGCCGCATCCACGCCCAGATCAAGACCAACTATCTGGCCTCGCCGCCGCTGGTCGTCGCCTACGGCATCGCCGGCTCGATGACGCGGGATCTCTATAATGATCCCCTCGGCAAGGATTCGGACGGCGGGCTGGTCTATTTGAAGGATATCTGGCCGAGCAACCAGGAAATTCAGGACGCGGTGGCCGAGCACATCACCCCTGATATGTTCCAGGTGCGCTACGGCGACGAGGTTTGGGCGGGGCCCCGGCAATGGCAGGATATAAAGTCGGACGGCGAGCTGACCTATGGCTGGCAGGAGCATAGCACTTACGTCAAATATCCGAGCTTCTTCGACGGCATGACCGAGGAAGCCGGCGATTTTGAGGATGTGGCCGGGGCGCGCGAATTGGCCATTTTGGGCGATTCGGTGACCACCGATCATATTTCCCCGGCCGGCGCCATCGCCGAAAGCGGCCCGGCGGGCAAGTATCTGACCGAGCGCCAGGTGCGCCCGGCCGAGTTCAATTCCTACGGCTCCCGGCGCGGCAACCACGAAGTGATGATGCGCGGCACCTTCGCCAATATCCGCATCCGCAACGAAATGGCGCCCGGCACCGAGGGCGGCGTTACCATCCACCAGCCGAGCGGCGTTGAGATGTCGATCTATGACGCGGCCATGAAATATGCCGATGACGGCACGCCCCTGGTGATCATCGGCGGCAAGGAATACGGCAGCGGCTCGTCCCGCGACTGGGCCGCCAAGGGCACCCGGCTGCTCGGCGTCAAAGCGGTGATCGTCGAAAGCTTCGAGCGCATCCACCGCTCCAACCTGGTCGGCATGGGCGTGTTGCCTTTGCAGTTCAAGTCGGGCACCACGCGCCAGAGCTTGGACCTCGACGGCAGCGAGAGCTTCGCCATCTCGGGTCTGGCCCACGGCATCACGCCGGGCATGGA
>NZAK01000156.1 GCA_002687515.1 Rhodospirillaceae bacterium
GAAGATCATCTCGATCGAGAACGTCCACAGCCAACCCCCTATCCGCTTTACGCCCACCCTAGATGTAGTGGGTGTGGGTGTCAAGCGGATAGGCACGGAGGGAACTTTAGAAAGGAGGATCACATTCGATCTTGCTTTAATATGACGATATCGATGATTTTTCGCTGTGATCGGCGTCACATAAATACTATTTTGTTTGGGACATTATGATTGAGGCCGTTTTTGCCGCCAACCGCCTGGAAAGCTTAAGGAATTCACTGGAGTAGAATGATTTCATGAATGAAAATCGTGACGATTATCGCGACCTTCTGGTGCAAAAGAGGTTTTTGGCCGAGGTCGAGCAGGGGATTCGCCTGGCCAACCGGGAACTGATCCACAAACGCATACCGGAGCTTAACAAGGACAAGATCCTGAGCTTCGCGATTGCCGTCGGGCGCTTGCGCGCGCGCTACCTGGCGGCGGCGGTGAATATGAGCGTCAACGAAGCGGGCGAGTCGCCGGATAAGGACTACATCGAGGATCTTCGCCAGAAGCGCCAGGCCTATGAAGAAGCGCGCGTTGGTTTCGACGCGCTGCGCGATGCTATGGAAAAAGGTTATATCGACGTCGAGGAATTGTAAAAAGTGCCGCGCCGGCGCGGTCTAATTGCGGCCGCCGTCCGATATCAATTTGCGGCCCTCGTCGGTTAACTTGCAGACCTGCCAATCGGGCTTGATCGGATTGTCGAACCAAGGTTCCGCCCAGCCCTGATTGACACAGCTTTTAACCGTTCGGGGGCTTACTTTCTGGCCGGATTCATCAAACAGGGGGAGCTTGCCGCCGGGCTGATCGAGGCCGCGCGCCAGCCATTTGCGCTGCGCATCGGAGGGCTTTGCGGCGGCCGCCGCGCGCACGCCATGTTGATCAGATTTGGCGCGATCAGTTTTGGCGCTATCCGTCTGTCCGTCCATTGCCAACCTCCCCGGTCTTAGACGATAACGGTAAAGATGCCTGGCATAGTAGATTAGATTGACGCAGATGTCCAAATATCGGAGGCCGTGAGATGTCCCAGAACATTGTCTATGTGACCGCCGCAACCATCGATGAGGCGCGTACAATCGCCAAAACCATCGTCACCGAAAGGCTGGCGGCGTGCGCCAATATCCTGGGCGCCATGGAATCCGTCTATTGGTGGGATGGCGCCGTCCAATCAGAGTCCGAGGTCTCAATGATTCTCAAAACCAAGGCGGAATTGGTGGACCGGGTGATCGCCCGCGTCAAGGCGCTGCACAGTTATGATTGCCCCTGCGTGATCGCCATGCCGATCGTCGCAGGGCACCAGAAATTTTTAAACTGGATTGATAAAGAAACTGTATAAATATTTGATATTGATATATTTATTCAGATGAAATTTCGACGCTGGCCACCGCTTGGGCGGCGATGCCCTCGCCCCGGCCGGTGAACCCCAGGCGTTCCGTGGTGGTCGCCTTGACGTTGACCAGGGTTTCGTGGATCTGCAGGATTTCGGCAATTTTGCGGCGCATGGCGTCGCGGTGCGGACCGATCTTGGGGGCTTCGCAGATGATCGTCAGATCGATGCCGCGGATGGTTCCGCCGGCGGCCGCCACGGCATCGCCGGCGGCCTTCAAGAATATATGCGACGGCGCATTTTGCCACTCCGCATCGGCGGGCGGAAAATAGACGCCGATGTCGCCGGCGCCGACGGCGCCGAGCAACGCATCGACAATTGCATGCAGCGCCACATCGGCGTCCGAATGTCCCTCCAATCCCAGATCATGAGGGATTTCAACGCCGCCGAGGATCAATGGACGGCCGCTGCTAAACCGGTGCACATCGAAACCGAGGCCGGTTCGGGAAATGCCGTGTCCTTGCTGAAGGCGCTCGGCGCGGCGCATATCCTCGGGGCCGGTAATCTTGAAATTATCCTCTTCACCGGCAACCATCGCCACCGCCAGTCCATGCGCCTCGGCGACGGCCGCGTCGTCGGTCAGCATCATGCCTTCAGCCGCCCGGTGGGCGGCCAGGAACGGCGCGTAGGGGAAGCCCTGCGGCGTCTGCGCCCGCCACAAATCTTGGCGCGGCACGGTTTCCTTGATCCGGCCCTGATCGCCGCGTTTCAGCGTATCGGTGACCGCCAGCGCCGGAATTGCACCGGTTTCACCATCTATTGCGCCGATCACGGCGGAGATGACCGCATCCGAGACGAAGGGGCGCACGGCATCATGGACCAGAACCTTGGCCGGCGCGGCGGCGGTCATCGCTTCCAGGCCGAGGCGTACCGAATCCTGCCTTTCCGGCCCGCCATCGACCGCATCGGGCAGGCCCAAGCCATCGACCGCGCGCCCATACAGTTCGCGGTCATCGGGATGGATCACCGCGATAACGCCGTCGACGGCCGGGTGCCCCAGGAACCGCACGGCGCAGATGCGGATCAGCGCGGCGCCGCCCAATCGCAGATATTGTTTCGGCGTTTCACCACCGAACCGGTGGCCGCGCCCAGCCGAAACCAACAGCGCCGTGCATCCGCCTGATAGGCTCATCGGTGTCATATGTTAGTTTCTATCAACTCTGTCCGAATCAAGCTAAAATACCGATCAAGGCTTGCCAAGTGCGGCATTTGCTTTAAATCGGGTGCGGCGGCCAGGTTGGGGCCGGATCGGGAAATATTCGATGGAAGTCTTTTTTCTCAGGTTGAGCGCGCTGATCGCCCTCATTCCGGCGGCGTTGATCGTCTTCCGTCCGGCGCCAAGGCGCGATCTGGTGTTCTGGTCGGTGCTCGCCGTTGCCCTGGTCGGCACCCTGGCCTGGGTCTATGTACGCCAGTCGGCCGGCTGGAGCACGGGAATTTCCACGGCCCTGTGGCTGACCATCGCCGCATGTCTGATCATTTTTGCGCTGGTATCGGCGATAACCGATAATGCCTGGCGCCTGACGCCCCTGCTGCTGCCCTATCTGCTTGTCCTTGCCATCCTGGCGACGGCATGGGGACAGGCGCCTGAAAAACCGCTCACCGGCGGCGCGCCGCTGGCCTGGATCGGCACCCATATCGCGGTTTCCGTCGCTACCTATGCGCTGATTACCCTGGCCGCCGTCGGCAGCTTGGCGGCGGCGATGCAGCAGCGCGCCATCAAGGCCAAATCGCGGACCGCGTTTTCGCGCATGCTGCCGTCGGTCGCCGACTCGGAGAAGCTGGTGGTGCGGCTGTTGCTGGCCAGCGCCATCGTGCTTGCCCTCGGGCTTTTGACCGGCATGGCGACCCAGTTCCTGGAAACCGGCCATTTGGTCTTGTTCGACCATAAAACCACATTCGCTTTCGCCGTGTTTGCCGTCCTCGTGATCCTGTTGTTCCTGCATTTTCGCACCGGATTGCGGGGCAGGGCGACGACGCGGGCGGTGCTGCTGGCCTATCTCCTGCTGACCCTCGGCTATCCGGGCGTAAAATTCGTTACCGATATATTGCTGGCTTAAATTTGCGCAAAGGTCGGTAAATGTTTGCAAATTCGACTATTTTGCCCAATAAATAAGCAATAATTGCGTGGCTCCTATACATGACACTTCAGATCGGTCCCATAACGCTTGATAATCCGGTGATTCTGGCGCCCATGTCCGGGGTCAGCGACATGCCGTACCGGCGCTTGGCCAAGCGCTACGGCGCCGGTCTGGTGATCTCGGAGATGATTGCCAGCCAGGCGATGATTTATGCCAACCGCAAGACCTTGAAGATGGCGACCGGTTGCGCCGAGGAATTTCCGATGGCGGTGCAGTTGGCCGGGTGCGAGCCGGACTTGATGGCCGAAGCGGCCCGGCTCAACGCCGACCGGGGCGCCGCCATCATCGATATCAACATGGGCTGTCCGGTCAAGAAGGTAACCAAGGGGCAGGCCGGGTCCGCCCTGATGCGCGATGCGGTCAAGGCGCGCAAAATCATCGAAGCCGTGGTCGGCGCGGTCGATCTTCCGGTCACCCTTAAGATGCGCACCGGCTGGGACAATGACAGCCGCAACGCGCCCGAATTGGCGCGCATCGCCGAAGACGCCGGGGTGCAGATGATCACCGTGCACGGCCGCACCCGATGCCAATTCTATAGTGGCCGCGCCGACTGGCGTTTTATCGCCAGGGTCAAGGAGGCGGTCGATATTCCGGTGATCGGCAACGGCGATGTGACCAGCGTCGAAGATGCCGAGGCGCTGCTCGCCGCGTCGGGCGCCGATGGGGTGATGATCGGACGCGGCACCTATGGCCGGCCCTGGTTTCTGGGCCAGGTACGGCGCTATCTGGAAACCGGCCAAAAGACGGCCGCGCCGCCGCCCGGCGAGCGGTTGCAGATCATTCTCGGCCATTACCAGGACATGCTCGCCCATTATGGCCGTGAACGCGGCGTGCGTATCGCCCGCAAGCATCTGGCCTGGTACTCGAAGGGGCTGCCACGGTCGGCCGAATTCCGCGCCCGGATTATGGCGCTGGCCGATGCCGAAAAGGTGATTGCCGCCGTCGACCGGTTTTATCAACCACTTTTGGAACGGGCCGCGGCATGAGCAGCGATACCGCCGTTAACCTGAAACCGGGCCGCGTAAACGAAGCGCCGGTCAGCGCCGATGTCATCCTTAATGCCCTCGAAAGCGTGGTGATCATGGTCGCCTCCGATGGCACCGTCCGTTTCGTCAACGATGCCGGCGAGGAATTTTTCGCCGCCAGCGCCAGCCAAATTCGAGGCCAGGACATCAGCCAGCTGATTCCCGCCGATTCGCCGCTGCTTTCGTTGCTGTCGCAAGCGATGCATGACGGCAAAAGCGTTTCTGAATACGGCCTCAACATCGAATCGCCGCGCATCCAGCGGCAGATTATCAACGTTCAGGTTTCGCCGCTGGACGGCGAGCGAGGCGATGCCGTGATCAATATATTTGGCCGTTCGATCGCCGATCAGATCGACCGCCAGATGACCCACCGCAATGCCGCCCGTTCGGTTACCGCAATGGCCGCCATGCTCGCCCACGAAGTCAAAAACCCGCTGTCCGGCATCCGCGGCGCGGCGCAGCTTCTCGAACAGGCCGCCGATGCCGATGATCGGAAGCTGACCCGCCTGATTTGCGATGAAACCGACCGCATCTGTTCGCTGGTTGACCGCATGGATGTGTTTTCCGATCAGCGAATTCTGGAAACCGAGGCGGTGAACATCCATCTCGTGCTGGAACGGGTCAAAACCCTGGCGCAGGCGGGTTTCGCAAAAAACATGAACGTCGTCGAAAATTACGATCCATCGCTGCCGCCGGTCGAGGGCAACCACGACCAATTGGTGCAGATTTTCCTGAATCTGGTTAAAAACGCGGCCGAAGCGGCGCCCGGGACAAACGGCGAAATTGTTTTGACCACCGCTTACCGGCACGGCGTGCGTTTCGCCGTGCCGGGCAGCCGGGCACAGATGCATCTGCCGCTGGTGGTCAGTATCCAAGATAATGGCCCCGGTATTCCAGCCAATCTGCAAAACGAACTGTTCGATGCGTTTGTTACCACCAAGCCCAGGGGCAGCGGACTTGGCCTGGCACTGGTCGCCAAGATGGTCGACGATCATGGCGGCGTCATCGAATTCGAAAGCCAGCCGGGACGAACCGAATTCCGCGTTATGCTGCCGGTTGCGGAGGAAAATACATGACCGACGAAGTTGTTCTGGTCGCCGACGACGATGCCGCCATCCGCACCGTCCTCAATCAGGCGCTGGGCCGCGCCGGCTATGATGTGCGCACCACTGGAAACGCCGCTACGTTATGGAAATGGGTGAGCGACGGCGAGGGCAATGTGGTCGTCACCGATGTCGTCATGCCCGATGAAAACGGTCTCGACCTGATACCCAGGATCAAGAAAATCAGGCCCGAATTGCAAGTCATCGTGATGAGCGCCCAAAACACATTGATGACCGCGGTCAACGCGACCCAGCGCGGCGCCTTCGATTACCTGCCGAAGCCATTCGACATCAATGAATTGACCAGTGTCGTCAAGCGCGCCCTTGAATCGACTATCAAAGCGCGCGCCTCGGCCGGCGGATCGGATGAAGAACCGTTGCCGCTGATCGGGCGGTCGTCGGCCATGCAGGAGGTCTACCGCTCGCTGGCAAGATTGATGAACACCGACCTGACGGTCCTGATCAACGGCGAATCCGGTACCGGCAAGGAACTGGCGGCACGCGCCCTCCACGATTACGGCAAGCGCAAGAACTATCCCTTTGTCGCCATTAACATGGCGGCGATCCCGCGCGAATTGATCGAAAGCGAGCTGTTCGGCCACGAAAAGGGCGCCTTTACCGGCGCCGCCAGCAGGGCCTCGGGCCGGTTCGAACAGGCCGAGGGCGGCACGCTGTTCCTTGACGAGATCGGCGACATGCCGCCCGAGGCGCAAACCCGGCTATTGCGGGTCTTGCAGGACGGCGAATACACCACCGTCGGCGGCCGCCAACCGATCCGCGCCAATGCGCGCATCATTGCCGCGACCCACCGCGACCTGAGCCAGTTGATCCGCCAGGGATTGTTCCGCGAGGATCTCTATTACCGCCTGAATGTGGTTCCGGTGCGGATGCCGCCACTGCGCGAACGGCGTGAGGATATCCCCGAACTGACCCGGCATTTCCTTGCTCAAAGCGCCGATGAGGGGTTGCCTTGGAAGACCATCGACGATCTGGCGATCGAGCGCATGAAGGCATATTCCTGGCCCGGAAATGTACGCGAGCTTGAAAACCTGGTGCGCCGCTTGGCCGCGCTTTATTCCCAGGATAGCATCGGTGTCGAGGTGGTCGAGGCCGAGTTGGCTGGTGTCGGCAGCGCGCCGCCGGCCGAGCAGCCAAGCAACAGCATCTCGGAAGCGGTGGACCGGCACCTCAAGGATTATTTCTCGGCGCATGGCGATTCGCTGCCGCCGGCGGGTCTTTACGACCGCGTGCTCAAGGAAGTCGAGCGGCCGCTGATATCCCAATGCCTCGGCGTAACCCGCGGCAATCAATTGCGGGCCGCTGATTTGCTCGGCCTAAACCGCAATACGCTGCGCAAGAAAATCCGTGAATTGGGTATCACCGTAAGCCGGACACCGAAATAAGCACCATTGATGGGCGGATAAGGTTATAATCCGTTTTGGCGCATGGATCAGAAAGCAAACATAGAAAAAGACGCAACGGCAGCCGCCGAAATCGTCGGAGCCGATAATCGCGGGAAGCCGCAAATGCGCTCAAGCATGAGCCGCGTCTGGATCATAATTCTGGGTATCGCGTTCGGCGCTTCGGGCTTCACCACGGTCATGGTGATGGCCGACTATTCGCCGCTGGAATCGGACCTCACCACGGTTATCGCGCTGCTCAACGTCGATCTGATCCTGGCGCTGGCGATCGGCGCGCTTCTGGCCCGGCGCATCGTGCGCGCATGGATCGGCCGCCGCTTCGGCATCGCCGGCTCGCGGCTGCATCTGCGCATGGTTCTTTCGTTCAGCTTGGTGGCCATCATTCCGGCCATTTTGGTTGCCGTATTTTCTGGCCTGTTCCTGAATTTCGGTATCGAGTCCTGGTTCTCAGAGCGGGTGGCGACTGCGGTCAACCAATCGCGCAACGTTGCCCAGCTTTATTTGCAGGAACACCGCCAAAACATCCGGGCGGAAGCCCTTGCCATGGCCAACGATCTTAACCGCGCGGCACCGCAACTTCGGCAGAATCCACGCATACTGAACGAATTGGTGACAAGAATCGCCGCCATTCGCGGGCTACCGGAAGCGGTGATCGTCGATAGCGGCGGGCGTACCATGACACGTTTACGCGGCAGCTATTCGCTGGGCTTCGATTTTTCGACCCACGATTTGTTAAAGGGCGTGTTGAACAGGCGGTCCGGCGAGGTTTTCATCATCTCAAGCACCGATGACGATCGCGTACGCGCCGGCGTAAAGTTGGAATCCTTCGTCGATGCATATCTTCTGGTCGGCCGGTTTGTCGACCAACAGGTCCTCGATCACATTTCCCAGACACGCGGCGCTTCGGCCCAATATCGTCGATTGCAGCAAAGCCGTGAAAGCCTACAGGTCAAGTTTCTGCTGGTTTTTGGCTTGGTGGCAATGCTTTTGCTGTTGACGGCGGTCTGGATCGGCTGGTCCCTGGCCAGCCAGCTATCGACACCCATCGGCCGCCTGATCGAGGCGTCGGAGCGGGTGCGCAAGGGCGATCTGACGGCGCGCGTCGAGGAAATCAACACCCAGCGGGACGAGGTCGGAACCCTTAGCAACGCCTTCAACCGCATGACCGAACGGCTCGACAGCCAACAGCGCGGCCTTATCGAAGCCAACCGGCAATTGGACGAGCGCCGCCGCTTCACGGAAACCGTGCTTGCCGGCGTTTCGGCGGGTGTGATCGGATTGGACGGCCAGGGCCGGATACACCTTCCCAATCGTTCCGCATCGGAACTGTTGGAGACCGACTTGACGCAACATTTCGACGCGCCGCTTGGGCAAGCTGTGCCCGAGATGGAACAACTGCTTAACCGCGTCATCGCCCAACCGGACCGGACCGCGCAAGGCGAAATCAGCCTTGTCCGCGACGGGACGAAAAAAACGTTCCTCACGTCCGTTGCCGCCGAGCGGATCAACCGCGAGGTCATCGGTTATGTTGTCACCTTTGACGATGTTACCGAATTGCTGTCGGCGCAGCGCAAGGCGGCCTGGGCCGACGTGGCGCGGCGCATCGCCCATGAAATCAAGAATCCGCTAACCCCGATCCGGCTTTCGGCGGAGCGCCTAAAGCGCAAATACCAGCATGAAATCGCTTCTGATCCGGACACTTTTGCCATCTGCACAGATACCATTATGCGCCAAGTCGAAGATATTGGCCGCATGGTCGACGAGTTTTCGTCTTTTGCCCGCATGCCGCAGCCGGACCTCAGACGAATCGATCTTGGCGATCTTTGCCGGCAGAGCATCTTCCTGGAAAAGAACCGGTACCCCGGCATCGAATACGTGATGGACGCGCCGGAAGGCGAATTGTCGGTTTATTGCGACCGGCTGCAGATCGGCCGGGCACTAACCAATATCTTGAAGAATGCCGCCGAATCCATCCATGGGCGGACCGAGCCGCAAGACGGCGAGCCCGAACCCGGACGTATCGAACTGAAATTGCTGATTGACGAAAACCGGCCGCGCATTGAAATTAGAGATAACGGAAAGGGGTTTCCAGGTGAATTGCTTGACCGTGTCACGGAACCTTACGTCACCACCCGGGATCGGGGAACCGGCCTCGGCCTGGCGATCGCCAAGAAGATCGCGGAAGATCATTCGGGCGAATTATTACTTCAAAACAATGCGGATGTGGGCGCCAGTGTGATTATAATCTTGAGCGAGATCGAGGCTTCGGAGATACCGGCGCCCGATGCCGAACCTTCCGATACTGATAAAAATATCGAGGCAGTTTCTCATGGCGCATGACATCCTAATCGTCGATGACGAAGCCGATATCAGGATGCTGACCGCCGGCATCCTGGAGGACGAAGGGTTCGAGACGCGCGGTGCCGGCGACAGCGATGCCGCGCTTCAGGCAATTGAAAACCGGCGCCCCAGCCTGGTGCTGCTCGATATCTGGCTCGAGGGCAGCACGCTGGACGGCATGCAAATACTGGAACAGTTGAGCACCGAGCATCCGCCGCTCCCGGTGGTCATGATGAGTGGCCACGGTACCATCGAATTCGCGGTCAAGGCGATCAATCTCGGCGCCTATGACTTCATCGAAAAACCCTTTGCCGCCGACCGCATGATCTTGGTGGTTTCGCGCGCCGTCGAAGCGGCGAGGCTGCGCCGGGAGAACGAGGAGCTGCGCCTTCGTGCCGGCGGCGATATCGAGTTGGTGGGCAATTCACCCGCCATGAACCATTTACGCCAATCGATCGCCAAGGTGGCGCCCACCAACAGCCGCGTGTTGATTACCGGTCCCGCCGGATCGGGCAAGGATCTCGTCGCCAACCTTCTGCACCAGCAATCGAACCGCGCCGCCGGGCCGTTCATATCGCTCAACTGCGCGACCATGCAGCCGGAGGGATTGGAGATCAGCCTGTTTGGCGTCGAATCACCGAACAGCGGACCCGGCGCGCCGCGCGAAATCGGCACCTTTGAACAGGCCCACAACGGCACCTTGTTCCTGGACGAAGTCGCCGATATGCCAATGGAAACCCAGGGTAAGATCGTCCGCGCACTGCAGGGACAAAGCTTTCAGCGGGTCGGCGGCGCCACCCGCGTCGAGGTCGAGGTTCGGGTTATCGCCGCATCCAGCCGTAATTTGACCGAGGAAATGGAGGAAGGGCGCTTGCGCGAAGATTTGTTTTACCGTCTCAGCGTGGTTCCCCTGGATATTCCGCCCTTGGTTGAATACCGCGAAGACATCCCCGATCTCGCCGATTATTTCCTCAAGCAGATGGCGCGCGCCTCGGGCCGACCGCCGCGCCAATTCGCCGAGGAATCGATCGCCCAGTTGCAAGCCTATGACTGGCCCGGCAATGTCAGGGAATTGCGCAATATGGTCGAACGTATTCTGATTATGACGCCGGGCGATGAAAACGAGCTGATCAGAACCGAGGGCATTCCGACCGAGGTCGCGCCGGCTTCGGAGCAGGCGTCGGCGGCCGTCGATAAATCGGAATTGATGGGGCTGCCGCTTCGCGAAGCGCGTGAAATTTTCGAACGCGAATATCTGGTCGCCCAGGTTGCCCGCTTTGGCGGAAACATATCGCGCACGGCGGAATTCGTGGGTATGGAAAGATCGGCTCTGCATCGCAAGCTGAAATCACTGGGCGTGCAATCAGAGGAACGTATCCGCGCCGCCAACGACTAGAGCGGCTCAATCCCATGGAAACCACCCATTAATCGAATGGACGGATCATGAAGGTAATCGTCTGCGGCGCGGGCCAGGTCGGCTTTTCCATCGCCCGCTATCTCGCGCAGGAAGACAATGACGTGACCGTCATTGACCAATCACAGCAACTGACGCGCAAGATTTCCGATACGCTCGACATCAAGACCGTCAACGGTTTTGCCTCGCATCCGGAAATCCTGGAACAGGCCGGCGCCGACGCCGCCGATATGCTTATCGCCGTTACCCACGCCGACGAAGTCAATATGATCGCCTGCCAGATCGGTCATTCACTGTTCAACATCACCACCAAGATCGCGCGCGTCCGCCAACAGGGTTACCTGGAACCGAAATGGGCCAACCTTTATTCCCGCGACCACATGCCCATTGACGTGATCATCTCGCCCGAGCGCGAGGTGGCCGGCGCCATCGCGCGCCGTCTGCGCATGCCCGGCGCCTTCGATCTGATCTCGCTGGTCGGCGACCGGGTCAAGCTGGCCGGGGTGCGGCTGCATGCCGATTGCCCGGTCGTCAATACGCCGCTTCGCCAACTGACCCAATTATTTCCCGAACTGAATGTCCGCATCGTCGGCATCGTGCGCGCCGGCGTTTCGTTGCCGCCGGTAGGCGATGAACAATTGATGCCGGGCGACGAGGTTTATTTCGTTTCCGACAGTGACCACCTGGACCGCGCCATGACCGCCTTCGGCCACGAAGAGCGCGAGGCGCGCCGCATTGTCGTATTCGGCGGCGGCAATATCGGTCAATTCCTAACCCAGCAGATCGAAGCGGAAAACCCGTCGGTCAACATCAAGATCGTCGAAAAGGACAAATCCCGCGCCGAGATCGCGGCGCGCAATCTGAAACGCTCGGTTGTGCTGCAGGGTGATGTGCTGGATTCGGAAATTCTCACCGAAGCCAACGTCGCGTCGGCCGAAGCCGTGGTATCGGTAACCAACGACGACGAAACCAACATCCTGTCAGCGCTTTTGGCCAAGCGCCAGGGCAGCGCCCGCGCCATCTGCCTGGTCAACAGCGAAACCTATGCCCCCCTGACTCCGGATTTGGGCATCGATGTGGTGGTCAGCCCGCGCCATATTACGGTTTCGACCATCCTCCAGCATGTCCGCCGCGGGCGGATTCATTCGGTGCATACCTTGCGCGACGGGTTCGGTGAATTGATCGAGGCCGAAGCGCTGGAAACCTCGCCGCTGGTCGGTCAGCCGCTCGGCGAATCCGACCTGCCCGAAGGCGTGCTTGTCGGTGCCGTGGTGCACGATGGCGAAGTCGTCATCCCGCGCGCATCGACGGTCATCCAAACCGGCGACCGGGTGGTGCTGTTCGCGCCGGCGGAAAGCGTGCGCCAAGTGGAAAAGATGTTCGCCGTGCAGCTTGAATTCTTTTAACCGCCGCTATTCGAGCCTTCTAAACCATGCCCGTTCAATCCTATGTCAATGGCCGCTATGTCCGTCACCATGGCGCGGCGATCCACATCGAGGACCGGAGCTACCAGTTCGCCGACGGCGTCTATGAAGTTATCGCCGTTTATGGTGGCGGTATCGTCGACGAGGGGCCGCACCTGGAACGCTTGTTCCGGTCATTGGGCGAATTGAACATCGCCGCCCCGGGCAGCGAACGCTCAATCAAGGTGATCCTGCGTGAAGTCCTTTTCCGCAACCGGGTGCGGGACGGCGCCTTGTACCTGCAGGTAAGCCGCGGTGTCGCGGTCCGCAACCACGCCCATCCGCCGGATATGAAGCCGGCGTTTGTGGTCACCGCGCGGGCCCATCCCTGGCCCAAGGATTTTGCCGCGGTCGAGGGTATCGCGGTCATCGCCATCGCCGATCAGCGCTGGTCCCGCTGCGATATCAAGACGGTATCGCTGCTGCCCAACGTTTTGGCCCGCATGGGCGCCGATACGGCGGGCGCCGATGATGCCTGGATGATCGGCGAAGATGGCTTGGTGACCGAGGGAACGGCGTCCAACGCATGGATCGTTACCGATGCCGGGGAAATCGTCACCCGCCAGTTGAGCCAGGCCATTCTGGCCGGCGTCACCCGCCGCACCATCCTGGAATTCGCCGCGGCGCGCGGCATGACCATAACCGAGCGCGCCTTCACCCTCAGCGAAGCCAAGGCGGCGCGCGAGGCCTTTCAAACCAGCACCACCGCCCTGGTGAAACCGGTGCTCAAGATCGATGCGGCGGTCATCGGCGGCGGCGCGCCGGGCCCCGTGACCGAGGTCGTGTTCACCGCCTATCTCGAACATTTTGCCAGCTTCGGCGGGGCGGCGTGATGCAACCGGTCAGCCGGCCGCGCGCCATCCTGTTCGATTGGGACAACACCCTGATCGACAGTTGGCGGGCCATTCACGCCGCCAGCAACGTCACCTTGGAGGCCATGGGTCATAAAGCCTGGACCCTCGAGGAAACCAAATTGCGGGTCCGCAAATCGATGCGCGAGGCATTTCCCGAACTGTTCGGTGACCGCTGGACGGAAGCCTGCGATATTTTTTACGGCTATTTCCGCAAACACCACCTGGACGACCTGGAAGCGATTTCCGGGATCGAGCAAATGCTCCGCGCGGTCGGCGAAGCGGATATCTATATGGGTGTGGTCAGCAACAAGGATGGAACCCTGTTGCGCGCCGAAGTGGATCATCTCGGCTGGGAAAATTATTTCGGCGCCGTCGTCGGCGCCAATGACGCGATCCGCGATAAGCCGGCACCCGATCCGATTTACCTGTCGCTGGCGCCCAGCGGCTATTCCGCCGACCGGTTGACCTGGTATGCCGGCGATACGGAAATGGACATGATCTTTGCCGCCCGGGCCGGCGTGGTTCCGGTTCTGTTGCGCGCCAAACCACCGGCTCAGGGTGAATTTGGCGATTGTCCGCCCGATCTAATCTTCGAAAACGGTCAAAATCTGTGCGCTTTTCTGGATGCAACGGGAAACTAGGTCTTCCAAAGCTTAACTTCGGGTGTAATATAGGACAGGTGGGGGTCCGAAAGGGCGCGCATTACACAAAACGACAACAAACCTGATATACCGGGGGGAGTTCCCATGTCAGAAAAATCACAAAACGTTCAGGACGTATTCCTCAATCACGTACGTAAAAACAAGAACCCCGTCACCGTGTTTCTGGTGAATGGCGTAAAGTTGCAGGGTATTATTACTTGGTTTGACAATTTTTCGGTGCTTCTGCGCCGTGACGGCCACACCCAGTTGGTCTACAAGCACGCCATTTCCACCGTGATGCCAACGGGGCCGGTCCAGCTTTTCGAGCCGGACAAGAAGGAAGAAGAAGAAACGGATGCGGGCGCGGATACGGACGCGGGCGCGGACGCGGACGCGGACGCGGACGTGGAAGAGGCCGCCGACGCCTAACACCTTCGATCACGACGAACTTAGCGCCCGGCCGGTCGCCGGGCGGGCGCTGGTCGTTCATCCGGCGTTGAGAACCGGCGCCGGCCGGGCTCCGGCGCGCGAGCCCGAGGCGCGCCTTGCCGAGGCCGTCGGCCTTGCCGAGGCAATCAACCTGGACATTTTACATCGGGAAGTTGTGCCCGCCGCCAGGCCGCGTCCGGCCACCCTGTTCGGCAGCGGCACCGTCGAGCGCCTGGGCGGCATCGTTGCCGCCGACGATATCGAGGTGGCGGTGGTCGATGCCGGGCTCAGCCCGATCCAGCAGCGCAACCTGGAACGCGCCTGGAAATGCAAAGTCATCGACCGTACCGGCTTGATTCTGGAAATCTTCGGCGCCCGGGCGCAGACCCGTGAAGGCAGGCTGCAGGTCGAATTGGCCGCATTGACCTACCAACGCAGCCGCCTGGTCCGCTCCTGGACCCATTTGGAACGCCAACGCGGCGGCTTCGGCTTCGTCGGCGGCCCGGGCGAAACCCAGATCGAGGCCGACCGCCGGCTGATCGACGAGCGTATCACGCGGCTGAAAAAGGATCTTGCCGAGGTGCGGCGCACCCGTGAATTACACCGCGCGGCGCGCCGCCGCGTGCCGTTCCCCATCGTCGCGCTGGTCGGCTACACCAACGCCGGCAAATCGACCCTCTTCAACCGCCTGACCGAGGCCGATGTGGACCAGCGCGATCAGTTGTTCGCAACCCTCGATCCGACCATGCGGCGCTTAAATCTGCCGTCCGGCGAAACCGCCATCCTGTCCGACACGGTGGGGTTTATTTCCGATCTGCCGCACGAATTGGTCGAAGCCTTTCAGGCGACATTGGAGGAAGTCAAGGAAGCCGATATTTTGATGCATGTGCGCGATGCCGCCCACGCTGACTCAGAAGCCCAGAAGGAAGATGTGCTCGATGTCCTGAAAGGGCTCGGCATGGATGGCGAGGATAGCGAGAATGGCAACCGGGCGAACGGGGCCGCGCCGATGATCGAGGTGTTCAACAAATCCGATATCCTGCTTTCCGACCGGGCCGAGGAACTCCGCAACCGCGCCCGCCGCGCCAATCAGCGCATCGTCCTGATCTCGGCGAAAACCGGCGCCGGCATCGAGATGCTTCTCGGCGCGGTGGACAATCTATTGGCCGCCGGCCGCGTCGAGGTGCGCCTTAATATTCCCTGGTCCGATGGCGCCGAATTGGCCTGGCTGTATGATCACGGCGAGGTGCTGGAGCGCAAGGACGGCGCCGAATTCGTGGCCCTGAGGGTGCGTCTCAGCGAAACCGACGCGAAGCGCGTGCGCCACCTGGCGGAACCGGAGTAGAACCATGGCCGAGACGAAAATCATCGATAATGTGCTGATCAACGACATCGCCGAATGGCTGTCGGAAGAAGCGCTGCGCGAGGAAACCAGCCTCGGCGGCATATTCGACGGCACCTGCAAGCGTTTACTGGCGGCCGGCGTGCCCTTGGCGCGCGGACAAGTGGGTTTCCGCACGCTGCATCCGCTGGTTGGGACGGTGGTTTTGTTATGGAACGAGCAGGATGGTTGCACCGTCATTCCCATCAGCCACGACCGGAAATATGCCGGCTGGGAAGGAAGTCCCTACGAATTCCTCGCCGACAACGATGTCCCGCATCTGCGCCGGCGCCTGGTCGGCGAGGACGCGATCCTGGATTACTCGATCCTGGAAGGGCTGCGCGACAATAATGGGGGTACGGACTACATCGCCTACCTGGTTCCCTTCTGCGTCAAATTGCCCGGCGAACCGATGCCCGACGGCATTGCCGGTTCGTGGCTGACCCGGCGCGAAAATGGATTTACCGATACCGATATCGCGGCGCTATTGCGCGTCGGGCGGCGCATGGCGCTTGCTATCAAGGTCTTGATAAAGCGGGAAGTTACCGAAAACATCGTGCATGCCTATCTGGGCCGGGATGCCGGCGCACGCGTGCTCGACGGTTCCATTCAGCGCGGCGATCACGAGAAAATCCACGCCGTCATCTGGTTTTCAGATATGCGCCGCTCGACGGCGCTCGCCGAGGAGTTGGAGCCGGTCGCCTTCTTCGACATGGTCAACCGTTATTTCGAATGCACCGCCGGCGCGGTCAAGGATGGCGGCGGCGAGGTTTTGCGCTTCATCGGCGATGCGGTGCTGGCCATCTTCACCATCGGTAGGGGCAAGGCCGGTGTTACGAAGGCCTGCAAGGCCGCCATCAAGGCGGCAAAAGATGCGGAGCGGCGTTGCGCCGACGCCAACGCCGAACGCGCCGGAGCCGGCCTGCCGCTCATCGAATACGGCGTCGGGCTGCATCTGGGCGACGTGATCTACGGCAATATCGGCCTGCCGGACCGGCTGGAATTCTCGGTCATCGGCGCCGCCGCCAACGAGGCGGCGCGCCTCGAAGGCCAGACCAAGGTCAGCGGTCGGAGGGTGATCGCCAGCCGCGCCTTCGCCGATAACCTGGATATCGATTGGGACGACCTCGGCGATGCCGAACTTGCCGGCGTCGGTGAAGCCATGCGCCTGTTCGCGCCCCGGGGATTGGGTTACGGTCCGCCGCCATCCACTAGCGTGCCGCCGCTGGTTCCGGCGGTGTGAAGGCGGTAATCGCCGGCGGGCGTAAATCGAAGCGTTGCATCTCGACCAGCGCGCTTTGCGCCACCGGTCCCTGCGCCAGACGCGAGGTGCCGGCATCGCGGGTCAGGGCGTTCGGATTGCCATGCACCTCAAGGCTGCCGATGGTCGCCGGGTCTTCGGGGTCGAACCAGGCGCCGGTGGGAAGCTGAACCACGCCCGGGCGCAGGTTTTCGCTCACCACGGCGCCGGCCAGGCACGATCCGCGTTCGTTGAATATGCGGACCACATCGCCGTCCTTGATGCCGCGCACTTCGGCATCGGCGGGGCTGATGAACGCCGCTTCGCGGCCTTGTATCTTGTGGCCGCGGCTGACCTCCGCGGCGTCCCCTTGGCTGTGCAGCCGCCAGCGCGGCTGGTTCGACAACAGATGCAAGGGATAGGTTGCGGCGGCATCGGCGCCCAGCCATTCCACCGGTTCGGTCCAGGCCGGATGCCCGGCGATTTCCGCATAACCGAAGCCGGCGATGGTATCGGAGAATATCTCGATCTTTCCCGATGGGGTCGGCAATGGGTGCGCCGCCGCATCGGCGCGGAAGTCCTCGAACAGAATATGGGGCGTTTCCGGTGCCGGCATTTCGAAATATCCCTGTTCCCAGAAGCTTTCGAAATCAGGCGTTTCGATGCCGGAGCGGGAAATGCCCTGGCGCCAAAGGTCATAGATGTGGCGCAGCCAATCGGTATCGCCCCGGCCCTCGGTGAACCTATCCCTGAGCCCCAAATGACCGGCGATGTCGGCGACGATTTCATAATCGTTGCGCGCCTGGCCGACCGGCGCGACGGCCTGCTGCATGGCGAAAACGAAGCGGTGTCCGCGCCGGGCACCGAGATCGTTGCGTTCAAGTTGTGTCGTCGCCGGCAAAACGATGTCGGCGCGGCGCGCCGTCGACGTCCAGAACGGGTCCTGCACGATTATGGTTTCCGGTTTTTGCCAGGCCCTTAGGAACCGGTTGAGGTCCTGATGGTGGTGAAAGGGGTTGCCACCGGCCCAATAGACCAGCCGAATATCGGGATAGACGCATTTGGCGCCGTTGAAATCATATTCCTGGCCCGGCCCTTCCAGCATTTCGGCGATGCGCGCCACCGGAATGACGCTGTCGATCGGGTTCGGTCCTGTTTGAAAGCTTGGCACCGGCAGGTTGCGGCTGGGATTGCCACGCCCGCCGGTGGTGCCGTAACCGCAGGCAACGCCGCAACCGGGCAAGCCAATCTGGCCCAGTATGGCGGCCAGGGCGATGGCCATCCAAAAGGGCTGCTCGCCATTGTCGGCCCGCTGCAACGACCAGGTGACGTTGATCATGGTCCGGGCGCCCGCCATGCGGCGGGCCAGGGTTTCGATGGCCCCGGCGGGAATGTCGGTAATCGCCTCGGCCCAGGCGGCGGATTTGGGCTGGCCGTCGGTTTCGCCCATCAGGTAAGGCCTGAACTTGTCGAAGCCGACACAATTTTGGCCTAGGAAGGTTTCGTCGTGCAGTCCCTCGGCCACCAGCGTATACGCCAGCGCCAGCATTAGCGCGGTGTCCGAATTGGGGCGCACCGGCAGCCATTCGGCGTCCAGATAATCGGGCATATCGGTGCGCGACGGGCTGATATTGACGAAGCTTACGTCCGCTTCCCGGCACGCTCTGAGCCAGGTTTCATACATATGTACGCCGCCGCCATTGTCCACCTGCACGTTCTTGGCCGGCAGGCCGCCGAAACCGACGAACAGTTCAGCCGATTGGGCGATGCTCGGCCAGGTGGTCGGCGCCGTCAGAGGTGCCGACGATCCAACCACATGGGGCAGGATGATATTGGCCGCCGAGGTGGAATAGGTCAGCACCTTGCCGGTGTAACCGCCGATCTGATTGAGCAGGCGTTGGATTTGGTTCTTGCCGCGCTGGAACACGCCGGAACTGTCCCAGCCTTCGCAGCCGGCGAAGATAGATGCATTGCCGTGTTCGCTCCGGACACGGTCCAATTCGCCGGCCGTCAAGGCGGCGGCCTCGTCCCAGCTTACGGGTATGAAGCGGTCGGTTCCGCGCCCCGAGGTATCGCTTTGCCAGCCATTTTTTCGAAATCCCTCGCGCACCATCGGCTGTTCGATGCGGGCCTCGTTGTGCACCATGCTGGGGATCGCTTCGATCAGCGGTGTCGGATGCGGATCCAGCTCGAACGGGCGAACGCCGACAACGCGGCCGCCGCGCGCCTCGGCGTGGAAGATGCCCCAGTGGGAACCGTTGAGGTAGCTGCCGTCGGGCGGGGCGCTATTTGATTTTTCGTTCATGGCGGAAGCGACGATAAACGACAATCCAGCATAGGGAAATAGGCACAGATTATCTTAACGGCGTAACATTGTTTTTATAAATTATTCTACAAATGTTTGATTAAAAATAGAAAATTCCGTACCTATCCGCTTAACGCCCATACCCACAACATGTAGGATGCTGCCACTCTCCCGAATATAACCCCGCCCTGGTCGGCGCGGTCGTGTCCCCGGCGATCCC
>NZAK01000157.1 GCA_002687515.1 Rhodospirillaceae bacterium
GGGGACGGGAAAAGCGACCCTTCGGGCGGCGCTGCAAGGCTCCCGGACATCCCAAATGTCCGTGGGCGCGCCACTTGTGGTGGATCGGCACCACGGCGCGGCACGCTCCTCGCCGGAAACCTTGCAGCGCCGTCGTAGGGGTGCAAATTAGATGATACAGACCACTAGTCTTGAAGGATGGGAACCATGAAAACCAGTAACATCATAAAGTCCCTTCGGGACGTTCTCGACCATGAGAGCGGCAAAAAGAAAAAGCAAAAGGCGGCCCTGAAGAAGATTCTCGCGAAGCTGAGGAAAAAGGAAGCCAAGTTGAAGAAGAAGATCGAGGGCGCCGATAGCGATAAGGCGCGCAAGGCGTTAACGGCGAAGCTCAAAGTCAGCCGCGCCCACCGCAAGAAGGGTGTCGCGGCGCTGCGCAAACTGAACGGCAAGGGCTAAATCCGGTCGCCAGATGCGCTGGAAGACCTGGGGCGTTTCCGCGCCGGCCGCAACATATCCGACATGCCGATACGCCTCGATCTCTACACCTCGCAGCGGGCCGGCGATTTGGTCGAACGCGGCGAGACGACGGCGGGCCTCGCTACCATGTTCCGCAAATTCCTGTCGCGTTTTTGGAATATCTATGTGGTGCGCAAGGCCTACAAGGAAGGCGGCCTCGGTTTCATGATCGCCCCTTGCGGCTCGCTCTATCCATTGATCGCCCACATCAAGGCGGTCGAGGAAGAGGCGCCGAAAGACGGCGCGGCGCAAACGAACGATTGATGCCTGTCCAGAGGATAACCACCATGCCCAATCGGCTGCTCGCCGCTTTAATGCTCATCCTTCTGATTGCCGGCGCCCCGGTGATCGGGGCCAAGGGGCAGATCAGCGTCACCCTGCTCGGCACCGGCGCCGGGCCGGGCGGCGGCGGGCGCGGCATGATAACCAAGCGCGCCAACGCCATCACCCTGATCGAAGCCGGCGGTCTGGTCCTGGTCTTCGATGCCGGGCGCGGCCTGGTCGAGAGGCTGGCGGCGGCGGACGAGCGTTTGATCGGGCGCGCCGACAAGCTGTTCCTGACGCATCTGCATTCCGATCACCTGACCGGGCTTGCCGATTTGTTGCTCACCGGCTCGGCCCTCGGCCGGCGCGGCGCGCTCAGGCTCTGGGGTCCGCCGGGGACCGAGGAGATGGCCCGGCACCTCGAAAAGGCCTTCGCCTGGGATATCAAATACCGGAGCAACCGCCGCCGCCCGGCGGCCAGCCTCGAGCCTAAGGACGTGCAAGCGGGGCGCATCTTCGCCGAAGCCGGCGTCACCGTCACCGCCTTCGCCGTCGATCATTGGCCGCCGCGCCTGGACGCCAGCGCCCGGAGCCAGTTCCCGGCCCTCGGCTTTCGCATCGAACACGGCGGCCGCTCGGTGACCCTGTCCGGCGACACCCGCTTTTCAGAAAATGTTATCCGCGCCGCCAAGGGCACCGACCTGTTGATCCACGAAGTGTCGATGACGGCGGGCCGGGCGCCGGCAGCGGGCAGGGGGCGCCGCTCGGCCCATCACACTTCGCCGGAACAGGCGGGCGAGGGATTCCGCCGCGCCCAGCCCAGGCTCGCCGTCTACAGCCACATCGTCTTCGGCCGCCAGGGGGCGAGTGGGGGTGAAGATGCCCTGATCCGCCGCACCCGCACCGCCTACAACGGCCCGCTCGCCATCGGCCGCGACATGATGCGCATCGAGGTGGGCGATGAGGTGCGGGTGCTGAATCCCAACTGATTTTCCGGCTGGACGATCCGTGAAGCCCCTGGATTAAACGATCAAGTCATGTGATGACGACAGGGGGAGGAAAAATATTACCGTCATGCCACGGCTTGACCGTGGCATCCAGGAAGCACTTAGATCAGTGTTTTGTAAAGGTCGTCCCATTTCGGGTTCTGGCCTTCGATCAGTTCCAGCTTCCAATTGCGCCGCCAACTTTTGATACGTTTTTCGCGGTGTATGGCGTCCTCGATTCGTTCGTGCCGTTCGGCATAGACAAGGCGCTTTAGCCCGTACCTTTTGGTGAATCCTTCCACCAGGCCGGATCGATGCTCCCATGCCCGGCGCGCGATATCCGAGGTAACGCCCACATACAGCGTCCCGTTGCGCTCATTGGTCATGATGTACCCCCAGCCGCCACTCATGTAGATATTTGAAGAACCGCTCGACCGCCAAGTCAAGCCGGATAAAAAAGGCAGGTGAGTGCCCGACAACCCTGGATCACGCGATCAAGTCGCGTGATGACGATAGGGTGGAGGATTGCGGCAAGCCTAATTGTCATGCCACGGCTTGACCGTGGCATCCAGATATCTAATCGGCGGATCGCGCTTGGTTCGGGCACTAGGATCGTTGGTTCGCCTTTTGGCCGCGACCCGTGGAACGGCAGAAGTAATACTTGGTAGCGGGCTGGATAAAAAGCATAAGGACCGGCAAGAATACGATCAAAACCGCCCAATAGGTGTCTATTTCCAGTATGATTGGTAAAGGCCAAACAAAAGCCGCCGACAGCACTGCAATGCATATCGAAAACAACCAAAGCGGACGAAACTCCAATTTTGAATAATACTTTCTTAGCCGCATACGAAATGTGTAGCGTTCGGTTATACGCTTCAAGGAACGCAACAGAAATTTTATGTATATTTTGATTGCTAAAATCACGACCAATTCAATCAAAAATAACATTATTAAATATGAGAATAAATTTCCAAGAAAATCTGGAGGGTAAATAATTCTTGAAGAAAAAATGAAATAACAAGTAAATATAATTATAATTAAAGAGAATATTGCACCAAATAGGTGTTTCATTTTCATCAATTTACAGAATTTTTTGTAAGTTATCTCATCTTCGATTAGGTAGCCCTTTCGGCCATATCCCGGATAAAATATGGTATCGCCATTTTGTTTTTGAACAAACCAGCTTTGCAGGTAAGCGTCCATTGTCTCAGAAAGAAAATTCATTTCTATCAGCAAATATCAACGAGTCTGTGGTTCCCGGCGTTTTCTAACGGATGGTCTTGGCAGCCTACCTTAAAGCGCCTCCTGAGCATACAGCCACATCAGGCCGATCTGGCCCTTGGCGGCGTCGCCCTGGGCATTGAGCATGCGGTAGAGCTCGGTCACCAGGGCGGTCACCGGCATTGGGGAAACCGTCGCCTGGCCCATGTCGCAGGCATTGTTCATGTCCTTGATCATGTTGCCGGGCGCCGATTCCCGGTATGCGGCGGCGATCATGCGCTTGCCATGATCCTGCAGCACGGTGGAATCGGCCCAGCCGCCGGCCAATGCTTCGGGCACCAGCTTGCAATCGACGCCGTAGGTCCTGGCGAAGCCGAGCGCCTCGGCGAGGACCGCGATTTCGGCGCCGATGATCATCTGGTTGACCAGCTTGGTCGCCTGGCCGCAGCCGACCGGGCCCATATGGGTGAGCCGCTGGGAGGTGGCCTCGGCGGCCGGGCGGAGGCGGGCGATATCGCTATCCTCGCCGCCGGCCATGATCACCAGGGTGCCGTCCCGCGCACCGAATGGTCCGCCCGAGACCGGCGCATCCACCCAGCCGGCGCCGCAGGCGTCTTTCAGCCGCGCCGCGAAGTCCCGGCTGCGGTCCGGATTGATCGAGGAATGATCGACCAGCAATAATGTCTCCGATGCGCCCTCGGCGATGCCGCCTTCGCCGAACACGATGCTTTCGACGGCGTCGGTATCGGTGACGCAGAGGAACAGGGTGTCCGATTGTCCGGCAAGCGCCCTGGGCGATGCGGCAAGTTCGGCGCCGGCATCGATGGCGCCGGATAATTTGTCCGGACTGCGCCCCCAGACCCCGAGCCTGTGGCCGGCCCGCAAAAGATTGAGGGCCATCGGCATGCCCATCGTGCCGAGGCCGATAAAGCCGAGCCGCCCGCCCGAGATTTCAACCGTGCCGTTGTCCGCCATTTTATCCTCCCGTTAATGCCGTGCGGGTAAATCTTTGCCGGATGGCCGCGATCCTGGCAACATCCGTTTTTGATCCCGGTTGAATTCCGCGCGATCGGCGCCACCGCCTGTTGCCGCCGCCTATTGCCCTCGACCGGGGGCGTTGCTATCAGTGGCCGATGTTTTTCTATTTGTCCAAAATCCTCTGGTTCGTGGCCGATCCAGGCAACCTGTTCCTTATGGTCCTGGCAATCGGAACCATTTTGCTTTGGACGCGGAAGGCGCGTTTCGGGCGCGGATTGATCGCCGTGGCTTCGCTCTTCGCCCTGGTGATAGCTGTGTTTCCGGTTGGCGGCACGATGTTGGCGATGCTCGAAGACCGGTTCGCAAAACCCGACCCGATGCCGGAAAGGGTCGCCGGGATTATTGTGCTCGGCGGCGCCCTCAATCAGTTCATCGCCAAAATGAGGGGCGATACCGCGGTCGAGATCGCCGGCGGGCGGATG
Source organism: Rhodospirillaceae bacterium (assembly GCA_002687515.1). Lineage (GTDB taxonomy): Bacteria > Pseudomonadota > Alphaproteobacteria > Rhodospirillales > UBA2165. Next base: position 4,430 of record NZAK01000157.1, read on the forward strand.
GCCGAATTCGTCAGGCTGGCGAACCGCTACCCGGACGCCAAACTGGTATTCTCGGGCGGCTCCGGATCACTCCGCGACCAATCGGTCAAGGAAGCCGATTACGCGCGGCCGGTTTTGCGGTCTTGGGGGCTCGATACCGCGCGCGTTACCTTCGAGAACCGGTCCCGCAATACCTTCGAGAACGTCAAATTTTCGAAATCCCTGGTCCGCCCGCAATCCGGCGAAAGCTGGATCGTGATCACCTCGGCCTTTCACATGCCGCGCACCATCGGTGTCTTTCGGCGCGCCGGCTGGAATGTGTTGCCGGTTCCGGTCGATTATCAGACCACCGGCGATAAAAGTTTCTGGCAATTGAAATTTCGTTTTCGCAGTGGCATGAACGCCTTCGCGCGCGGTGTTCACGAATGGTTAGGATTATCGTTTTATTGGCTAACCGGACGGACCGATACTCTTCTGCCGGCGCCGTATCCGTCATCGACCGGCCAGGGAAAAAGCGGCTAACCGGTTTTTGGTGTAATTGATGAAGCGAAATAAATTTTTCAGCCCGCCGGCATTGGCCTTGGTCCTGGTTCTCGGCGCGGTGAATTCCTGGGCAAATGCCGCCGCCGCGGCGGCCGACTTCGATACCTGGCTCGCGGGCTTGCGCGCCGAAGCCCTGGCCAAGGGCATCCGGCCTGAAACCCTGGACCGGGCGCTCGGCGGCCTGACGCCGATCAAGCGGGTCATCGAATTGGACCGACGGCAGCCGGAATTCACCCTGACCTTCGATCAGTATTTGGCGCGCGTGGTGCCCAGGCACCGCGTCAACAGGGGCCGGGCCAAGTTCGCCGAACATCGCGACTTGCTGACCAAGATCGGCCGGAAATATGGCGTCCAGCCGCGCTTTATCGTGGCCTTGTGGGGTATCGAAACCGATTTCGGGCGTATCGATGGCGGCTTTTCCGTTATCCGCGCCTTGGCCACCCTTGCCCATGACGGGCGGCGCAGCCGGTTTTTCCGCGGCCAGTTGATCCGGGCGCTGCGCATCGTCGATCAAGGCCACATCACGCCGGATAAAATGAAGGGTTCCTGGGCCGGCGCCATGGGGCAGTTCCAATTCATGCCGTCCAGCTTCGAAGCCTACGCCATCGATTACGATGGCGACGGGCGCCGCGATATTTGGCGCAACCGGGCCGACGCCTTTGCCTCGGCGGCCAACTATCTGTCGAAATCGGGATGGCGCGGCGATCAGACCTGGGGGCGGGCGGTCAGGCTTCCGGACCGGTTCGATCCGTCGCTGATCGGACTGAAGGTGAAAAAACCGATGCGCGAATGGCAGCGAATCGGGGTGCGCCGGCCGGACGGTTCCGGGTTGCCGAGGCGCAATCTTTCGGCCTCCCTGGTGCGCGCCGGCAAGGCCGGCGGCGGTCCGGTTTTTCTGGTCTATAATAATTATCGGGTGACGCTGAAATGGAATCGATCTACATTTTTCGCGGTCGCCGTCGGTACCCTGGCCGAACGCATCGGCGGGGGCTAGTGGATAGAATCAAACATATGGTACCCATACGATCCCATATCCCGGTTTCCCGGCAGGAGAGCGCCCGCGGGCGATGCCGGAACATCGTCAAGGGTGCTCGACGCCCCGGGAGGCCGGGATATGGGACCCGAAGGGCGGCTTCCCAAGCCCGCCGGATGCGTTGCCCGATGCTTGTGATGTGCCGGCATCACGAC
>NZAK01000158.1 GCA_002687515.1 Rhodospirillaceae bacterium
CCACTGCTGCCTCCCGTAGGAGTCTGGGCCGTGTCTCAGTCCCAGTGTGGCTGATCATCCTCTCAGACCAGCTACCGATCGTCGCCTTGGTGAGCCGTTACCTCACCAACAAGCTAATCGGACGCGGGACCCTCAAACGACGGCCGAAGCCTTTCCCCCGAAGGGCGTATGCGGTATTAGCTGCCGTTTCCAGCAGTTATCCCCCATCGTAAGGCAGGTTCCCACGTGTTACTCACCCGTTCGCCACTAGGTGATCCCGGGCAAGCCCGGGGACCTCGTTCGACTTGCATGTGTTAAGCATGCCGCCAGCGTTCGCTCTGAGCCAGGATCAAACTCTCAAGTTAATTTTCCTTCCCCCGCAAGCGGGAGACGGAAAGACAGAGAACCATCTAACTCACACAAACATGGCGTACGTTTGCGTACGTACGTATCTGAATGCGCAAGACCAGACGGTCAATTCGCCATCGCGACGACCGCCGCCTGCGCATCCCTTCCATAATCAACAATGTCCAAGAGCACGTTCCCCGGGGCGAACCCCAGAGAACAAACGAGCGCGGAAGACCGCGCCCGAGAGAGGCGCTTTTTAGGGCGTCCAAAATGTTTTGTCAAACGCGGATCACATTATTTACGAAAAAAAATGCGAGCCCCGTTAAGGCAAGCGCATATTATACATAAACCGGCGGAATTATTCAACAGTCGGCGTGCCTGATGGCGCATATAGACACCGGTTCCGCGAATCTGATAGACCGGCATTGGGCCGCTGATCTGGTCCGGTGAATTTACGTCGCCGCCGGCGTCCGCGGGGGCTGGTGCGATATGATATTTGTTGCGGAAATTTGATGCGGGGGAGTGCTCGATGCCGCTGATCAAACATGCGCCCTTGGTTGCCACCGCCCTTCTTGCAATTGCGCTTTCCGGCTGTTCCGTCGGCAGTTCGGTCGATGTCGCTCCGTCCGCCGCCATCGAGGGCCAGGAAGGCCAGCCCAATCAGCCCGCATTTTCGGATTTCCAGGACATCCCCATCCCGAGGGGCGCCCAGATGGATACCGACCGCTCGTTGATCTTTGGCGAGCGCGATGCATGGATCGGGCGGCTGGTCCTGAAAACCGGCTTCAACGCCGCCGCCACATTCAATTTCTTCAAGCAGCGGACGGCCGAATTCGGCTGGCGGGAAATCGCCTCGGTGCGCTCGGCGGTCAGCGTTCTGACCTATACCCGCGGCAATCGGGTCCTGACCATTCAGATCCAACGCCGCGCCCTCGGCGGCGCCGATGTCGATTTGACGGTTTCACCAGGCGGCGGCAACCAGCCGCCGGTGAGCGCCGCGCCGGTCGCGCCGGTCCGGCGCGTTCAATAGGACAAATAAATTGGAGTAGTTGCCCGGCCCTAGCCGGCGCCGCTCATGAAGGCCGGTTCGCAATACTGACGGCGGCGCTTGAGTGTGCTGCAAGCCTTTCGCGCCGCCGCCTGGGTTTTGAAGGGCCCGATGATGAGACGGAAAAATACGCCCTTGCCGCGGCCCAGATTGACGCGCGAAATCTCGGGTCTCATTTTCGAAAATACCGACCGGTAGACCCGGCGCAGCTGGGTCCAGGCGCGGTTGGCGCCCTGCTCCGAACGCCACGAACCGACATGCAAGGCCGGCTGCGGGCCTGTCGGCTTGGCCGCCCGGGCGGCTTGCGCGGCGCTCTTTTGCTGCTGCGCGGCGGGTGTCGAGCCGGCCGGCCGCAATGATTTTTCGATGGCCGATCGTTCCTTGGTATACTCGTCCGAGGTTACCAGTTTCATTTCCTGGAGCGCTTCGACGCGGCGCACCGCATCGGCCGCTGCCATCAGGCCCTTCGGCGGCGGCGCTGGGTTTGCCCGCTGGCGCGGCTTCGCCGGCATCAGCCCATCGACGATCATGGCGCGCTCGGCGCCATGCTGGCGGACGGTGATGGCGCGCAATTCAAGCGCCCGGCGGATGGCCCGCAGCCGCTGCGCGATCTGTTCCGTCGAGGGCACCGAACGATCCAGCCCGGTCGCCGGCGACGGTGAAGTCAGAGGCAGCAGCGCGCCCTTGTTGGCGGCGCGCCTTTGATTGTACTCGTCGGGCGTCAGCAGACCTTGGTCACGCAAATTCGCCAGTGTCTGAAACCGCGATACCACATTGGTAAACGGGCCGGTAAACGGGCCGACCGGCGGCTGCGCCGAGGGACGGATTTGCGGCGCCGGCGCTTGCGCTTGCGGGCGAAGCGGCGGCGGCGGCGTGCCAAAGGACGGCTGCGCGCCAGGCCCGGGTTGCCGCACCGCGGCACCGGGCTGTGCCGGCGCCGCGGCGCCACTCATCGATGTCGGCACGCCACGGCTGTGCAAAAGGCCGAGATTGACGCTGGCAATTTCGCGGACGGATCGGGGTTGGGGGTTGTTGAGCACCACCATCTTCTGGGCATCGCCCGGCCGCAGCGCCAGCACCGCTTCGAATGCGGCGCGCGCCTGTACCAATTGGCCGGTCTGTTGATAGATCAATCCCTTGCCCATGAGGGCATGGACGTCACGCGGATTCTGTTGCAGGGCACGATCGAACAATCCCTGCGCGGCCAGCAATTCACCCTTGGCGAGTTTGCCGATACCTCGTTCCGATAGCGACGAAGTGTCCGCCGCCTGCGGCGTCCGCGTGAAACCGCCAAATGGGCCGCCCTTGGGAAACACGTTTTCGCACCCGGCCAGCAGAAATCCGGCAAAAACGACCGGGATAAGCCGGCACAAGCCGTGCCCGGCAATATCGCTACCCATTATATGCTCCCAACGCCCAAAGTTTCGTTTTGGCCCCCGACATGGGAAGACACTATATATTGTATAATGATAGGCCACAATACGCTAATCATTGGAAGTCTCTCAATATTCAATCGTCAGACGGCGGCAGGAATTGGTGCAAAAGGCGGGCCAAGCGGCGCCCAAGTCGCGCCCAAGTAACGCTTTGACGAACGGCCTGGACCTTTGCGCTCCGGATGATTAATAGTCCTGCCGACAAAGGCAGCCCGCGGCGATCATGCCATATTGCGCGAAAGTTTCGTGATCACCGCTTCGAATTGAGATAGGAAAGGTTTCCCGATGCCCACCGCCCCCACCTTGCGACTGACCAGTACGGGCGCCAAATCGATGATGCTGGCGGCCATCGATAAGGCCCAGGAATTCGGCATCGCGGTAACCGTCGCCATTGTCGATGCCGGCGGCCATATGCTGCTCTTAGAACGCATGGACGGCGGCCGCTTCCACACCGTGCATTCCTCCACCACCAAGGCGGTGACGGCGGCCTCCAACCGCCGTCCGACGACCACCAAGGGCGCGCAGGGCCAGGATCTGGATACCTTGCACGCCATCGGCCTCAGCCTGGCGGCGGGCGCCGACCGCTGGACCGCCATGGAAGGCGGCTACCCCATATTCATCGACGGCCATTGCATCGGCGGCATCGGCGTCAGCGGCGGCGACTGGCAACAGGACGCGGCCATTTCCGAAGCCGCGCTGCAAGCCATCGGCGCCTCATCCGGCGGAGGTTGACGGGCTCGCCTTTATAGATTTTAACTACCTTCATCAGGTCTTATAAAAGACTGGCAACCGGTCTTATAAAAGATTGGTCATTTAGGGAGAGATAGCATGAATATTCTTAAATCTGTTTTCGCCGGAACCGCGGCCATCGCATTGTTGGCGGCGGCGGAAGCCAAGGCCGAGTGGCCGGAAAAAGCCATTCAATTCATTATTCCGTTCGGCGCCGGCGGCGGTGCCGACATCGAAGGCCGCCTTTTGGCCAAGGAAATGAGCAAAATCCTGGGCAAGCCGGTGGTTGCCGTCAACAAGCCCGGCGGCGGCGGCGCCATCACATATACATATGTGAAAAACGCCAAGCCCGATGGTTACACGGTCGCCTGGAATTCGACCTCGATCTTGACCACCACCAATATCGGCAACGTGCCATTCGACTACAATGCGCTCGATCATATCGGCCAGGTGGAATTTCAGCCGGTGCCGTTCGTGGTCAAGAAAAACGCGCGCTGGAAAAGCTTCAAGGATTTCGCCGCCGAATGCAGGGCCAACCCGAACAAGCTGAAGGTCGCCTTCGCCGGTTTCGGCAGCGCCACGCACCTGTTCGCCATCGCGCTCACCAAGGCGGCCGGATGCAAGGCCATCATGCTGCCGGTCAAGGGGCCGCAACGTAACAAGATCGTTCTCTCCGGCGAAGCCGATGCGGCGGTGCACATTTTCATCGCGCCCTTGAAGCTGGTGAAAGCCGGCAAGCTGCGTTTCCTGGCCGTTTCCAGCGGCAAAAGAAACACCGCCGCGCCGAACGTGCCGACCGCCAAGGAAATGGGCTACGATATTTCGTTCGATCTGTTCCGGGGGCTGTCGGTACCCAGGGGCACGCCGGCATCGGTGAAAGCCAAACTGGAAGCCGCGATGATCAAGGCGGCCAATTCCAAATCCTTCAAGGCGCGTGCCGCCAAGCTCAAATTCACACTGGCGCCGCTCGGCTCCAAGGCCTTCGCCGCCAAGCTGAAAAAGGACAATGCGCAGATCGCCGGCCTGATGAAGGCGGCTGGCATCTATAAGTCGAAAATGAAGAAATAAGCTTCTTCATAAGTTAGGTTATGGGCTGTCCCGTCTTCCCGGCGAAGGCGGGGCAGTCTGGTTTTTAGGCAAGCTTATGGGCGCCATGCGCAAACGGAACCTGGTATCGGCGGCCATTCTGATCGCCCTCGGCGTCGGTTACGCCGTGCTTGCCACCGATCTGCCCACCCGCAATATCGAAAACGCCACCGGACCATCGTTTTTCCCGCTGGTGGTGGTTAGCTGCTTCCTTGTTCTTTCGGCGGCGCTGCTGGTTCAGGGCTTCCTACCGGCGCTGTCCGGCAAGCTGCCCGATATCCCCAAAATTCCCGCCGGACGCTGCGGGATCGGCCTGGCCGCCGCCGTCATTTATCTGGCGGCGCTTCCCTATCTCGGATTCATCGCCGCCAATATTCCCCTGTTCGCGGTGCTCATGGTGCTCTACGGCGAAAAGCGGCCGGCCTGGGTGATCGGCGGCTCGGTGGTCATTTCACTGCTGGTCTTTTTCCTGTTTCGCGAGGTGTTTCAGATCCTGCTGCCGGCCGGCATTTTGGGGGATTTGGTCTAATGAACCCCGATATCATCGCCGGCTTCACCCAGGCCAGCATGGCGGCGACCCTGGCGGCGACCGCCGTCGGCTGCCTCTTGGGCCTGGTCGTCGGCATGATCCCGGGCATGACCATCTCGACCGGCATCATCATCGTCCTGCCGCTGACCTTCGTCCTGCCGCCCGATATCTCCATCGCGCTGCTTTTGGGCCTTTACGTCAGCGGCATGACCGGCGGCAGTTTTTCCGCCATCCTCCTCAATATTCCGGGAACGCCGTCGGCCTCGGCGACGGCCCTCGACGGCCATCCGATGGCGGCAAGGGGCGATGCCGGACGCGCCCTCGGGCTTGCCATAACCGCCAGCTTCATCGGCGGTGTGTTCAGTTTCCTTTGCCTCTATTTCATCGCGCCGCTGCTCGCCGAATTGGCCCTCAAATTTCAATCGCCGGACCTTTTCAGCCTGGTCTTTTTCGGACTGACCATCATCTGCTCGTTCGCCGCCCAATCCCTGGTCAAGGGTTTGCTGTCGGCGCTGATCGGGCTGATGATCGTGACCATCGGCCAAGACCCGATGATGGGCACGGCGCGTTTCACCTTCGATCAGGTGAACCTGATCGCCGGCATTCATTTCCTGACCGCGCTGATCGGGCTGTTCGCCATCCCGCAACTGGTGGATAATTTGTCGGAAACCATCCGCGAGCAACAGGGAGAAACCTCGGCGGCGCGCATCCAACGGGTCCTCCCCAGGCTATCCGATCTCAAGGCCCTGCGCCTGCCGGTTTCGATCGGCGCGCCGGTCGGCGCCTTTCTCGGCATCCTGCCCGGCGCCGGCGGGCCGATCGCCGCCTTCATCAGCTATGACTACGCCAAGAAACTGAACAAGCGGCCGGAAAAGTTCGGCGATGGCGCCCCCGAAGGCATCGCCGCGCCGGAAGCCGCCAACAACGCGGTCACCGGCGGTGCCCTTATTCCGATGATGACCCTTGGCATTCCCGGCGATCCGGTGACCGCGATATTGATCGGCGCGCTGCTGATTCATGGGCTGGCGCCGGGGCCGCTGTTGTTTCTGGAACGGGGCGATTTCGCCTACGGCATTATCTTTTCGTTTTTCTGGGCCAATATCTTCAACATCATCATCGCGCTTCTGGGATTGCGTTTGCTGGTCAAGGTGCTGGCCATGCCGAAATCGCTCTTGATGCCGATCATTGCCATCCTCTGCGTGATCGGCAGTTATGCGCTGCGCAATAATTTTTTCGATGTCTATGTGATGTTCGGTTTCGGTCTTCTCGGCCTCGCCATGCGCTGGCTGGACATGCCGGTGGTGCCGTTGTTGCTGGCCCTCGTATTGGGCCGGCCGTTGGAGGAGCATTTGCGGGTTTCGCTGGTCTCCAGCCAGGGCGATGTCAGCATCTTCTTCACCTCTCCGTTCAGCCTGTTTTTTCTGGTTATGGCGGCGGTGTCGGTGTTCTGGTCCTTCTACATGGAGCGCCGGACAAAGAAGACAGCGGATGCCCCGATGGAATAAACCGTGCAAACGAAAGTAATCTGATGGAAAGTAATTTATGAGTTCGGAAACGGTGCGCCTCGCCTCTTTGGGACTGGGATGGTGGTCGGACGAATTGGCCGCCGCCGTCGGCCGCGCCGAAGGGGTCGAGATCGCCGCCTGCTTCACCCGGTCCGAAGACAAGCGCCGGGCCTTCGCCGAGAAATTCGATTGCCGCGCCGCGTCCAGCTACGAAGAAATCCTCGAAGACCCTGATATCGATGGCATCGTCAACACGACGCCCAACAACGTCCATCTGGAAACCACGCGGCAGGCAGCCGAGGCCGGCAAACATGTGTTCCTGGACAAACCGATCGCCAATTCGGTCGGCGAGGGCTTGGCTATCGCGGCGCTATGCCGGGATGCCAAGGTCAAACTTTCGATCGGCTTCCAACGCCGCCGCGAAACCCATTTCCGCTGGGTCAAGGAACAGATCGAGGCCGGCGAGTTCGGATTCTTAGTGCAGGCCGAGGCCAATATCAGCCGCAACCGGCTCGGCCAGTTCGAAGCGGGCCACTGGCGCTATACCGCCGAGGGCATGCCCGGCGGCGTCATGCTGCAGATCGGCCCCCACTATGTGGATGTCTTGGAAATGCTGATCGGCCCGGTCACCGAGGTTTCAGGCATGCTGTCGCAGTTGGCGCTGCCCGGCGATAACCCGGATGTCGCCGGCCTGGTCATGAAGCACGAGGGCGGCGCCGTCTCGACCCTCAATGCCGGCTACGCCTCGGCGGGCGAGCATTATGTGATGAACATCTACGGCAAGGAGGCGTCGGCCCTTTATAGCCTGCACACCGGCATGTATTTTATGAAACAGGGCGACAAGGAACCGCACCACGTGCCGTTCGAGGCGAACGACACATTGGCCGAGCAGATGGCCGAATTCGGCAACTGCATCCGCACCGGCGCCGAGCCCGAGGTCGGCGGCGAATGGGCATCCCGCTCCCTGGCCGTCATCCGCGCCGGCGTCAAATCGGCGCGCGAGAAGCGCGTGGTAACCATCGACGAGATTATGGAGAGTGGGGAATGAACAGCTCTTCGGAACTATTCCTCGGTTAAGCTTCCCTTGATCGCAGGAATCCGCCGAAGAACCAAAACTATGCCGAATGCAGCCACATAGAAGACCAATGTATAGATCAAACCTTCGCTTGTTTCCCCAACAATTTCCCTACTATCGATAACGTAATTTACTAGAGGACCTAGTACCCAAATTAAAACATGCCAAGCCGCAAAAATAACGATAATGGTGGGTAACACGGGACTGAACAATAATTTGCCCACGACCAATTTTGTTGTCGGACGAGCCAGGTTTTTTTCTCGCCAGGCCCGGATAAATCGATAAAAATAATCCCCGACAATCAGACCTAGTATAACCAACACAACTGCCTCCGCCGAAAACAGGAGTTCGCTTTTACTCATGCTGTCGATGAAAGTTGGGTTAAACTGAGTAACGCCCAACCCAACTAAGGCAAATACCAATAGCAGTCCAAAAAATGCTAAAAGTGATTTCAAATAAAGCTTCAACAATAGTTTAACTCGTGCCTATCCGCTTGACACCCACACCCACTACATCTAGGGTGGGCGTAAAGCGGATAGGGGGTTGGCTGTGGACGTTCTCGATCGAGATGATCTTCC
>NZAK01000159.1 GCA_002687515.1 Rhodospirillaceae bacterium
CGAGAACGTCCACAGCCAACCCCCTATCCGCTTTACGCCCACCCTAGATGTAGTGGGTGTGGGTGTCAAGCGGATAGGCACGGAATCAAAATCATGTATAGAATATTCACAGCTGTCTCAGCCGCCGCCCTGGCCGGGCTGTTGGCGGCCGGCGCCTCGGCGCAAACGATCGGCTTCACGACGCTGCAGCCGGGCGCAATCAATCACTTGCAGGCGCAGATCATCGGCAAGGCCGTGCAGGCGAATACCAATTTGCAGGTCCGCGTCATCCCGGTCGCCGGCACCACCGCGACCCAGTCCGCGGTACAGAACAGGCAGGCCGAAATCACCATCGGCGACGTCAACAACATGGGCGACGCGATGCATGGCAAGGGTATGTTCTCGAAGATGAAGCCGATGAAAGATTTGCGCGTCGTCTTAAAAATCACGGACTTCCCGATCGGCATCATGGTGCGTAGGGATTCCGGCATGGTCAAGCTAACCGACTTGAAGGGCAAGAAATATCCGATCGGTTGGCAGGCGTTCCCGAACGGCATTCCGCTGGGTCTCGGCGTACTCGCGTCGGCGGGCATGAATTTCAGCGATCTTAAGGGCATCAACGTATCCGGGCTGATTACGGCAGCCAACGATTTCGAGTCGGGCAAGCTGGATTCGACCCTGATCGCGCTGCCGGCGCCGGCGGTGCGCAAGGCTGACGCCGCCGTCGGCGGCATCAAATGGTTGGAAATGCCGACCGATGCGGCCGCCGTCAAGCGGGTGCAAAAAATTAGGGCCGATTACGGGATCATGATAGTGAGACCGCGCCCCGGCGCGGTTGGCGTAAAAAAACCGACGGCCTTTTTGCGTATCCACAACCTGATCATCTCAGCGACCTGGGTGAGCGATGATATCGTCTACAAATTCGCCAAGGCGATGATCGAAAGCAAGAAGGACCTGGTCAAGGGCCATCCGATTTTCAACGGCTTTTTCACCGACAAGCGGATCGCGCCTCAATTCAACGGCGTAAAGTACCATCCCGGCGCGATCAAGTATTTCAAGGAAAAGGGTCTCTGGGGCGGCTCATAACCCGGTCTCCCAAGGCAACATCCAAACGAACGTTCCGCGCCCCGTACCGCCCCCCGACCCGAAAGGTTGGGACCGGTGCGGGGCGCGGCTTTATTCATCTTTAATTTTCAAGCTTGCGGTTTGAACAGCGATGGCGGACAGCCCGACAACTGAATCTGGTGAACCTGGCGGCCCCGGTCTTTCGCGCGCCGAGATACTTGCCGGTTCGCTGACATCGCCCGTCCTCACGGCGATGAAGGCGGCGTTGGCGATCCTCTTGACGCTGGGATCACTTGCCTGGTCTTCGGACCTGTTCCGCACCATCGGGCTCAATATCCTCGACGAGCAGATCATGGGCTCGATGCTCGGGCTTGGGCTGATGCTGGTTTATATCATTTTCCCGGCCCGGCGCGGCGCTGAAAAAACCAGCGTGCCCTGGTACGACTGGGTCGCGGCGCTGCTCGGATTGGCGGCCGGCCTTTATATCGGTTTTACCTTCGACACCTTGGTCGAGCGCATGCTCGAGCGGCCGCCGGATGCCCTGGTCGTCGCGGCCGTCATGTATTTGCTGTGCTTCGAAGGGCTGCGGCGCACGACAGGCTGGCCGCTGCTGTCGATCGTATTGGTATTCTCGGCATATTCGTTGTTCGGCCATTTGGTGCCCGGCGCCTTGCAGACCCGCCAGGTCGATGTGGTGCGCCTGGTCATCTATTCCTCGCTCGATACCAGTGCCTTGATGGGATTTATCCTTAAAGTGGCGCTGTCGATCGTTGTCACTTTCGTGTTCTTCGGCCAGGTCCTGATCAAGGCCGGCGGCGGGCAATTCTTTAACGATTTGGCGCTCGCGCTGATGGGCCGTTACCGCGGCGGCTCGGCCAAGATTTCGATCACCGCATCTTCGATGTTCGGTTCGGTCTCCGGTATCGTCGTCTCCAACATCGTCGCCACCGGCATCGTGACAATTCCGTTGATGAAAAGGAACGGCTTCCCGGCCCGGCTTGCCGCCGCCATCGAAGCCTGCGCATCGACCGGCGGGCAGCTGATGCCGCCGGTGATGGGCGCCACCGCCTTTATCATGGCCGACATTTTGGCGAGGCCCTACCAAGACATTGTCATCGCGGCGTTGGTGCCATCGCTGCTTTATTATGTCGCCTTGTTTATCCAGGCCGATCTGGAAGCGGCGCGGCGCGGTATCAGGCGCGTCGAAGAAAGCCTGATCCCCAGATTGGCCAAGGTGCTGATCAACGGCTGGCCGTTTATCCTGCCCTTCGCGGTTCTGATCTACACCCTGTTCGCGCTCAATTGGCAGGTCCAGGTTTCGGCCATCGCCGCATCGCTGGTGGTTATTGTTTTCGGTGTTTGCATCGGTTTCGGCGAAGCCCCGTTCCTGCCGCGATTGATTAAGTTCGTCGCATATTCCGTGCTCTTCGGAATTCTCTATTACCTCTTCAACGGGCCGCTCGATTGGGGATTCGAGAACGCCATGATTTCGGCGTCGGTGATCGCCGTCGTCGTCGGTCTGGTCACCAAATCGGGCGTCAACCCGATGCCGCTCGGCGTCATTTACGATGCGCTCTACGAAACCGGCACTTCGATTCTAGATTTGCTGATGATCGCCGCCGGTGCATCCTTCATTATCGGAATTCTATCGGTCACCGGGCTCGGCTACGCCTTCACCCTGCTGTTTGTTGAATTCGGCTCGCAAAACCTGTTCCTTTTGCTGGTGATTGCGGCGTTCCTCTGCATCATCCTCGGCATGGGCATGCCGACCATCGCCGTCTATATCATCCTGGCGGTCCTGGTCGCGCCATCGCTTGTTGATCTTGGCATCATGCCGATCGCGGCGCACATGTTCGTCATGTATCTCGGCATGATGTCGTTCCTGACGCCGCCGGTGGCGATTGCCGCATTTTTCGCGGCATCGATGGCCGACGCGCCGCCGATGGCAACCGGCTGGACATCGATGCGGTTCGGCTGGACCGCCTATGTGGTTCCGTTCCTGTTCGTGTTCTCGCCGTCCTTGCTGCTTCAAGATCCGAATGTCGCGCTGACGTTAATTACGGTCACCACCGCCATCGCCGGCGTCTGGCTGATATCGGCGGCGATGATCGGCTATTTGTTCCGGCTTATGGCGATGCCGATGCGCGCCGGCGTCTTGGCGTCCGGTATCCTGCTCCTGACCCCCACCGGCTTCGGCAGTTGGGTGGTCACCGCCAACGCCATCGGCGCCGTCGCCGCGGTGCTGATTCTGGGCATCGAATTTACCGCGTCCAGACGGGCCAGCCGGGTGCGGGCGGATTAGGCTGGGCCTTACTCCGGCGATCCAACGAAAAATGTTGATCCCGGTCAATTGCATCGCTCGCCGTTTTGAGGGAACATGGCGGCGCTGTTAATCACCGATGGAAAGTGAATTGGACCAGATCGCCGAAGCCGTGGAATTACAGCCCGATGGGCGCACGGCTAAATTGAAAAGCGTCTGCCGCAGTTGCCACGGCGGCTGCGGCGTCCTCCTGCACGTCGAGGACGACAACCTGGTCAAGGTCGAGGGCGATCCCGACAGCCCGTTCAGCCATGGCCGCCTCTGCCCCATCGGCAACGCCACCATGGAGATGGTCTATCATCCTGACCGGCTCAAATACCCCATGCGCCGCATCGGCCCGCGTGGCTCCGGCGAATGGCAGCGCATAAGTTGGGACGAGGCCCTAGACGAGATCGCCGAAAGGCTGACCAAGATCAAAAATGAGTACGGCGCCGAAGCGGTGCATCTCGGCACCGGCACCGGGCGCCACCATATCCGCTGGGTGTCGCGCTTCGCCTTCTCCTTCGGCAGCCCCAATTGGAGCGAGCCCGGCTTCGCCCAATGCTTCCACCCAAGGGTCAACACCACCTTCCTTACCCATGGCGATCTGCCGGTGAGCGACTTCTTAGGGGACGTTCAGGCCGAATGCATCTGCTATTGGGGCCACCAGCCCTTGAATTCCGGCCCCGACGGGGAAACCCGCTTCAACGCCCGCGACGCCTTCCAATACGCGCCCAAGGTGATCGTCATCGATCCCCGCGAAACCTTCCTTGCGAAAAAGGCCGATCTCTGGCTGCAACTCAGGCCCGGCTCCGACGACGCCCTGGCCCTCGCCATGATCCATGTGATCATCGAGGAGGGCTTGGAAGACACCGAATTCGTCGAGAATTACACCCACGGCTTTGCGGAGCTCACGGAACGGGTCAAGGACATGACCCCGGAATGGGCCGAAGAAATCACCTGGGTGCCGGCGAACAAAATCCGCGAAGCGGCGCGCTTGTTCGCGACCATCAAGCCGGCCCTGATGGAATGGGGCGTCGCCATCGAGCATACCCCCAACTGCATCCAGACAGTGCGCGCCGTTTCCATCATCCCCTCGATCACCGGCAATATCGACGTGCCCGGCGGCTGGGTGTTCGGCATGCACGGGCTGGGGCCGGTTCCCAGCCTGATCGAAAACCTGTCGCCGGAGCAGAACGCCAAGCGCCTCGGCTATGATCAATTCAAAGTGCTGTGCGCCGAGGGTGCGCAACTGCCCGCCGCCCATATTCCCAGCGTGCTGAAGGCCATGCGCACCGGCGATCCCTATTGGGTCAAGGCGATGCTGATCTTCGGCAACAACACGCTGACCACCTATGGGGATTCGAAAACCGTTTATGAGTCCCTGATGAATCTCGATTTCATTGTCTGCGCCGATTTGTTCATGACGCCGACGGCGGAGCTCGCCGACATCATCCTGCCCGCCGCGTTTTGGGCCGAGATCAACGAAGTGGCGGGCCTGCCCACCATTTCCGGCAATGTGGTGCTCGCCAACCAGCAGGCCATCAGGACCCATGAATGCCGCTCCGACGAGGAGATATTCTCGGCCCTCGCCCGGCGCCTCGATTTGCCCGTTGGCACCGAAACCCCGGAAGAGGTGTACGAGCAGCAGATGCAAGCCGGCGGAACCGGCCTCAGTTTCGAGGACTTGAAGAAAGTCGGTTTCCACATGATGGAGATGAAGTACCGCAAATACGAGACCAACGGCTTTAAGACACCAACGGGCAAGTTGGAGCTTTATTCCGAGCGCCTGAAGGAAATGGGTTACGATCCCCTGCCGTCTTACGCCGAGCCGCCGGAAAGCCCGATCTCGACGCCCGAACTGGCCAAGGAATATCCGCTCATATTGACTACCGGCGCGCGCAACCCGTTTTTCTTCAATTCGGAACACCGCCAGATCAATTCCTGCCGCAAGGGGGCGAAGCAGCCGATCACCGAGATCCATCCCGATACCGCCGCCGAACACGGCATCGAAGACGGCGATTGGATGTGGATCGAAAATACGCGCGGTAAAATCCGCCAGATCGCCAAGCTGACCACGGGCATCGATCCCCGGGTGATCCACACCGAGTTCGGCTGGTGGTTCCCGGAAGACCCGGCGCCCGAATACGGAGTGTGGAAATCCAACGCCAACGTCCTGACCAGCGTCAAGCCGCCCTTCGATCCGCAAATGGGCACCTACCAGCTGCGCGGCCTCCTTTGCCGCGTCGCCAAGGCGCCACCGCCGGACGGGTAGAGCATATTCCCTTATCACTTCCCTGGGCACTGAAGGCCGGAATAATATTCGGCGATTTCGGCAAGATCGAAATCGGTCAGCGCCTTGAGCGTCCGGGTCATGAAATAGTGATAGCGTGAATCGGCCAATCCGCCGTCGCGCGCCACGGTCCCGTCCGAGGCGCGGAAGGCGCGCAACTGGCGCAACAGGTATTCCTTGTTTTGGCCGGCGATATTGGGCACTTCGGGATAAACGCTGGTGCCCTCGGCGCCGTGGCAGGTGACGCAAGCGGCCGCCGGTTTCGGCTCGTCGGCGCCGGTATAGCGGCGCTCTTCCTGCGAACAGAATGACTGAACGGCGAAATAGACGGCCAGGTTCCACATGTCGTTATCGTTCACGTCGCTGGTCTGTATGCGCATGAAGGGCGAATGGCGCGCCGCCGGGCCGGCCGGCGCGCCGGCCGGGCGGTGGGCCTGGAACATCTTTAACTGGCGTACCGCATAAAAGATGTTCTGCCCCGCCAGATCGGGAATATGATTGTAGCGGCGGACGGCGTCCTTGCCGTGGCAGCGCAGGCAGCCGGCGCTTTCCGCGCTTTTCCTGCCAGCCGCCACCATTTTCTTATCGAGCGGCGGTTGCCGCTTGCGGGCGGGTGATGATGGCTCGGCACCGGCGCTTTTGATCGTTTGAGCGCCAGCCAGGCACTTAAGAATCTTAAGCCGTTTCCCGACATTACCTATGTATTCCGCCAACTGTTGATCGCGCAGCCGGGCCGAATATTTCCGGCTTTTTCCCTTGGAAGTGTCGCGGCCCCTGACGACGGCGGTCTGGCCGCGCGCGTGCAGCTGTTTCAGACGCGCCAGCTGCTGTTCCCACATGGCGATGTAGGGGCCGAAATCCCCCTTGTAGCGCTTGTTCACGTATTTGGTGATCGAGGCATGGGTGACGCCGCCCCACCAGCGAACGGCGGGAAAGGGGTCACATTCGGCGGCTTTTGCCGGGCCCGGCGCGGACGCCGCCAGGAGGCAAATAAATAGCGCTTGCCTGTATTTGATGCGGATGCGGATCGGCGGGCTCCCTCGGTTTTGCTTGAAACGGCCAAGCCTATGCTCTTTGCGAACTTAGCGTGGATCGGGCTGGCAGTGGTACCGGATAAATACCGGAAAGGTAAAAAAGTAAACTGTCACCGAATTAAATCGTCACCGGAACGAATGAGCGTGACTGGACGCGCACAGGCCGAGCCCGCTCCGCCGACCTCTCTCCGCCCGCCGAAGCGGGCTTCGCGAAGGCGGGAGCGGCTGCGCAGGCTGGACCATGCCAATCCCCGCGCGCTATGCCTCAGCCTATTCAGCCGCCCTCACCCCTCATAGACCAGCGTGATGCGCTCCTTGGTCGCGGTCAGGCTGACGCCTTTCAGCCATTGCTCGGAATAGGGCGTCGACGGGCGGAAGCCGTCGGCCATCAGCCAGAGGCGCCAGAGAACGCGCTTCCTTTCCGGTTCCGGCCAGTCCTCGAAGCCGGTGCGGGTGTGCAGGATGGTGTAGTTGTTGACGAACTGGATATCGCCGCGCGCCAGGTCCATTTCGGCGTGCAGGTCTTCGGCCACCTGTTCCATCAGGCGTAGCGCCTTTAGCTGCGCCGCGGTCATATCGGGGGCCTCGGCAAGGTCGTGGCCCTTTTCCATATGTTTGGGCCCGAACGAGGTGCAGAGAACGCCGCCCAGGAAATTGAACACCGGGCTTTGGTAATAGTTGGCCTCGCCGGTGTCTTTTTCCGAATGCTTGGTCCAGCAATATGGCTGGGTCAATATTTCGGCGGCGGCGCCGTCGCGCTTGAGGAGCTCGTTATAGACGGCGATCGAGGAAGCGATCTTGGATTGGCCGCCCGATTTCGCCGTGTTGATGCACAAAAGGGTCACGATGTCGGTCTGGTCGCAATGGTAATCCATAGTGACGTTGGTCTGGTAGCCGCGGTGCTTGGGGTCGCGGTAATCCTTGCCGGTATCCGTGACATGGCCGATCATGTCGCCTTCCGGGTTGTTGGACGTGGCCTCGCCGATGTGCCGGCCGATGCCCCAATAGATGATCGCCGCCTCGATCAGCGACAAATCGTCCATCGGCAGGCCGCGATAGAGGGCGAGGCCAAGGCCGTCCTTGACTTGCGCCATGATGGCCTCCAGCCGCCCGGCGAAGGGGCCGATATCGAAATCGGCGCGGCTCATGGCGAGAAGCCGGCCGGCATCGTCGCCGATGCGCCCCGCGATGCCCCGCGCCATCTCCACCAGATGGGAGATTTCACGCGCCTCGGCGGCCAACAGCCAATCATCGCAACCCATCAGTTGATCGGCGGTCCAATCGGCGGGATCGATCACCGGCTTGCCGGCAACAGCGGGCTCGCGTCCCGCTTCACGCCCTTGGTTCATGGCGTCCATGTCATGGCCTCGCCTGAGTTGCCGGTCTTATCCCCGGTCATGGAAAAAAGCTTAACATCGCCGGGCGCCAGGCGCTAGTACGCCCCAGCGGAAGTCCCGACCCCCTACGACGGCCTTCCGAGGTCATCCGGCGAGGCGCGCGGGACGCCGTGATGCTGGAGCATCACA
>NZAK01000160.1 GCA_002687515.1 Rhodospirillaceae bacterium
GGGTGCGTTGCGGCGCCAGATACGTTGAAGAAGGTGGCCCGATGGATCCGCATCGCGCCGCGCACCGCGCCAAGAATCCCAGGTGGCCGGAAAACCGATTTGTTCCCATCAAATTGATTCCATTTGGTCGGAAAGTGCTCTAAATTGGCCGCGATCAATTTGTTTGCGGACCGAAGCCGCTCGGCGCCGGGTCGATGACCCGGTTGCGGGTGCGCTTGACCTGATGCACCGAAAGCCCGCGCTGGGTGATGCCCTCGCCGAGGAACCGGAACAGGCCGTCGCGCCCGGTGAACCCCTGCGGCGAAAGAATTTCGCTGAGATCGAATTTACCGTCGCCGCGGGCGAAAACGGCGGCGATCGCCGTAGCGTCATAGGCGAGGGTGGCGATGCGCGGCGGCACCTTGCCGTAAATCTGTTGGTATTGGGTTATGAATTCGGCGCGCCTGGCCGGCGGCGGCGCCGCGAACCAGGCATCGAGAAGCGCCGGCTCCCTGCCGATCCCGTGCACATCCCATTGGCCGGTGCCGAGAATCCGTGTTTTTTTCGGATCGATATCGAAATGCGGCAGCAGCGCGGCGATCGCCTGCAATCGCTTGCCGCCCTCGGCGATGAGCAAGGCATCGAACGACACGTCACCCAAGGTCTGTAAATTTTCGAGCCGCCTCAAGGCGGCGCGCGCCACCTCATCGTTGCGCGCAGCCAAGGCCTTGCGTTCGCCCAACAGGTTTTGCCGGCGCGTATCGTAATCGGCCAGGCTGCGCACCACCGGCGCCAGATCCTCGCTAAGCGGATCATAAAATTCGCGGCGCGTGACGGCGGCGGACAATTGCGTCGCGGTCTGGTTCAGGGCCTCGGCGACGGCGCTGCCGTAATCATCGTCGGGGGCCAACAAGGCAAAATTGCGCAACCCCCGCCGGTAGGCGTAGCGCACCACCCTATCGACCTGCTCGCCGGGCAGGAAACCGACGGTGAAGACGCCATTACCGACCACCCGGCGATCATTGGAAAAGGCGATCACGGTGACGCCGGCGGCCCGTGTCGCCGACGTGATCGCTTCCGCCGAGCTGGCCAGCAGCGGCCCGAGGATGAGCGCCGCGCCGTCGCCGATGGCCAGCGCCGCCGCGTCCGCCGCGCCGGCCGAGGTGCCGCGCGTATCCTGCAGCAAAAGCTCGAAGCGCTTGTCGGCGAAATGGAACAAGGCCAGCTGCGCCGCGTTGAGCAGCGCCTGGCCAATCTCCGAATGGGGGCCGCTCAGGGGCAACAGGATGGCAACCCGGGGCACATCGGTTTTTTGCGGCGGCGGTGGCGATTGATAGCGGTCTTCTTTTGCCGCCAGGGAGCCATCGGCGCCAAGGGGCGATTGAGGGGGTTGCGATTCGATCTGGGGCGATTCGATTTGCAGCTGTGGGGCCGGCGGCGATTGGGCCGGCGCCGCGGTTTGCCCGGCCGGCGGCATTTGCGCCGTCCTATCGAGCACGGTTTGCGGGGGGGTTTGCGGGGGGGTTTGCCGGGGCGTTTGGGCGGGGAGTTGCGAAGGGGCTTGCGCCGGCGGCCACGGTCGCGGCGCCGGTTGCGATTGCGGCAACGGCGGCACGGCGGCCGGCGGCGGCCGTGAGGCTTGCCTATTGCCGCGGATTGGCGAGAATTGGCCCTGCACGCACCCCGATAACAGGACGACCAACAGGGCCAGCATCCATGGCGCGCAAAACCTCTTATAAACGGCCAAATAAGCGGCCTGATAAACGGCCTGATAAACGGCCCGATAAACGATCTGCAAAGGCATCGTCACAACGGCAATCATCCCCTATTGCCCAAATCGGCGGCGCTAAGCGGGATCGTCCAACCCAGCGGCCCAACCGAGGCGGGCAGACTAATGGCGCGCCGGGCGGAAGTAAACGCCGCGCCCCCGCGCTTGGGCCGGGCCTTTACCTGGTCGCCACCCCGATCGGCAACGCCCAGGATCTGAGCCTCCGCGCCATCGCCGTCCTCGGCCAAGCGGATATCGTTGCCTGCGAGGACACGCGCGTCAGCGGGCGCTTGTTCGCTATGCACAGCATCGAAGCCAAACTGACGCCCTATCACGATCACAACGCGGCGGCGCGGCGGCCGCGGCTGATTAAGCGTATGAAAGATGGCGAAAGCGTGGCGCTGGTATCCGATGCCGGCATGCCGGCGATCGCCGATCCCGGCTACAAGCTGGTGCGCGCCTGTATCGAGGAAGACATACCGGTTACCGCCGTTCCCGGCGCCAATGCCGGACTGACCGCATTGGTCCTGTCGGGGCTGCCGACCGACCGCTATTTGTTCGAAGGCTATTTGCCGCCGCGCCGCGCCGGGCGCCGGCGCGTCCTTGAACAGCTGGCCGCGGTTCCGGCGACGCTGGTGTTTCAGGAAAGCAACCGGCGCCTGGCCGCGACGCTCGGCGACATGGCCGATATCCTGGGACCCCGCGACGCGGCGATCGCGCGCGAGCTGACTAAAATGTACGAAGAAATGCGCCGCGGCCGGCTGGACCAACTGGCCGCCGCCGCCAAGGAAGAAGGCCCGCCGAAGGGGGAAATCGTCATCGTCGTCGGCGCCCCGGGCGCGGCGCCCGATATCGGCGGCGACGCCCTCGACGCCCTGATTACCGAAGCCCTGGCCGAGATGAGCGTCCGCGACGCCGCCGACCGGGTAGCGGCGGCGACCGGCTTGCCGCGCAAACAAGTCTATTCCCGCGCTCTGGCCCTGAAGGATGGCTGAACCTAAGCGCCGGCGCGCCTGGGCTTTCGGTGCCCGCGCCGAACGCGTCGCCCGGCTGTTGCTGCGCTGCAAGGGTTATCGCATCGTCGCGCGGCGCTACCGGACGCCGCTCGGCGAGATCGATATCGTCGCCCGGCGCGGCAAGACATTGGCCTTTGTCGAGGTCAAGGCGCGGCCCAGCCGGGAGGCGGCGGCAGAGGCGGTAGGTGGCCGCCAACAGGCGCGCATCGAGCGCGCCGCCGGAGCCTTTATCGGCCGCCATCCCGATTGCGCCGGGCTGGATCTGCGTTTCGACGTGATCCTGATCGCGCCCGGCCGCTGGCCAATGCATATGCCGGGCGCTTGGCGGCCGGGAGAATAGAGACAATAAAACACTTGGCGGAACGAGAGGCTTTGCGCTCGCGCGCGGGAAAGGTAAAATAGGCGATTCGCGAAACCGCGACCGGTTTAGACCAACCGATTGGTGAGCCAATGACCTTGAACCCCGACACATCTTTTGCAGTCAAACGCCTATTGATGGCGGCGGCGCTGCTGCTGCCCCTGACCGGATGCGCGGCGGCGGTCGGCGGCGGCGCGGCGGTCGGCGTCGCGGCGGTGCAGGAACGCGGCATCAAGACCCGGGTCAGCGATTTGAAAATCGAAACCATGATCCTGAAGGAATTTCTGGTTACCGAGATCAAGTCGCTGGCGGTCATCGATGTCGAGGTCTACGAGGGCCGCGTGCTGCTGACCGGAACCACCACCAAGACCAAGCTCGCCGACCAGGCGGTGGCGCTTTCGTGGAAGGCCGACGGCGTCAAGGAAGTGATCAACGAGATTCAATTGAGCAAAAGCAGCACCGTCGCCAATTACGCCAAGGACACCTGGATCACCACCCAACTGACCACCAAGCTGACCCTCGATGAAGACGTGCTGTCGATCAATTACGCCATCGAAACGGTGAACGGCACCGTCTATCTGATCGGTATCGCCCAGGACAAGAAAGAGCTCGGCCGGGTCATCGCCCATGCCGGCAACGTTCAATATGTGCGCAACGTGGTCAATCACGTGCGCATCAAGGATCCGCCGCCGTCCTGAGGGGCGGCGCCCGGAAAAGGCCCACGAAGAATCCGATGAGCATGATCGTCGCCATCCAGATGGATCCCATGGAGACCATCGACATCACCGCCGACAGCACCTTCGTCCTGGCGCTCGAGGCGCAGGCGCGCGGCTACAGCCTGTATCACTACCTGCCCCAGGATCTGGTGCTCAATTACGGGCGGGTGACGGCCGGGGCGCGGCCGCTGACGGTGCGCCGCGAGGCGGGCAACCATTTCGATTTGGGGCCGCGCGAATGGATCGACCTGGCGCTCGCCGATGTGGTGCTGATGCGCCAGGACCCGCCCTTCGACATGGCCTATATCACCGCCACCCATCTGTTGGAGCATGTGCATCCGGGCACCCTGGTGGTCAATGATCCGGTCTCCGTGCGCAACGCGCCGGAAAAACTGTTCGTCACCCATTTCCCCGAACTGATGCCGCCGACGCTGATCACTTCGAACCGGGAACAGATCATGGAGTTCCGCGCCGAGCATGGCGATCTGATCATCAAACCGCTGTTCGGCAACGGCGGCGCCGGGGTTTTTCATATCGGGCCTGAGGACGAAAACCTCAACTCGCTGCTGGAACTGTTCACCGAGCTGTTCCGCGAACCGATCATCGTCCAGCGCTACGAGGCGGCGGTGCGCGCCGGCGACAAGCGCATCATCCTGATCGACGGCAAGCCGGCGGGCGCCGTCAACCGGGTGCCGGCGGCGGGCGAATCCCGCTCCAACCTGCATGTCGGCGGGCGCGCCCTGAAAACCACGCTGACCGGCCGCGAGATGGAAATTTGCGAAGCCATCGGCCCATCCCTCAGGGAACGCGGCATGATTTTCGTCGGCATCGACGTGATCGGCGACTACATGACCGAGATCAATGTCACCTCGCCCACCTGCCTGCAGGAAATCAACAATTTCGACGGCACCAGGCTGGAAGCCGATATCTGGGACGCCATCGAAAGCCGGCTGAATTCCTCCAAGGTTTAATCACGCTGTAGATCGACCACCGACCAGCCGCCCGGCGCGGCCGGGTCTTCGGCGATCTCGAGGCCCAGCACTTCGGCCCCATAGCGCGCCATCAGCGCCTTCCGTTCGCCCTTGAAATGGACGATGCCGGCTTCGGGCGCCGCCTGGAACACCGGCTGGTCGTTGGCATCCAGGGGCGGGCTGTGGTTCCAGTCCTGGGCCGGCAGCAGGCGGTAGCGGACGCCGCCGGCCTGCCGGTCGATAACGCCGTCGGCGGCCGAGAAATCGGGATCGCCGAGGAGGGCGCTGATCGCCATTTGATCGCCATACCAGGATTGCTGTTCGGGCCCGTAGCCGGCCACCAGCTCGCCGATCTTCTCAAGGTAGGCCTCCGCGACGCCTGCGTGCCCCGGGTCGATCAGGATGACGCCCGAATTGAAGGGGTGCAGATCGGCCTCGGTGGTATAGGTCAGGCCGACATCGAAGCCGCCGTCGAACAGGGAAAACGGATCCCTTTGAAAGATCAGATCGGCGTCGATCAATATTGTCGGCCCGGACAAGTGGCCGGCGTCGGCATAGGCACACCAGGTCTCCGCCTCCTCGAGCATCAGAATGTCGAAACTTTCGGCAAGGGGACGCGCCGAGGCACGCAGGAAAACCAAATCGCAATCCAGCCCCTCCGGAACGGCGCAGCTATCGAGGGTCAGGAGATGGATCTCGGCGCCCGGCGAAACCCGCCGGAGGGTCGCCGCCATCATTTGGAAAAATGCCCAATAGGTGTTCGCCGTGACCGGGTTGAGAGCGGTCAGGTGAAAGCAGGCGACGGCATGGCGGGGAATTGGCCGGGGAATTGGCCGGGGGGCGGATCGGTTCATTTCGCGGGCACGGCCTGTTGCGTTGATTTTTCGATTTCATAGTCGCCGCCGATGCCGGTTATTTCATGGATCGGCACCGGCTGGGAGAGGCCCCTTAATTGCACATTCAGGCTGCCCGCCGTCTGGACAATATCCCGCACATCGCCAAAGGTGGCATCGGATGCAAAAATCTGGCCGCCGCTGGCCATGCCCTCGATGCGCGCCGCCAAATTAACGGTGGCGCCGATGACGCTGAATTTTACCCGCATTTCCGAACCCATATTGCCGGCCACCGCCTCGCCGGTCGAGAGCCCGACGCCCATCTTGAGGTCGGGCAGGTCGCGGCCCTTGATCTTGGCGTTGACCATGGCCATGGTATTTTGCATTTCGACGGCGCAGGCCACGGCGCGCGCCGCGTCGTCGGGCTTGGCAATAGGAATTCCGAAGACGGCCATGATCGCATCGCCGATAAAATTATCGACGTTGCCGCCATGCTTCATGATGATTTCGGTCATCGAGCCGAGAAACACGTTCAGGGCATCGACCACTTCTTCCGGCGATAGTTTTTCGGACATCGGCGTGAAGCCGCGCAAATCGGCCATCAGCACGGTGACTTTGTGGCGCTCGCCGCCGAGCGCCAAGGGGCCGTCATTGCTGAGCGCCGCTTGCGCCACCTCGTTGGTCACATGCTGGCCAAACACTTTGGCGATAAACTCGTTGCGCAGATAAAGATCCTCGTAGGTACGGCTTTTCTCCAGGGTGAGCGCCAATTCGCCGGCGATCTGGGAGAACAGCTCGATA
The DNA here is from genome assembly GCA_002687515.1 of Rhodospirillaceae bacterium. Classification (GTDB taxonomy): domain Bacteria; phylum Pseudomonadota; class Alphaproteobacteria; order Rhodospirillales; family UBA2165. Next base: position 6,443 of record NZAK01000160.1, read on the forward strand.
TGCTGATCCCGGTAATCATCGGGCTCCAGGCTGGAAAAGAATATGAAACCGGTGACCTCGTTCCGGACCACCAGCGGACAGGTCAGGCTGGAGCGGATGCCCTCATTCACCATCAGCCGGGTGGGCGCGGACTTTTCGTTGGCCTGCAAATAGGCCTCGAGATCGTTGATGATGCGCGGTTCCTGGCTGGCGGCGATTTCCTTGAGGCCGCTGCGCTCGAGGATGGCCGCATAGCCCTTTTCCAGCAGCATCGGCTGATAATCGGCGCGCCCCCATTGCGCCCGCACCAGGGTTTGGCCCGATTTGCTTGTTTCGATCAAGGCAACGCCGATGCGGTTGTAGGGGATGATGGTCTTGAAGCTGTCGAATACGTGATTGAGCACCTCGTCGAAAAACATGCCGGCGTTGACGCGCTGGGTAATCTCGCTCAAGGCCTTGATCTCGGCGAATTTGTGATCGAGCCGGTCGCCGAGGGCCACCAGCGCGGCGCCCATGTCCTCGACGATCACCGGCGCCGAATTGGCAAATTCCAAACGACTTGTATCGGGAACCATGTCGATGGCGGCGCGCCGGTAAATCTGGGTGCGCCGGTCATCGCCGCTGCGGTCGTTATGGGCGCGCAGCTGATCATGCAGGGAGCGGATCAATTCGTTATCGGACGAAAGGCGCGAATCGAGGGCGGCAATCTCGGTTTGCAGATGATCGATGATGTCGTCGCGGCCGGTCATCACGGAGCTCCTTCGCTCTGACTACGGGATTGATCACGGATTTGATTGGGCATTATGAAACAGCCATATTGAATAGATTGGGACAATCGGACGGGATTTACCATGCCGAAGCCCAAATATTAGCATTTTCCGCGGCCAAAGCATGTAACGATGGCACCAGAATCGTCGGCAAGCGGCGTCAAATAGGAACAATTACGCACATCCTGACAATAAACCTTTGTGTTCTTCTTTCGTTCGCACTATAACTAACCCCTGGTTTAACCGGTTGGGAGGTTTCGCCCAGTGGTCGCACGCATCACGACGGTCGCCTTCAACGGCATCGAGGTCCTGGATGTGGATGTCCAGGTGCAGATCTCGGGCGGCATGCCGGTCTTCACCGTGGTCGGGCTGCCCGACAAGGCGGTCGCCGAATCCCGCGAACGGGTGCGCGCCGCCTTGAACGCCCTCGGCCTGGCGCTGCCGCCGAAACGGATCACCGTCAACCTGTCGCCGGCCGACCTGGTCAAGGAAGGCAGCCATTTCGACTTGCCCATCGCGCTCGGCCTGCTCGCTGCCATGGATGTGCTGCCGGCCGACGAGATGGCCACCTATTGCGTGCTCGGCGAACTGACCCTGGACGCCGGCATCCGCCCGGTCAACGGCGTCCTGCCGGCGGCGATCACGGCGGCGGCGCGCGGCCTCGGCCTGATCTGCCCGGAAGCCCAGGGCGGCGAGGCGGCCTGGGCCGGCGAATTGCAGGTTCTGGCGCCGGGCAACCTGTTGGCCGCCATCAACCATTTCAAGGGCACGCAAATATTAAGCGCGCCGGAACCGAAGATGGCGCCGGACACCACCGCCGTTCCCGACCTCGCCGACATCAAGGGCCAGGAGACCGCCAAGCGGGCTTTGGAATTGGCGGCCGCCGGCGGCCATAATCTGCTGATGGTGGGACCGCCGGGGGCCGGCAAATCGATGCTGGCGGCGCGCCTGCCGGGCATCCTGCCGCAATTGGACCCAGCCGAAGCGCTCGAGGTCTCGATGATCCATTCGATCGCCGGCGAATTGGAGGGCGGCCGCCTGATACGCACCCGCCCGTTCCGCAGCCCGCATCATTCGGCCTCGATGCCGTCGCTGGTCGGCGGCGGCCTCCGGGCCCGACCGGGCGAGGTGTCGCTGGCCCATCTCGGCGTATTGTTCCTGGATGAATTGCCGGAATTCCAGCGCGCCGCCGTCGAAGCCCTGCGCCAGCCCCTGGAGACCGGGTCCTGCACCATCGCCCGGGCCAACGCCCATGTCCGCTATCCGGCGCGCTTTCAGCTGATCGCCGCCATGAACCCGTGCCGCTGCGGCTATCTCGGCGATCCGATGCAGGCCTGTTCGCGGGTGCCCGGTTGCGCCGTCGATTACCAGTCGAAAATCTCCGGGCCGATGTTCGACCGCATCGATCTGCATGTCGAGGTGCCGGCGGTCAGCCCGGCGGATTTGACGCTGCCGCCGGCGGCGGAAAAATCGGCCGACATCGCGGCCCGGGTCACAGCCGCGCGCCAGCGCCAGCGGACAAGATATGCCGGCATCGACAGCGCCGTCCCGATCCGCACCAATGCCGAGGCCGACGGCGAGCTTTTGGAAGACATCGCGGCGCCCGACCCGGAAGGCCGCAAGCTCCTGACCCAGGCGGCGGAAAGCATGCGCCTGACGGCGCGCGGCTACCACCGGGTGCTGCGCGTCGCCCGCACCTTGGCCGATCTCGATGCATCCGAAGGCGTCAGGCGCATCCACATCGCCGAAGCGGTCTCATACCGCCGCGTCGTGCCCGGCCGCCGGGCGGCGATGGTGAATTAAATAGGAATCAAACCTCGACCGGATAGCCGGCCAGTTTCCATTCGGGCAGGCCGTCCTCCAGGCGCCGCGCCTCAAAGCCCTCGGCGCGCAGGGTTTCGACGGCATCGAACGAGAGCACGCAATAGGGCCCCCGGCAGTAGGCGACGATTTCCTGGGTTTCGGGCAATTCGCCGAGGCGGTGTTTTAAATCCTTCAACGGGATATTGACGGCGCCCGGCAGATGCCCGGCGGCGAATTCTTCGGGCGGGCGCACATCGAGGACGGTGACCAGGCCTTGGCGGCTGCGTTGCAGCAACTCGGCCTGGGTGACCGGCTCGAGGCTGTCCTTGGCATCGAAATATTTGGCGACGAGGGCGCCGACCTCGGCGATGTTGTTTTCGGCGACCGCGCGCAAGGCGCCAAGCAAGGTGACGATGGCCGGGTCGGCGACGCTGTAACGGACCGCATGGCCGTCGCGCCGGGCCGCGATCAAGCCGGCCCGCTGCAGCCGTTGCAGATGTTGCGAGGTGTTGGCCACCGACATGCCGGTCAGCGCCGCCAGGGCATCGACGTTGCGCTCCCCCTGGCACAGGAATTCCAGAAGCTCCAACCGGTTGGCGTGAGCCAGCGCCTGGGCGACCACGGCGAACTGGGTGAACAAGGCTTTTTTTGGATTGTCCGTGTTGGGATTGCCAATGTTGGGATTTTCAGGGGGCATCCAAACCTCACCGTCCGATAAGGATCATTAGTTCAATTAATCACTTGAATAATATATCTATTGATCTTATATAAGTCAACGGGAAACAACCTCATGCCGTCAGATTGCGTGCGGGGTTCAACCTGAACGCCGATCCGCGTGACCCGAAGCGCCGGCTAGGAACAAAACCGATGACCGACTTCATAACCGCCAACGAGCCGACCATTCGCCTAAGTGTCTTTGCCGGCCTGTTGCTGCTGATCGCCCTTTGGGAAGCGGCGGCGCCCCGGCGCAAGCGCGAGTTTTCCCGTTGGCGCCGCTGGCCCAGCAATTTCGGCATCGTTGCCTTTAACACCGTCGCCGTCCGCCTGATCTTTCCGACCGCCGCCGTCGGCGCCGCCTTGATCGCTGGCGAGCGGGGCTGGGGCCTGTTTAACCTGATCGATGCGCCCGCCTGGCTGACGCTGCTCGGTTCGGTCCTGATCCTCGATTTCCTCATCTATCTGCAGCATGTGATGTTTCACGCCGTGCCGCTGTTGTGGCGGCTGCACCGGATGCATCACGCCGACCTGGATTTCGACGTCACCACCGGCGCCCGCTTCCACCCGATCGAGATCGTGCTGTCGATGGGCATCAAGCTGGTCGCCGTCGCCGTCATCGGCGCGCCGGCGGTGGCGGTGATTATTTTCGAGGTGCTGCTCAACGGCACCGCCATGTTCAACCACGGCAATATGCGAATCAACGGATCGATAGACAGGATTTTGCGCCTGATCGTGGTAACCCCCGACATGCACCGGGTTCACCATTCCGCGGCAGCGGACGAAACCAACAGCAATTTCGGCTTCAACCTGCCCTGGTGGGACCGCATTTTCGGCACCTACCTGGCCCAGCCGGCCGCCGGCCACGAAGCCATGGCCATCGGGCTCGGGGATTTCCGCGAGGCCAAGCAACTGCGTCTCGATTGGCTGCTGATCCAGCCGTTCCTGAAGGCCGGCGGCGGCTATTCCATCAACCGCCGCCGCGGCGAAAGCGAGGGCGGCGCTCAATGAGCACCCAAAAGCTTTTGCGCGTTGGGCTTTTCACGGCACTGATCGGCGCCATCGCCTGGGCGGCAATCTATCGCGAGGCCATCGATGTGCAGGCGATCGAAGCGCAACTGAAGAATCTTGGCACCTCCGCCACCCTCCTCTACATCCTGATATTCGCGGTCGCGACGGTATTGTTTTTTCCAGGTTCGATCCTGTCGCTGACCGGCGGCGCCCTGTTCGGCCCGGTGCTCGGAACCATCGTTAATTTGACCGGGGCGACGCTCGGCGCCACGGCGGCATTTCTCATCGCCCGCTACATCGCCTCCGATTGGGTGGCAAAAAAAAGCGCGGAAACGGGCGCCGGCCGGTTCAAACAGATCATCGACGGCGTCGATAACGAGGGCTGGCGCTTTGTCGCCTTGGTGCGGCTGGTGCCGCTGTTCCCGTTCAACCTATTGAACTACGCCCTCGGCCTGACGCGTATCCGCCTCGCCCACTATGTGGCGGCCACCTTGGTCTGCATGGTGCCGGGCGGTATCGCCTTTACCTATCTGGGGTTTGCCGGGCGCGAGGCCATCGCCGGCGGCGAGACCGCCATTCAGAGCGGCATGATCGCCCTGGCGCTGCTCGCCGCCGCCGTCTTCCTGCCGCGCCTGGTGCGCGCCGTCCGCGGCGGCAATATGCTTGAAGTGGATAAGCTAAAGGCGCGGCTCGACCGGGGCGAGGATATCGTTATCGTCGATGTGCGATGGCCCGACGAATTCGACGGCCCCGAGGGCCATGTTCCCGGCGCCCGCAATATCGCCCTCGATCAGCTGGCGGCGCGCATCGGTGAGTTGGACCAATGCCGCCAGCGCCCGATCGCCATCGTCTGCCGCACCGACAAACGGTCGGCGAAGGCGGCCGCGTTGCTACGCGGCGAAGGTTTTACCGAAGTTTCCGTGGTAAAGGGCGGCATCACCGAATGGAACCGCAAGGGTTGCGGCGGCGGGCCGGCGGCGGCGCCCGAAAGGGTCGGTTAATGCATCTGGGACAGCCTCTTGTTGTTTATCCGCCGTTCTCGTAGGGCTTGAGCACGGAATTAAGCGTTTCATTCACCGGCGTTGCGATATTCAACTCACGTCCCAAGCGAACCACTGCTCCTGTTAACCAAGGTGTTTCGAGGCGGTTGCCGCTCTCGAGATCCTTCAGCGTTGATGCCGTCATATCTGGAGGCAGGTTTGCGGCAAAACCCATCTGACGCTCGATGATGTCATCTGGAAAATTCACGCCACTGGCTCTCCCGACTGCGACGATTTCCGACATTGCGGCCCGGTACATCCTGGTCATATCGGGATCGGCGAGAATTGTTCCGATTGAGCTGCGTGTTGCGGCCGTGGCTCCGCTCATAGTGGTTAAGGTTACAAATTTATCCCAAACGGCGGCATGAATATCATCCGGGATTACCGCCTCGATGCCGCTTTCCAGGCAAGCCTCGAGAAATGCGCCGGTCCGGTTTGATGGCTGGTTATCATTCTCTCCGAATACCAATTTAGCAAAATTTCCAAAATGCCGAATAACGCCGGGCTCGGATATGACCGAAGATATATAGGCGCTCCCGGTCATCGCATGTTTGGCTCCGAGTTCCTTCGATATCAGGGCGTTGCTTTCGATGCCATTTTGAAACGAAATGACGGCTGTGTTTTCCGCCAGCATGGATCTACAAGCCCTGACCGACGACACGGTATCCCAAAGTTTGACGGCAAATATTATAATCTCTACCGGCCCGATACTGGTTGGATCATCTGTCGCGCCAATATTATTCAGATGTAAATCACCAAGCTCACTTCGCACTTGGAGGCCCCGGCTGCGAATGGCTTTTAAATGCTTTCCCCTGGCCAGAAAAAAAACATCATGACCGACGTCGGCCAATCGAGCCCCAAAGTATCCGCCCACTGCGCCGGCGGCCATGACGGCAATTTTCATACCTGCAACCTTTGCCGATTGGTGAAAAAAGAATAGCCGTTAAGCAGTTTCATTATCAAATTCAAGGAAATTGAGAATCAGCGTATCGCCATCTCCCAATGTCTTCTGGAAAGCCGAGATATCGTTTTAAGGGGTTGGAACGTCTGCGAAAATAGCACCCCAAGCCAACTGGACGTTAATTGGGCGCTAATCTGGATCCTATTGAAAGGACCGCTTGCGGGACTTATACATAGCGTAATTCCGGTGGTCACTCTCCCGGGCCTATAATACGGGGTCGCAATGGAACGCCCCAATGGGCAAACACAGGA
>NZAK01000161.1 GCA_002687515.1 Rhodospirillaceae bacterium
GCGACGGGCGCTTTTCGACGGCCCTGTTCGAGCGCTATCAGCGCTCGGAGAAGGCGCTGATGTCGGCGCTAACGGAGATGTACGTGCAAGGGGTATCGACGCGCAAGGTGAAGAAGATCACCGAGGAGCTGTGCGGCCACCGCTTCTCGGCGTCGACGATCTCCACCATCGTCAAATGCCTCGACGGCCAACTGCTTGTCCTGTGCGGTTGGCACGACGGCGCGGCACGCTCCTCGCCGGAAACCTTGCAACGCCGTCGTAGGGGTGCAAATTGGGTGATGCAGACCACTAGTCCCTTCCTCCGAACCCTCCTGGTCTTGGGTGGTGTCTCGATCCTGGGTCCCCTGGGCATGGATTTCTCGCTGCCTGCCTTCGGCGCCATGCAGGTGGGTCTGAAGGCCGACGCCGGCGTCATCAAGATGACCCTCGGCGCGGTCACCGCCGGCATGGCCGCCGGTCAGGTTTTCTTCGGCGCCCTGGCCGACCGCTTCGGCCGGCGGCCAATTCTAAATCTGGGCCTCGCTTTCTTTACCTTTGCCGCTCTGGCGGTATCATTGATGAACACCGCCGGGCCGGTGATCGCGCTACGCTTTTTGCAAGGGCTCGGCACTTCCGCAGTGATGATCGGATCGCGCGCCGTGGTACGCGATCAGTTCGACATCGCCACCAGCGCCCGGCTCTATGCCTACCTTCTGGTCATCCTCGGTTTGGTGCCGGTCGTCGGGCCGGTCCTGTCCGGCTGGCTGACCGAGTTGTATGGCTGGCGCTCCATCTTTATCGTTATGGCGGCAAGCAGCGGCGCCGGGTGGTTGGTGATCGTCTTCTTTCTGCGTGAAACCCTGGCCGAACCGGATCTCGGCGCGCTTAACGCGGCGGGTCTTGTTCAGGGTTTCCGGCAGATCATCGGGGACCGTATTTTCGCCGTCCACCTGACCGCCTGCGCCGGCATCTTTATCATATTGTTCGCGGTTATCGGCGGCATCGCGCCGGTGATGATGGGGTATTTGGGCGAAAGCCCCGGTGTCTTCGGCTATCAATACGCCGCCGTCATGTTGGCCAATTTGATCGGCGCCGCGCTGACCGCGCCCGGGCTCCGCGTTTTCGGCATGGGCCGGCTGATCGCGCTGAGCGTGGTTGTCATGGGCATCGGCTGCGGCGTCTTTGCCGCCTTTGTCGCGCTCGGCAAGGTGACGGCGGCGAGCGTGCTGGCGCCCACCTTCGTCGCGATGATCGGATTCGGCCTGGTCAATCCGGTGCTGCTGGCCGCCGCGCTGACCAACTTCAAGCATATGGCCGGACGCGCCGGCGCGCTCTATGGCCTGATCAGCCTGGCCGTCGGCGCCGCCACCCTGTTTATCCTCGGCGCCGTCGATGACGGAACGCCGGTGCCGATGGCGGTCGCCCTGGCGTTCGGCGGGGTCTGGGTGGTGGTCACCTATACGGCGCTGATCCATCCCCTGCGCCCGCAGTTGGAGCGGATTTCATGAGCCGCGAGGAACGTTCGTTCGCGGCCCTGGCGGCGCTGCTCGGCGTCCTGGTGATGATGGGGCCGATCGCCACCGATATGTTCCTGCCGGTTATCCCGATTCTAAGCCGGGAACTGGGCGCCAGCGTCGGCGAAACCGAGTTTGCGGTGACCGCGCTGTTCACCGGGATGGCGGCGGGGCAATTGTTCTATGGGCCCTTGTCGGACCGGTTCGGGCGCAAACCGATCATCCTGGTCACGGTGCTGATGTTCGCGGCTTCGGCCATCGGTATCGCCCTTTCCGCCAGCATGACGCCGATCCTGATTTGGCGTTTTGTTCAGGGTATTGCCGCTTCCTCGGGGCGCATCGTCGCCAACGCCGCGGCCCGCGATATCTTTGTGCGCGAGCGCCTCGGCCGGCTGATGTCCTTCATCATGGTGGTGGGCGCCACGGTCAGCCTGTTAACCGGCCCCGCCGCCGGCATCATCGCCGACAATTTTCCGTGGCAGATTCTGTTCCTGATCATGGCCGCTTACGGCGTGCTGCTGTTTATCCTGTTCCTGTTTTTCTTCCGCGAAACCCAGGTGCGGAAAAATTTTCACGCCATCCGGCCGGTGAACCTGATCCACAATTATACCATGGTTGCCCGCAACCGCGTGTTCTGGGCCTATGCGCTGGCCGGCACCTTCATCATCAGCGGCTTGGCCGCCTATCTGAATTCATCCTCGGGCGTGTTGATTGGCGCCTATGGCCTGTCGCCGACGGTCTATGGCTTTTTGTTTTCGGCCCTGCCGCTCGGCTATATGTCGGGATCGTTCGTCGCCGGCCGCTTTGTCGAGCGCACCGGCATGGACCGGATGATTTCGGTCGGCGCCGCCTTCGCGCTTGCCGGTGCCCTGGTCATGTTCGCCCTGGCCATCGCCGGGGCCAGCCACTGGGCCGCGGTGATCGCGCCGATGATGGTCTACATGTTCGGTTTCGCGATGATCCTGCCGCAAATCTCGGCCGGCGCACTGACCCCGTTTACCCACATCGCCGGCACCGCCTCGTCGCTGCAGGGGTTTATCCTGAGCGCCACCGCCGCCGGCATATCGGCGCTGCTGGCGCTGTTCGCCGACGGCACGGCGATGCCGATGGCGACGGCTATCGCGCTCAGCGCCGTTGCCGTCATGCTCACCTATATTTTCGCCATCCGGCCGCTTGAGCAAACACCGCTGCTCGGCTCAGACCAGCAGGTACAGCATGTATCCGGTGACGAACAGTCCGAGGACGGCGGTAAAATCGGCCCCTAATTTCAGTATGCTCATCGCATTTCCTCCGATTTGGCGAATTCGGTTTTTTCGCGTTCCCCGACGCGTTATCGAGGGATTGAGGCATGCAGCATCGGTGCCAGATGGCCAATCCTGCATAACCCATTGAATTTAACTAATTAATTCAGAAAAAATTATTCTGTTAAGCGGTGGATATAAGGCAAATTCCGCCGCAACCGGGCAAATATTAGCCGCCCGGCCGGCCGGGCAGCCCGATGGCCATCTGCTTGCCGCCGTAGCCATGCGGCTTTACCTGGCGGCGCGGCTGCAAAAGAACGCGCCGGCCCAGCACAGTTTCATCCGCTCAATTTTCGGTTATCGATGGGTGCTTTCGCTTGCGCCCAAATCGCTGCGGTGCCAGAGTTTCAAATATCATGTTAAGCGCGCAAAAGAAATGCGGCGCGGAGACGTCATCGGGGAAGCTGGGGAGACATGGAAGAAGTCGTTACCGAAGCGTTGATCAGCGGCATCGCCTTGCCGTTGCTGGCCGCCCTGGTGCTGACCGGGGTGTTGCGCTTTATGTTCGGCGCCGGGCGCGGGCCGTCGGTGACCGCCGCCGCCATCGGCATCGCCTTCCTCGCCGGTTATGCAATGACCCTCGGCTGGCCCGATTTTCCGCCGCAATCAGCCTCGCAGAAATTGGTCTACATCGCGCTTGCCGGCCTGGTTCTGGGCCTTGCGGTGGATTTTCGGGGGTCCGTGGACAATTTCCGGCTGATCATGATCCTCGCCTGGCCGGCGCTCATCATCGGCTGGCTGGGATGGCGGCAGTTGCTGAATTATTCCGGAGACATCGGCGTCACCCTGGCCTTTTCCTGGGTGGCGGGGGCGTTCATTATCATCCGCCTGACCGGCGAGCCCGAGGTTAAATCGACACCGGCCATCATGCTGTTGTTCGCCGCCATCGGGGTCAGCATCGTCGCCTTGTTAGGGGCCAGCGCATCGATCGCCCAATTGGCGGGAACGCTGGCCGCCGCAATCGGTGGTTTCCTGCTCTGGAACTGGCCGTGGGCGCGCTATCCGTTGGGCGCCGCCGGCGTGCTCGGCGGCGGCGGCGTCCTCTTAAGCCTGGTTCTCACCCTCGGCCTGTTTTCAGAAGATGTCAGCCGGCCGGCCCTTGGGCTTCTTATCTTGATATTCCTGGCGCCGCCGCTGGCGGCGCGCCTACCGCTCGGCCGGCATGCCGTCCTTGGCCCCGTCGTGCTGGGTATCGTAGCCGCCATCCCGGTCGCCATCGCGGCGTTGATCGCCTTTGCCGCCGGCGGCGGCGAGTTTTAACCTTCACCATTTCGCAACTCAAACCAAGCAGGGAACTTACCCATGAAATATACCAAATATCTAGCCATCGCCGCGGTTGCCGCCGCCGCATTTATGCAGTTGCCGGCGCCGGCCAGCGCCGCCGATACTTACGCGCTGGACATATCCCATACCCAGATCCGTTTCGCCGTGACCCGCGGCGGCTGGACCGAGATTGCCGGCTGGTTCAAGAAGTTCGACGGCTCCATCGTCTTCGATGAAGCCAATGTGGGCAATTCCAAGGTCAGCGCCACCATCGAGACCGAAAGCTTTGATTCCGGCTGGGATGCGCGCAACAGGCATCTGCGCTCGCCGGCCTTCTTCAATGCCAAGGAATTCCCGGCGATGACCTTCACCAGCACCAAGATCGAGAAAACCGGGGCCAAGACCGGGCGCATGACCGGCAATCTGACGCTTCTCGGCAAGACCAAGCCGGTGACCCTCGACATTAGGTTCAACCGCAAGGCGGCGCATCCGCGCAACAAGAAAACCTTCGTCGGCTTTACCGCCACCGGCAGCCTCAAGCGCTCCGACTACGGCATGACATTCCTGCTTGGGCCGGTGGCCGATGAGGTGCGCATCCGCATCGAGGCGCTGGCCGTCAAGAAATAATCAGGGAACGGTCGATCCGGTCCGGCGGGGCGGCGCTTCGGCGCCCCCCGCCGGTTTCATGCTGACTGCTTAACCGGCTGTCAATCGGGCGCCGGTTCGGGAAATTCCGCCGGCCATTCGGCGAGCATGGCAGCCAGATAATCATGCAGCTTGCCGGCATCCAGTTGCACCGATTTCTTGATCTTGTTGACCTCGTCCTGGGGTTCGAGCGGTATCTTCAATGAATCCATGAACCTATTGAAAAAATTGAATAATCCACAGATCATGGTCAGCTCAACAACCTCATCCTCGGTGAATTCCTGGCGGACTTGCCCGAAGATATCGTCGCGGTCGCGCGCCGTATTCAGGGTCACGTGTTCGGCCCATAGGACCGCCGCCTTCTCCCGCCGGTTGAGGAGGTCCGTTACCATATATTCATCGGATCCGATGACCATGACTTGTTCGTCGGTGATGCCTGCCGCTTGACCAAGCGACGTGTTGTGCGCGAATCAATAAGCGCAGCCGTTCACATGGCTGGTTTTGATGATCACCATTTCCTTGATCCTGGACGACAAAAGGCTGCCCGCCGCCTCGCGCTGCATCACCGCGTTGAACGGCAAAAGCATCTTTGCGGTCAGCGGCGAGCGGGCGAGGATGCGGTAGGAATTGGGCACCCGGCCCAGCATTTCGGTGGCGCCCTTGAAATAGCGGCGTATTTCCGCATTGTCCGTGTCCAGATCGACCATTTCAATTCTCGACATTTCTATCTCCCAACATCATTGTAGTAACAATCCGGTAACTATAGGAAGAAAATGTAAGTACATTTCCAAATTCGACGTTAAGCATTATAACTTCCTTTACGGTCGGGGAAACCGCAATCAGCGGACCGGCATAAAACGAAGCGGGGAGCAGGCCATGGACCAAGGTATCCGCGCCGTCTGGTACGATCTCGATGGGGACGGCAGCGAATACCTGGATTGGCTGCACGGCTCTTACCTGCCGGAAATAGCGGCCAGACCCGGCATCCTGTGGGCGGCCCACTATGAAATCACCGGCCACCCCCATATGGACAAGATCGGCGAGAGGTTGGCCCGCATGGATTCTGAGTCCGGCGCGGATGTGGGCACCGGCACCGATTATCTGCTGCTGATCGGCGCCGGCTCGCCGCATGTGTTCTTCAAGCCCGATTTCGACCAATTGGAACAGGACGCCGCCGCCGTCCAGGCGATGACCGCCCGGCGGATCGGCGCGCGCACCGCCGTTTTCGCCGAGGAAGCCCGGGTCAACGGCCCGGAATTCGATTACCGCATCCACGACACGACGCCCGGCCCTGCCGTCCAGATGGGCAGTTTTCGCACGCGTTCGGTGGCCGACGAGTTTGATCTGGCCGCCTGGTACGCCAATTACCGGATGCCGGCGATGGCGCGCATGCCGGGCTGCATCGCGACCCGTAAATTGCTCTCGGTGGCCGGCTGGGCCAAGCATTCGGTGCTTTATGAGTTCCTGTCGCTGGAAGCCCGCGCCGAGCATTTCCAGAAACACGAATCGCTGGCCCTCGACGAGACCGTCTGGACCAACAAGATCATCAATTACACAATTCATGCACCGGGCAGCCCCAGCATCGGGCACCGCATCTGGCCGAAAATAGACTGAAAACAGCTTGAATAAACCTGATCAAATGAAAAATGGAGAATAGGAATGCATCTGCACGAAATGCCGGAAGCGGCACGCCACGGCCTGGTCAATCAGGACCTGCCCGAATTCGCGCCGACGCCCTGCGTCGCCGGCCCGGCGCTTTCCGAGCGCCGCATCGCGATCATCACTACGGCCGGGCTGCACCGCTCCGATGACGCGCCGTTCACCCCCGGCGTCGGCGAATACCGCATCATCGCCAGCGATATCGACATGGATGATCTGGTGATGAGCCACGTTTCCACCAATTTCGACCGCACCGGCTATATCCAGGATCTGAACCTGGTTTTCCCGATCGAACGGCTGCGCGAGATGCAAGCCGATGGCGACATCGGTTCGGTCGGCAAATATCATTATGCCTTCATGGGGGCGACGCCGCCGGCGGCGATGCAGGCGGTGGCCGAGGATCTGGCCGCCAATCTGAAGGAAGACGGCGTCGACGGGCTGATCCTCGCCGGCGTTTGACCCCAATGCACGCGCGCCGTGAGCGGGCTTGCACATTATTTCGAGGGCGCCGGCATTGCGACCACCCTGATCGCCCTGATCCGCGAGCATACGGAACGCATGAAATCGCCGCGCGGCCTGGCCGTGCCGTTCGAGCTCGGCCGCCCGTTCGGCGCGCCGAACGAGCCCGATTTCCAGCGCCGGGTGATGAAATCAGCCCTCGATCTCTTGCAGCGCACCGACGGGCCAATTCTCGAAGACTTTCCCGATGACCCGCCGGGCCCGCCGGCCGACATGGAAGGCTGGTCCTGCCCGGTCAATCTGGCGCCGCCGCCGGCTGACTTGAGCGAAGGCGAACAGCTGGTCGCCGATCTGCAGGCGGAAATCGGCCTGTTGCGCCCCTGGTACGCGGAATCGGTCAAGGCATCGGGCGGGCGCAAGCTGACCGGCCAGTTCGATATGCAACCTGACGCCATCGCCGCGTTTCTGGTCGCCGCCCTCGGCGATGAACTGCCCGCTAGCCCGGTCGCCGAGCTGCCCCTCCACCGGGCCCTGAAACTGTCGACGGACGAATTGAAATATTTCTACCAGCAGGCGGCCCTGGCCCGCCCCGGCGCCATCACCGATGTCGAGATGGGCAACTGGTTCTACGGCGAAACCATCGCCGGCAAGCTCTACTTCAAGCTCCGGAGGCATTTTTCGGAAAACGATGATCCGGCGCTGCAGCTGTTCGCCAGCAACCAATTGGTGCCCTATCACCAGCGGTTCAGGGACGAAATTTAAGGGCCAGGAAGCAACCCGGCCGATTCTTCCTCCTCCCTCTTGACGGGGGAGGATCGAGGAGGGGGTGCGCGAGACATCTGTGCCGCATGGCACCGATTCGTCGATATGGGCTTGGACCGAATAAATTATGCTGATCGACGGAGCAGTTGATCTGAGCGGACGACCCGGGATATGCCTCTATTCCTCGATGGTATAGAGCCGGGATGACCGTTCGATGTTGTCACCTAATTCACCGACCAGTTTCCAATAGGCCTTGAAATGGTCGGTCTCCCGGTGGGCATCCAGTGCCGCCTGGTCGTCGTAGACTTCATAAAATACGAACTTGTGATCATCATCGTTAGAAACCGCGACATCGAACTGATGGCATTTGTCCTCTTTAACGGAGCTCTGCGCGTTCTCGAACATCGCCGGCTTGATTTTGTCTAAGTGTCCGTGCGCGACCGTTACGTGGACCAAGTTTACAAGCTTTCCCATGTCATTTCCTGATTTCAAATTGGTGTTTCCAGCTCGGCATAGTTTTAGGAAATCGGTCACCGGCAGTCAAAACCAGTCACTGAGCGAAATTTGTATATTCCAAGTTGGTCTAGCCGCTCCCCTACGTTTGCGGTGGTAAGGTCGTAACGGTATTGGCCTCTAACTCAGTCATCTGCGGGTTACGTCCGCTTTTGGGAGTAAAGTGGACCTCCAATCCCAACCTCTGGAACGTCCGCTTTTAGCCAGAAGCGAACATTGGCCAACTTCCACCCGAGGCCGGGTTCAACCAGTTGTATCCATAACTAAGCCGCGCAGAGCGTCAGCGATTATCTCGAAGCTACCAATCGCGAAAATTCAATCATGACCGCCTTTGCCCCAAGTCGGCCGAGCCATTGCATCTACGATACCATCGAGATGCCAGGTAAAAATTTGTCAAATCTCGAATTGGCTGTCGCGCGCGGGCATCTATAATGCGTTCATATCAAACATGTCAGAACCTAGGATAAAGCCACAATGAATGGTGTTCAGAATTCTTCGCCCTATATCCGCCAAGCCTTAAAGGAAGCGCCAAACAAAGTCGAACCGCCAACCGTCGGTGTCCTTCGCCATAGAGGTTTAGATACCTCGAAAATCTTAAGCATGGGCTTAAACGAAAGTTGCTTTCCGCCTTCACCAAAAGCTATTGAAGCAATGCGGCAAAATTTAAGCGCGGTAAATTACTATCCCGACGCGCAATGTCCGCGACTGAGCGATATTATATCCGAACGCACCGGTATCGATCACGATTGTATTGTCTGGGGCAATGGGAGCGAGGAGCTGTTAAAGGGAGCGATTGATCTTTCTCTCTCTCCGGGACAGGGTCTGGTTCTGCCGGCACCTACTTTCTGGGGCTACAAATCCATGGTGGCCGCCTTTGAAGCCGATGTATCAGAGGTTGAAAACCTGCCCGATGGCCACACCAATATCGACGGTATTCTGACCAATATTCATGGCAGTACCAAAATCGTCTTTCTAATAACGCCCAATAATCCCACCGGACGCATGGTTGACCAAAATGGTCTGGAAAAATTGATAAATGGCGTTCCCGAAGACGTGCTGCTTTGCGTCGATGAAGCCTATTTCGAATTCGGCATCCATGCCGGAGGACCGAATATATTAAATGGACTGAAAACACGGAAAGGTCCTTGGATTACGATATTTACCTTCTCCAAAGCCTATGCCTTGGCCGGGATGAGAATCGGCTATGCGCTTTGCAGTGATTCTGAACTGGCCCAAGCGCTGCAAAAGACGACGTGCGTATTTAACGTGCCGATTTTGGCGCAATTTGCCGGCGAAGCTGCGCTTCTGGACACGGATTATCTCAATTTTATTCTGGCTCAGACCGCTGCCGGCCGGGATCAGCTTTATGAAGGCCTACGCGAACTTGGCCTTGAGCCTTACCCCTCGGTAACAAATTTTGTCTCGACGCCGGTGGCCGGGAACGGCCGGGATGTCATGGTAGCGATGTTAGACCAGGGTGTTCAAATTAACGCCTGGGCCGATCGCGGATACGAAAATACCATCCGCATTACGGTCGGTACCGAGGAAGCCAATGCGGCTTGTTTGGCGGCATTGCGGACGGTTCTAGCCTAGGTCATGAACTCATAAACGGCGGCGACTGTGACGTGATTTTCAGAAACCAAATATTTGTTGTTTAAAAATCCATTGTCATTCAAGCCCGGATTGCCCAGATGGATTACTAAATTGATGACCTGTTTGGGTGATTCTGCTATAAGAATCAATGCTATACACACATCATAACAGAC
>NZAK01000162.1 GCA_002687515.1 Rhodospirillaceae bacterium
GACCCGGGTGCCGGCGCCGAGCTTGCAGGTCCCGAGCTTGGCGCCTTTGATCCGGTCGACGCCGCAGTCCCAGGCGCAGAAATTGCAATGGGCCAGCATTCGCGCGCTAAGTTCACGGGCCAGATCGAGAAGATGCGGACGCCGCGCCGGCGGGCCCAAATCTTCCCTGCCGCTTCGTATAGCCTCCCGTGTCGCCGTGAACCCGGGGGTCCGGCGTTCCAATTCGGCCCACAGTGATTCTTCGCTGTCGGCGTCGAGGTCGGCGTCGACCGGGATGGTCCTGGCGATGCGGAATTTCGCCGGCAGCCGGTTGGCGGCGACGCCCCGGTACCAGCTCATACGCTTGCCGACCTGTTCGTCGGACCAGATCCAAAGATTGGCGAACGCGTTCATCTATTGCGTCCCTTTTTTCGGCTCAATGATAGATGAATGCCGCCGGAAATTCAGAAAAACTTCGAAAGGATAACGCCGCGGCACCCGGTCCGCCGGTTTGAGCAGCCACAATTGTAATTCATGGCACTTTGGCAACATTCCAACCTATGATATTGCTTCTTAATGTTATTCCGCTAATATCAACGGGGAAATATCGGTAATCTGGAACCTGTATGAACAGCGATTCAATTACTCATAGACTTGCAGCCATATTAGCTGCCGATGTGGCCGGATATTCGCGCCTCATGAACGAAGATGAAGCAGCGACGGTTAGCGCTTGGCAAAATCTCCGGTCCGATATCATCAAGCCTTCCACCGCCGAACATTCGGGGCGCATTGTCAAACACACCGGCGATGGTTTCCTGGCCGAATTTCAAACCGTAAGCGACGCCGTGCGCTGCGCCGTCGCCATGCAATTTAAAATGGCCGAATTCAACGGCGACCTTGCCGATTCGCGTCGATTGAATTTCCGCATGGGCATAAATTTCGGCGAAATCGTCGTTGATGAGGACGATATTCACGGCGATGGCGTCAATGTTGCGGCGCGTCTGGAGGGGTTGGCATCGGAACCGGGTATCTGTGTTACCTCGCAGGTCTTTGAACAGGTGCGCAAAAAGGTCGATTGCGCTTTTGAAGACATGGGCGAGCATCAGGTCAAGAACATAGCCGAGCCGATTCACGTCTATCGAATTCAATGTTCGGAGCCGGCCCCGTATCTTGAAACCAATCGGGACCCGGCCGAACCAGGCTCACCGCAGGCAACCATGGAAAAACCCTCGATCGCCGTATTGCCGTTCGACAATATGAGCGCCGATCCGGAACAGGAATTTTTTGCTGACGGCCTGACCGAGGATATCCTCACCCAATTGTCCCGCTTTGACGAATTATTTGTTATTTCCCGCAATTCGACATTCACCTACAAGGGTAAGTCGGTGAAAGCCAAAGATGTCGCGCGCGAACTCGGTGTGCGGTATGTGGTCGAAGGCAGCGTCCGTAAGGCCGGCGATCGCGTGCGGGTTACGGTGCAGTTGATCGACGGCACCGATGACCGCCACGTCTGGGCCGATAAATATGATCGCGATCTGGAAGATATTTTTACGATCCAGGATGAAATAACGGCGGCCATCACGGCCACCCTGCCGGGCCGAATCGAAGCCGACAGCCACGACCGTGCCCGGCGCAAACCGACCGACAACATGCAGGCTTACGAATGCGTCCTGGCCGGTAAAATTCTTCATCACCGGTCTAATCGCGAAGACAATAAAGAGGCGCTGCGGTATCTGGAACGCGCCATCGAATTGGACCCCGGTTATGTCCATGCCCGCGCCTGGCGCACTTGTGTCATGGGCCAGGCATGGACCTACGGCTGGATTACAGGCGATTTTGATGCGGCTATAACCGAAGAAACGGCAAAACTCGAACAAACCTTGGCAATCGATGAAAACGACACGGATACCCACCGCATCCTCGCCGCAATTAGCATTATGCGGCTAAACTTCGATCAGGCCCTGGCGCATCAGGACAAGGCGCTTAGCCTGAACCCGAATTACGATCTGGTCGTTGTCCAGCAAGGCGAATTGTTGACCTGGCTGGGCCGCCCCGAGGAAGGAATCGACTGGATCAGGAAGGCCATGAAATTAAATCCATTTCATCCGAAACGTTTCTGGAGCCATCTCGGCCGCGCCTATTTTGTCGCCCGCCGCTACGAGGACGCCATCGAGGCGTTCAAGCGAATCGATGCGCCGGATGAGACGCACCACGCATTTCTCGCTGCCTGCTATTCCTATTTGGATGATAGCTCCGAAGCCGCAAAGCATACTCGCGAAGCATTAAATATCTCGCCTGGCTTCAATATCAGCGCCCACATGGCGATGCAGTATTATCGCGAAACCGGTGATCAGGAACACCACCGGGACGGTCTGGGCAAAGCAGGGTTTATCGAGACTTAAATTTTTCCGGCCGCCAATTCTTTTCTCAAACCGCGACGTAGTTAGTTTTTCATGTCGCTTTCCGGGCGGTCTTCCATCTTGAAACCCATGGCTTCTTCATAGGCGCGGCGCACCTCTTCGGGCTGGCCGAAGTGGAATGGAAAATTCCGGGACGAGACGCGCCGGGCGGCGGCGTCGGGCGAGGCGTCATTCAATTCCTTTTCCGAAAAGCCCTCGATAAAATTCTCCTTGCCGACGATCGGCAGATCGATGCGCTGGTTTTCGCGTTCATCGCGGATGACGGATTTGGGATCGCTGTTGCTGTTGTTTTCAAGGGCGTCCATGTCATCGAAGAAGCGCTTGCGGATCATCGCGATGCCGCGGTCGCTGAGGCCCAGATTCTCCTGCGAGCGTTCGGCGAAGGTGCCCTGTCCGACCCAGCCGATGATATCCTGGTTGATGATATGGCTGGATATCCAACGCCCGGTCTTTTCATCCTTGATCGGGCTCACCCAATATGGAACGCGGTCCTGAAGATAGGGTTCCCGCTCCTTGGGCACCCGGTTGAAGAACCAGCCGACGCTCAGGGTGTTTTCATCATCGACCGGCACCCGCCATTCGAAATGTCCGCCGGTAAACAGCGCGTAGGGCCAGAGGCAGACCCGCCCGATGGTCCATAAGGGGTTCTCCTTGTCGGCGCCTTCGCGCACCCGGTGGTAGGTGAAGCCGTGTTCAAACTCGCTGAAATCGACCTCCAGATGCTTGGCCGCGTAAGGCCCTTCATCGCCCTTCAGGCGCAGGCTCCAATTATCATGCATCCATTCGAAATGGACCGGATCGATGGAATTTTCCTGGCATTGGAACCAATTGCAGGGAATGTCGGAGAAGACGATCTGGGCGAAGCCGTTTTCCCAGGTAAAGGGTTCGTAATTGGGCACCAACGGCACCGGATCGGGGCCCATATAGGCCCAAAGCAGCCCGGCATGCGCCGCGACTTTATAAGCCTTGACCTTGACTTGTTTGCGCAGCTTGCCGCCGGCGTCGATGGTGTCTTCGTAGGGCTGCTGGGTGCAATCGCCGTTATGGTCGAACAGCCAGCCGTGATAATTGCACCTCAAGCCGCATTCCTCGACGAAGCCGTAAGAAAGGTCGGCCCGGCGGTGCGGACAATGCCGGTCAATAAGACCAAAATTACCGCTCAGGTCCTTGTAGAGGGTCAAATCCTCGCCCAGCAGCCGCACCGGTTTGGTGGCCGTATCCTCCAACTCGGTCGCGGCTGCGAACGGGTGCCAATAGCGGCGCAGCAATTCGCCCATCGGTTTGCCGGGGCCCACTTCCATCAATTTTCGGCTTCTTGCTTCTTCAAGCATGTTGACGCCCTTCCCATTCGAAACTGACTTTTTTGCTTAACGGTTATGTATCGTTGTCATTTTGGCCCCCCTACCACGGGTGGGCAGCTATAGCATAATATTTCATCCATGGCCCGTCCTCGACGCCGTCGCCTCGGTCCTCGGCCAGCCCCCCTTGACCAATTGACAACCGCGCCCCAATCTCCGGGCCGGCCAGGTAATTTTGTAAAGGGGGGGCGCCGGCCATGCGTTATCTGCAGCGCGGATTGATCGAGCACGACAAAGATAAGGCGGCCGACGGGTTTACCCTGTATGCGACGCAATTCGACCATAAATGCCTGCTCATCGACATGGCCGGCGAGGTTGTCCATCAATGGGATTTGCCGGGCCAGACCGGCAACTACGCCTATCTGCTGGCGAACGGCAATCTTTTGGTTGCCACCTGGACCGGCGGCGGACCCGAAGCATTCTCCGCCAAGGGTGGCTTGATCCAGGAATTGGATTGGGACGGAAACGTGGTTTTCGAATACCGCGACGAATTCCAGCACCACGATTTCCGGCGCTGCGCGGACGGCAATACCATTTACCTCGGCTGGGAAGTTCTGCCCGGCGAGGCCGCCGCCGCCGTTAAAGGCGGGCTCCCCGGCACCGAAACCGAGGCCGGCATGTGGGGCGATTACATCCGCGAGGTTACCCCGGACGGTGATACGGCGTGGGAATGGCATGCCTGCGACCATTTGGATTTCGGCAAATATCCGCTGCACCCCGGCGCCAACCGCCGCGAATACGCCCATCCCAACACGATCCAGCCGTTGGCGGACGGCAACATTCTGGTTTGTTACCGCCATACCGATGTTCTCGCCATCATCGACCGCGCCACCGGCAAATATAGCTGGGAACGGCACGATGCCGATTGGGGCGGCCCGCACGATGCGCAAATTCTGGAAAACGGCAACATGATGGTGTTCGCCAATCGCGGCGGCCAGCGGCCGCGCGGCTCCAAGATCATCGAGTTCGACATGAAGACCGGCGATACCGTCTGGGAATATAAGGGCAATCCGACGCACACCTTCGACAGCCATTTTATCAGCGGCTGCCAGCGGCTGTGGAATGGAAACACCCTTATCTGCGAGGGACTGTGGGGCCGCTTTTTCGAGGTGACGGAGGCCGGCGAGCTGGTCTGGGAATTCATCAACCCGATCACCATCCGGCGCGAGACGGGGCCGACGGTGGGCGATGTCAGCTCCGTTTTCCGCGCCTACCGCTATGCCCCGGACGGCCCCGAAATTCAGGGGCGGCTATCGTAATAGGCGCCAGTCAATCTTTCAGTCGATGCGTTCCAAATCGTTCGCCTGGGCGCTGGCGATGGGCCGCGCCCACAGCCAGATCAATACCGCGATCACCACGGCGACGGCGAAGGTCACCTGCAATCCGGCAAGCGATGCGATCCAGCCGATGACCAGGGCGCCGAGCGAAGGCAGGCCGAACGAGGCGACCAGATAAAGGCTGAGCACGCGCGCCCGAAGTTGCGGCGCGACCACGTTCTGCACCAGCGATTGCGAACTGATGCCGCCGATCAGCAGGAAGTAGCCGACGGCAATGATCAATCCGACGCCGAGCCAGAATATATTGGTCACCGCGAAGGCGAACAGCGCCAAGGCGGTGATCAGGAACGACCAGACGACCAGCCGCGTCAGCCCCCTGGTATCGCCGCGCCGCGCCAGCCAAAGCCCCGACGCGGCGGCGCCGAGCCC
This sequence comes from Rhodospirillaceae bacterium, assembly GCA_002687515.1. Lineage (GTDB taxonomy): Bacteria > Pseudomonadota > Alphaproteobacteria > Rhodospirillales > UBA2165. The sequence continues at coordinate 5,464 of NZAK01000162.1, forward strand.
CATCGAAGACAACAGGGTGGAGAGCCCGCCCGGTCCGCGGTTGAACACCTCGACCGCGAAGCCCGGCAGCAGCTCGATCACCGGGCGGATCAACAGGGCGGTGGCGACGATCAGAACCATGATGATACGCACCCCGGGATGATCGATGATATAACGGACCGCTTCCCAGATTTCCCGGGCCATATTGGCGCGTACTTCGCCATCCCTTGGATTGGGCATTTCCCTGAGGTGCAAAAGGATGGCGAGGAAGATGACGTAGCTGGCGGCATTGAAGGCGATTGCCGTGGCCACGTTGGTCCAGATGATCAGACCGCCGGCGATGGCCGGCCCGATCATGCGCGCCAGATTAAAGGTCGCCGTGTTGAGGGCGATGGCCGCCGCCAACTCGCTGCGCGGCACCAGAACGTGAACCACGGAAATCCGGGCCGGGCCGCTGCCGGCCTCCAAGGTTCCGATCAGCGCCGACAGGGCCACCACCAGATAAATATCGATCCGCCCGAGGGCCACCAGGCCGGCAAACAGGGCGGCGACGGCGGCGGCGCCGAGCACCGTATAACGCATCAGGCGCACATACCCGATACGATCGGCGATAACCCCGGAAAATATCGGAATGACCACCGTCGGAAACAGATCGGCGAAGGCGACGATGCCGAGCCAGGCTTCCGATTCCGTCAGTTCCCAGGTGAGCCAGCCGACGGCGACCCGGTGCGCCCAGCGGCCGGTGGTGGAAATGCCGTTGCCCGCCCAGTAGTTCCGGTATTGGGGCGTGCTCAAGGCGCGGGCGATACCGCCGAACAGGAAGGAAATATTCATCGGAAGCGAACGCTGTTGGTGGCCGGATTGTTTGAAACCTACTTCGCCGGTGGCGGCGGGACAAACGGAAAGCCTGTTTTGATTGCTCTTGGCTTTCCGCCATGCCTAAATTACCGCCAACCAAATGCTTCGCGAAACGGATGATCCCGGCGCGCGGCGAAATTCCGCAAAAAATCTTCGGCATAGGGGTATCGATACAGATCATGGACGCGGCAACCAAAACCGGCGAGACCGTCGCCGAGGCTTATCTTTCAGCACTTTATAACCAAGGCGTCCGGCACGTGTTCGCCAACGGCGGCACCGATTTCGCGCCGATCATCGAGGCCCTGGTGCGCGCCAACGATTCCGGGCGTGAGGTGCCCAATTTCGTCACCGTGCCCCACGAAAATGTCGCCGTCGCCATGTCGCAAGGGTATTACAATGTCACCGGCACGCCGGCCGTGGTCATGGTCCACGTCACCGTCGGCACCGCCAATGCGCTGTGCGGCATCATGAATTCGTTTCGCGGCAGGACGCCGGTGTTGCTGGCCGCCGGGCGGACGCCGCTGACCGAAACCGGCCATCCCGGATCGCGCGACATCGGCATCCACTGGGCCCAGGAAACCTTCGACCAGGCCTCGATGCTGCGCGACTACGTCAAATGGGATTATGAACTGCGCGCCGGACAGCCGGTCGGCACCGTCGTCGGGCGCGCCCTCGACATCGCCATGAGCGAGCCCAAGGGGCCGGTCTACCTGACCCTGCCGCGCGAAGTGCTGGGCGATGAAAGCGCCGATCCCGGCGCCGTAAAAAATGGCCGTGGCCTGGGATCGACGCCGCCGGCGCCCACCGCCGAGGCCATCGAGCAGGCCGCCGAGATGATTGCCGCCGCCGAACGGCCGCTGATCATCGGCGGCTATGCCGACCATTCGCCCGACGCCTTTTTCGGCCTCGCCGAGCTGGCGGAAAACCATGCCATCGCCGTGGCGCCGGGCATGGATTCGTTCCTGCCGTCGTCCAGCCCGATGAATCTGGGCATCGCCGGCCAGGCGCTGCTCGATTGGGCCGATTGCGTTATTGTCCTGGAAGCGCCGGTGCCGTGGATTCCGAGGAGCGCGGCGCCCGGGCCCGACACCAAACAGATCCACATCGGCTCGGACCCGCTGTTTTCCGATTACCCCTTGCGCGGTCACCAAATGGATTTGAGCATCGCCGGCGCCGCCGCCCAGGCGCTGCCGCTGCTGGGCGACGCGCTGTCGGCCAAATTTGCCAAGAAATCGAAAGCCGTCGACAAACGGCGAACCGAAATTACCGAAATGCGGCAAAAGGCGGCGGATCAAAGGGCAAAAATCCTGGAACAGGCGCAAGCCTCGACGCCCATCCATCCGGCCTGGATCGCCGCATGCCTCAACCGGGTCAAGGCCGGGGACGCCATCATCTCCAACGAGCTTGGGGTGCCCTTGCCGTTCCTGGAATTGGACCAGCCGGGCTGTTATTTGGGCGCTACCGGCAACGCCGGCGGGCTCGGATTTTCCATCGGCGCCGCCTTGGGCGCCAAGCTGGGCGCCCCGGAGCGCCAGGTGATCACCATTGTCGGCGACGGTTCCTACATGTTCAACGTGCCGATGGCCTGCCATTTCGTGGCGCGCGCCGAAAATTTGCCGACCCTGACCATCATCTGCAACAATTCGGAATGGTTTGCCGTGCGCCGGGCGACCACCAATATGTATCCCGATGGCCGCGCCGCCAAATCCAACACCCTGCCGGTGGTCAACCTGTCACCGTCGCCCAATTACGAAAAAGTGGTGAGCGCCGTCGACGGGCACGGCGAAAAGGTTGAAAAACCGGAAGACCTGCCGGGCGCCATCGAGCGCGCCTTGCAAGCCGTCGATAACGGCCACCCGGCGGTGATCAACGCGGTGACGCAAGCGGGCGGGCGGTAAGACGGCGCGGCCCGGCTGGGGATGGCCGGGTCGGCCAGCCGGGCGTGAGGCGGGCTCGGACCGAACGGATGCGCTTCGAGTTTTACGGTTTCCCCCCCCACCCTAGCCCTCCCCCTCGCTGGGGGGAGGGGACGTTAGGATAGAGGCCAGAAAATCAATCCGCCGGCTTGAACACCTCCGCCAGCTTTCGCCTGGTGCCGAAAACGGTGAGCGCTGTCGGCAAGTCAATCCAGGGATACAGAAAATCCCGACGAAACGGAGCTATATTCGACATATTCTTGGGGTTCCAAAAACCCCCTCCAACCGGCCATTAGAAACAGGTGGATTTCCGTACCTGAGACTCCCTATTATTTAGGGTTCAGAAAAGGGTGGTTTTCTGTACACCTTTAAAATTGCTGACACTTACCATCGCAGAACCAAACAATGGAAGGGCTTGATTTGATGAGATATCTAATACCAATCTGCAAAAAGAATCATTGATGTGCCCAATCTCGCAGTCCGATTGACATGATTTTCCATGGCTGTTCGATAAGTTGGTTCCAGGCGAAGCAGCTGTGGTCGAGGATGTCGTTGTGGGATGTGAATATTCTGTTGGAGATCCAGTTGTCGCGCATGAACTGCCAGATATTTTCGACCGGGTTGAGTTCCGGCGATTTTGACGGCAGGGGCATCATGGTGATGTTGTCCGGCACCTTTAGATCGTGGGAGAGATGCCATCCGGCTTGATCGACCATGAGGACGGCATGGGCGCCGGAGGCGACGACGCCTGAGATTTCCTTCAAGTGGAGGTTCATGGCGTCGGTGTTGCATCTGGGCAGGACAAGGCCCGCGCCGACACCCCGGGCCGGGCAGATGGCGCCGAAGATATAGGCCGAACAGGTGCGCTGATCCTTGGGCGCCGAGGGCCGTGTTCCCCGTTTCGCCCAGCGCCGGGTGATCTTGTTCTTCTGGCCGATCCGGGCTTCGTCCTGGAACCAAATCTCTATATTCGTGTTTGCCGGGAGGCGGTCGCGGATTTCCGCCACTCTGGCGGGGAAGTTTTTTTAAATGCAGCCATCGCTTCCGGGTCCTGGGCATGATGCCGGGGGCGGGCCGAAAGTTTCCGGTAGCCCATTTCGTGCAAGGTCCGGCCCACGGTCGTTTCAACCAGGCGGATGCCGAACTCATCGCCGATCCAGGCGACCAGATCAATCAGACGCCACCGCACCACCCCATGGAGATAGGGGATGGGTCCATCCTCGACCAGCCGGGCCAGGGCCGCCCGTTGGGCCGCGTTCAGTCGCGGCGGCGTACCCGGCGACTTGCCCTCAAGCAAACCGTCCGGACCGCTGGTGTTGAAACGCAGAACCCAGTCCCGAACCGTCTGGACACTGACGCCTCCATGGCGCGCCGCCTCGGAACGCGGCCGCCCATCATAGATCAGGGAAAGCGCCAGAAGCCGCCGCGCCTGCTTGGCGTCATCCGTCGAACGCGCCAATCCGCGAAGCTCATCACCGCTGTAATCGTCGCGTATGGGAATACCGCGTGCCATGGAAAACTCCTCTTTTTCCCCGTTGAATCACGACACGCCTAACAATACCTTAAGGAGTCAGGGTTTTTGCAGGTTGGTATTAGTCCGGTTGGACAGGCTTCGGATTCGGAAAAATCATTCACCTCGCGGCGTGTCAGAGAGCGATGGCGGCAATGCGTGCAGTTAATGCAATCCGAATTCATCTTCTTCGGGTCGTTGACACCGGAACGGAATTTCGCCACCGCCTCGCCGTTCCACATGTCTTCGATGGCTTCTTCTTCCAAGTTTCCGATCGGCTC
>NZAK01000163.1 GCA_002687515.1 Rhodospirillaceae bacterium
CGACGGCGCTGCAAGGTTTCCGGCGAGGAGCGCGCCGCGCCGTGGTGCCAATCCACCACAAGTGGCGCGCGACAATGTCCGGGAGCCTTGCAACGCCGCCCTCTGGGTCGCTTTTCCCGTCCCCTCGGGGTGTCGGAAGGGCTTGCCGATGGGCCGGCATCGCCGGCACCCTTCCTCCTACCGAGGAAACGGGAAAAGTGATCGTAGGGGTACTAATTAGATGATACAGACCACTAGACTGAATATCACGGAAACCGGCAGGGTTTCAAACCCCACAGGTTTCAAACCCCGGCCCGCCCAATCGATGGCGCCGGGGCTTTACGCGGGCGGGCGAACCATGGCACCAACGCCGGCATGGATTTGGATTGCACCGGTTAGGAGCGGCAGCGGAACCAAATGGAGCTTTTCGGCGATCCCCTGATACGCACCTTGGCGGCGCCGTTCGCGGTCGCCCTGTTGTTCGGCGTTATCATCCGCCTGGCCGGGCGCGGCGGCTCGGGCCGGCGCATCGCCGCCGCCGGCGCCGGCATCGCCTTCGCCTGGAGCGCGGCCTTCGCCCTCGGCGCGCCGCCGCTGCCGCCCGAGATGGGCTTCGATTCGGTGGTCACGCTGGCGGTGGCGGCGCTGGTGCTGGGGCTCGGCCTCGACTTTTATTTCAATCCGGAACGCGACCGCGGCGATTGGGCGGCGTTTTTGGAACTGGGCCTGATCATCCTCTACGGCATCGGCGCCCCGGCCTGGCTGCGCGGCGGCATCGATGCCTGGGCGGCGGTGATCCTGCTGGCTTGGGGATTCACCGCTTTTCGCATGCGCGCCCTGGCCCATGACGGGGTGACGCCGTCGGTAATGCTGATGATGACGGCGGCGGGTCTCGGCGTCATTGCCTGGGCGGCGAAACTTCCCGTCGATCAGGAATTGGGCTTCGGCCTGGCGGCGGCGGCGGCGGGATTCCTGGTTCTCTCCCTGGCCGACCGGAGCCTGGCCTTCGGCGCGACGGCGCTGCTCGGCTTTGCCGGCGGCATCCTGACCATCGGCGTGCGCATCGCCGAAGAAGCGGCGGCGCTGATCCCGGCGGTGCTGATCCTCGGCTTCATCTTTTTTACCGATTCGTTGATTCGCCGGCCGGCCCTGGCCAAATATGCCGGCAACCGGCTGGCGCGCTCCGGGTTGATGATTGCCGCCGCGCTGGCGCCGATTGCGCTGGCCGCCGCCGCCGCCTTGATCGGCGCCCGCTTCGCCGGCCCCTGACCGGCCCCCGATCGGCCCCCAATCGGCGATGGCCGGCATCGGACATTGCATGGCGGCGGGGGGCGCGTTAATCTCGTTTGATACTTGTATCCCGTCGTCTCTGTAGGGGATCGGCATGAATAAAGCGGCACTCATTTCCATTGTCGGCGGCGCCATCGTGGCGGTCGCCATCGTCCTCAATTTCGCGCTCGAAGGCACCGATGACGAGGGCGCGCCAGGTCAGGCCTCGGACGTGACCGTCAAATCGGCGCCCGGCGCCCCGGCGGCGCCGCAGTCAACAGCCCAGTCAACAGCCCAGCCCGACGCCCAGTCCACGGCCCAGACCGCCGCCCAGCCCACCGCCAAGCCCGCCGCCCGATCCGCCGCCCAATCCACCGGCCAGGCGGTTCAGAAACCAGGGCCAAGACCAACCGCCGGCGCGCCGACCCGGACCCCGCCCAGCTTCGACATCGTGCGCATCAATCCGGCCGGCGACACGGTGATGGCCGGGCGCGCCGAAGCCGACGCCAAGGTGCGCATTTATGACGGCGGCAAGCAGATCGGCGAGGTGCAGGCCGACCGCCGCGGCGAATGGGTGTTCGTGCCGACCAGCCCGCTGCCGCCGGGAAGCCGCAGGCTGTCCCTCGAGGCCGTCGGGGCGGACGGCAAAATGCAGCCCTCGGGCGCCGATGTGGTGCTCGTGATTCCGGAAAAGGGCAAGGATATCGCCGGCCGCGCGGCGGCAAAACCGAGCCAGCCACTGGCCATGCGGGTGCCCCGCGACCCGGCGCGCGCGGTGCAGATTCTGCAGAAACCGGTTCCGCGGCCGGGCCGGCAGGCGAGCCGGCAAACAGGCCAGCGAGCAGGCCAACAGCGGGGCTCCGAAAGCGCCCGGGCGGCAACCATTGAATTCGCCATCGACGCCGTCGATTACGACGATGCCGGCCGGCTGGATATCATCGGCACCGCCGGCGGCGGCGGTTTGGTGCACCTTTATCTGGACAACACCTTCCTCGGCCGCGCCAAGGCGGACGCGCGCGGGCACTGGCGGCGGCGGCCGAAAAATCCGGTGGCGCCGGGTATCTATACACTGCGCGCCGACCACGTCGATGCGGTTGGCAAGGTGCTGGCGCGCCTTGAGGTGCATTTTTCCCGCTCGGTGCCGCTTACCGGCATCGCGCCGGGCAGCCTGGTGGTGGTGCGCTCCGGAAACAGCTTGTGGCGAATCGCGCGCCGCACCTACGGCACCGGCTTCAAATACACCGTTATTTACGATGCCAACCGGAACCAGATCAAAAACCAGGACCTGATTTATCCCGGCCAGGTATTCGCGCTTCCCTCGATCAATTAGCCGGTTTAGCTGCCAACGGTTGAAAGCCGGGCGCCGATAGCGCTAAATTGCCCGTGAATTTTTGAAAAGGTGGCCGCCAATTGACTTCGACGAGCGATTCCGCCGGCGATCAAACCATGCGCCAAGGCCCTGGTGATCAGACCACGGCGCCAGGCGCCGATCGGCAGCAGACGCCGCAAGCCCGGATCGCCGAGCTGGAGCGGCGGCTCGACGATATCACGCGCCTGGTGTCCGACTGGGTCTGGGAAATCGATGCCGAGCTTCGGTTTACCGATGTTTCGGAACGAATTTTCGAGATTACCGGGCGCATCCCGCATCATTTCATCGGCATCGACATCCGCCGGGTCGGCAACTTCGCGGGCGCCGATGACAATGCCATGGAGGAACGCTTCCGCCACCCGTTTCGCGACCAGACCTACCGGATCGATGCGGACGACGGCACCCGCCTGAGCTTCCTGCTTTCGAGCGTGCCGGTGTTCGACCGCGACAGCGGCGACTTTATCGGCGCCCGCGGCACCGCCGAAGACGTAACCGCGCGCCTTTCCCAGGAAAGCGCGCTTCGCGAAAGCGAGCATTTCCTGCGTTCGATCGCCGATGTCACCCCGGCCTTCATCGCCTATCACGATACCGAACACCGCTTTCGTTTCGCCAACCGGCATTTTCAGAGGATCGGCTACGAGCCCGACGAACTGATCGGCAAGGAAATGGCGGACATATTCGATGCCGGAATGATGGACCGGGTCAAACCCTATCTTGCGCGGGTCCTGAACGGCGAAACCGTCCATTACGAGAATTTTTTGGACGACAAGAATGGCGAGCCCATTTTTACCACCGTTTCGATCAGCCCCGATATCGACGAGAACGGCAAAATTGTCGGATATATCGTGCTATCGGCCGATATTACCGACCGCATGCGGGCCGAGGCCGAAACCGAAAACGCGCGCGCCAATTTGGAACAGGCGCAACGCCTGGCGCAGATCGGCAGTTGGGAGCGGGATCTCGGCAACGATTCGTTCTATTGGTCGCCCGAGATGTACCGCATTTTCGACTACGATCCTGGCATCGAGCAGCCCACCCAGGAGATGATCGCCAACCGCGTCCATACGGACGATCGTGACCGCATCGATAAAGCCTACCAATCAGCGATCGAGGACCAGGCCGATCACTATGCAATCGATTTTCGCATCGTCCGCGCCGACGGCAGCACCCGCTACATTGCCGGCGGCGCCGAGCTTACCTATGGCGAGGATGGAACGCCGCAACGGATGACCGGCACGGCGCAGGATGTCACCGCGGCGCGGCGCGTCCAGGATGCGCTCGAGGCCACCAAGCTGGAAGCGGAAAACGCCAACCGCGCCAAATCGGAATTCCTGTCATCGATGAGCCACGAGCTGCGCACCCCGATGAATGCGATCCTGGGCTATGCCCAGCTCCTGCTGCAAAACAAGAAAGAACCGGTCAGCGAACGGCAACAGCGCCAGATCGGCCAGATTCTCAAAAGCGGTCAACATCTTTTGCTGCTGATCAACGATATCCTGGACCTGAGCAAGGTCGAAACCGGCCAGGTCGCGTTCAAACCGGGCGAGGTATTGGGCGAAAGCGCCGTCGAGGAATGTCTGGGCCTGGTCGCCGCGCTCGCCGAAAAGAACGGCATAATCGTCACCAACCGGTTGCGGGACCGGCCGCCGCCGCCGCTTTTCGCCGATCCCATCCGGCTCAAGCAGGCGCTTTTGAACCTGCTGTCCAACGCCATCAAATTCAACCGGCCGCACGGGCGGGTCGAAGTTTCGGCGATGCCGCTCAGTTCAGGATATATCCGAATTTCGGTTATCGATACCGGGATCGGAATTCCCGAGGATAAAGCGGCCGAACTGTTTGAACCCTTCAGCCGCCTGGACGCCGGGCAAAGGGGTATCGAGGGAACCGGCATCGGTTTGACGATTACCAAACAGCTGGTCGAACGGATGAACGGGAGTGTCGGATTTTCAAGCAGGCCGGGCAAGGGCTCGACCTTCTGGATCGATATTCCGGCGGCGGAACCGGGTCTTTCGGAGCAAGGCAGCGCCGACGAGTACGCCGGCAAGCTGGATCTGGAGCCGGATCATGGCGACGGCGGTAATATCATCATCCTCTATATCGAGGATGATGATTCCAACATGCAGCTGATGAAGGAAGTGATCGGCCACCTTCCCGACAAGAAACTGGTGTCGGCGCATTCAGCCGAAGACGGCATCGAAATCGCGCGCCAGACGCAACCCGATGTCATCGTCATGGATGTCAACCTGCCCGGCATGAGCGGATTTGATGCCGTTCGCCTGCTGCGGGAGGATCGGAGAACCTCGGCGATTCCGGTTATCGCCCTGTCGGCGGCGGCGATGGCCAGTGATCTCAAAAAAGGTGAACAGGCGGGATTTTTCAGCTATATGACGAAACCTTTCATCGTCGATGAGATTATTGCCACCATCGATGCGGCGCTCGCCAAGGCGAACGGCGGCGAAACGCCGCGGACGGCGGCGGAATAGTTGAAACCGGGCGCACAAAAATTTATCCTGCATTGGCGATAACCAGGAAAGGTTGAACAGGTGACGGTTGAGCCCACAGTTTATGTGATCGAGGACGACCAGGTGAACCGCGAGCTGATGCGGGACCTGTTCGAATCCGTCGATCTCAAGGTTTTTCTTTTTGAATCCGGCAACCAGTTCCTGGATGCCATGCCGGTCTCGGGGCCGGGATGCATTTTGCTTGATGTCCGCATGCCGGGCATCAGCGGCCTTGATCTGCAGACCATCGTTGCCAAGGAAAGCCGCGATCTGCCGGTTATCATCGTCACCGCGCACGGCGACACGCAAATGGCGGTTCGCGCCATGAAGGAAGGCGCCTTCGATTTCATCGAAAAGCCGATCAACAATCAGATTCTGTTGGACACGGTGAACAAGGCCCTGGAGGAAAGCGCCATACTGGGCAAGGAAATTTTGGAACAGACCGAGATCCAGTCCCGGCTGGACCTTCTGACCCCGCGCGAGAACGACGTCCTGTTGATGATCGCCAAGGGTAAATTAAACAAGCAGATCGCCTTCGATCTCGGCATCACGCAGCGCACCGTCGAGGTGCATCGGGCGCGGGTGATGGAGAAAATGCAGGCAAAAACGGTGGCCGACCTGTTGAGAACCGTCATGTCGCTCGAATCGTTTTCGGGTAAACCGTAACCTATTTTCGGAACGCCGCAATTTATCCGATTAGCCGCAGGCGGTAGAAACGTCTGACGTGCTGGATGAATTTGCGAAGCATAACGCTCATCCAAACAAAACCGGCCAAGGACCGCCCCGTCACGGCAGCCGGAACCCAGCATAAGATTAATACAACCGCCCGATAAACGGGCCGACGGGAGTATTGCCGTGACCACAAACACCAATCTGAATATTTATCGCAATACCGATGGCCTTGGCGACTTTATGCGCAAGGCGCGCAGCTATCCGTTGCTGAGCGCGGCGGAGGAAAGCCGCTTCATTGAACTCTGGCAGGCCCGCCATGACCCGGAGGCCGGACACCGGCTCATTTCCAGCCATCTGCGCCTGGTAATCGGCATCGCCAACGGTTTCCGCCGTTACGGCCTGTCCTTGGAAGACTTGATTTCCGAAGGCAGCGTCGGTCTGATGCAGGCTGTCGACCGTTTCGATTGCAGCCGCGAATGCCGGCTTTCCACCTATGCCAAATGGTGGATCCGCGCCGCCATCCAGGAACACATCATGCGATCATGGTCGCTGGTCCGGATCGGCACGACGGTGGCGCAGAAAAAACTGTTTTTCAATCTGCGCCGGTTGAAACAGGAAATCCGCGGCAGCAGCGAAGGCCACCTTTCCGAAGGTGATGTCGACGAGATCATGAACCGCCTGCAGATTGCGCGCCATGAGGTGGTTTCGATGGAGGCGCGGCTTTCGGGCAAGGATTCGTCGCTCAACGTTCCGATCAGCGACGCGGACGCCTCGGAAAGGATAGATGGTTTGGTCGATGTGTCTGATACGCCGGACCGGGCATATGAACAAATCAGCGAACACAATTACCAGCGGCGCCTGCTCGGACAGGCGCTGGCCACGGTACCCGAACGCGACCGCGAAATATTCATCAAACGGCGGATCGAGGAAGACGGTCCCACCCTCGGCGAGCTCGGCAAGGATTACAGCATTTCGCCCGAGCGGGTGCGCCAGATCGAACACAGCGTCTTCGAACAAGTGCGCCAATTCGTGCTCACCGAGGTCCCCGAATACGGCGCCGAATTCCACTAAGCCCAGCGGCGCAGCCCGCATCGGGATAGCTCAGGGGTTTTTTGGGGGACACCCCCCTCTAACAAAAAGTAAACTGTCACCGATTTAAAACGGTGACAGTTTACTTTTTAGTGCCCGCCGTGGCCGCCGGCTCCCATCTTTGAATGGTCGATGCCGCCGCCGCTGTAGCCGCGCAGGCGGTTATAGGCGGCGATCTGGTGGGGGGTGAGGATTTTCGGCGTCTTCAAATGGGTCGCCAGATGCACGTGGCGCAAATCGCTCCGCACCCGGCCGATCTCCGACAAATGGGATTTGAGCGCGCTTTCGCTGGGCGCGGCGCCTGAACCATAGCCGGTGAACAGGCGGTCGAGGCCGGCTTCCAAGGCAACCAGCTTTTTACCCAAGGGCACGGCGCGGCCCTTCATGTCGTTGAACAGGGACTGGACACGGCCCTTCTGATCCGCCGATAGCCCGATGGCTTCGGCCATTTCCAGGATATGCGCCGGACCCGGCAGGCCGTTCAATTCGGCGGCCTTGGCGAACCCCCAGCCGCGCCCGTTGACAAGATCGTCGACATCCTTTTCCGACAGCGACTTGATGCGGCGCGCTTCCTGGCCCCTGTAGGGAGAAGTGTATGGGGAGGTGAATTTTTCGCCGGTTTTTTGACCGGTTTCGGCCCGGGCGCCGGCGATCACCAATATGGCCGCCAGGGCGGCGGCCGTGAAAAATAAATTCCTGAACATCTTTGTCTGCTCCAATCCAAAAATCATTTCCAACCTATAACGCCGCAACATGTGGAATCCAGCGCCCAGAACGTCAACAACGTCAACCAAGCGCAAGCTTTCGCTTTTCATTGGCGCCCTGGGTTCGTAGCTTCACCATCTCGACACCAAACATGAAGGCGGTCTGGTTCATTGCATAAGGATTTCGACATCATCGTCGCCGGCGGCGGCATCGCCGGACTGACGGCGGCATTGACGGCGGCGCGGCTGGGGCGCCGGGTGCAGGTACTGACCGGCGACGTGCTCGGCGGGCATCTGTTGAGCATCGAGAAGATCGAGGGCTTTCCCGGCTTCGCCGACGGTGTCGCCGGGTACGAATTGTGCCCGATCACCCAGGGCCAGGCGGCCGAAGCCGGCGCCGGATTCGAGATGACCGAAGTGACCGGACTGCAAGCCGACGGCGCCGGCTGGATCGCCGCGACGGCGGCGGAAAATTACGCGGCGTGGGCGGTGATCATCGCCACCGGCACCAGCCTCGCCGAGCTTGGGATTCCCGGCGAGGCTGAATTGCGCGGGCACGGCGTCAGCCATTGCGCCAGTTGCGATGCGCCGCTCTTGATGGACAAGGTGGTGGCGGTTGTCGGCGGCGGCGACAGCGCCGCCCAGGAAGCGCTGACCCTGGCCGGGGCGGCGTCCCGGGTAGTCATCCTGTGCCGCGAGGATGCGCTGTCGGCGAAGGCCGTCTACCGCACCCGTATCGAGGCACAGCCCAATATCGAGGTGCGGTATCGGACATTGGCCGGCAAAATTCTGGGCGACGGCGTGGTCACCGGCATCGCCACCCGCGGCATCGATAATGAGGCGCTTGTCGAATTGGCTTGCGAGGGCGTCTTCGTTTATATTGGACACCAGCCGAACAGCCAGTTCCTGAACGGGCTCCTGGACTTGGATGAAGACCGGCGCATTCCGGTCGATTTGGATTTGCGCACCGAGGCGGCCGGCATATTCGCCGCCGGCACGGTGCGCGCCGGATCGGCCGGCCAGGCGGCTTCGTCCGCCGGCGACGGAACCGCGGCGGCCATCAATGCCGACGCCTATCTGGACAGCGGTATTTGGCGCTAGAAACAGCAAACGCAACCGGAGGATCAAATGGCTGACAAAATCAAGGTCCACGACCCGAGGGGCTATCCGCCGAGCGTCACCGGCAAGACCCTGGCGCCGAGGCTGCAAAGCCTCGATGGCAAGGTCGTTTATCTGGTCGATTGCCTGTTCGACAATTCCGAGATTTTCATGGACCAGCTGCAGCAATGGTTCGCCGAGAACATGCCGGCGGTGGAGGCGCGCATGATCAAGCCGCGCGCCAGCTGGGTCGATGATCCGGAGATGCGCTCCCGGGTCGAGGCCGATGGCGACGCCGCCATCCTTGGTGTCGGCTTGTGAAGCACCTGCAGCCCGACGGTCGTCGGGCTCGCCATGTCGCTGGAAGAAGCCGGCGTTCCCACCGTCGCCATCCACACCCATGTCTTTGCCCGGCTCGCCGAAGCGGTGGCGCTGGCGGGCGGCATGCCGACGACGCGCCAAGCCTATGTGCCGCAGCCGCTGGTCGGCGTGACCGCGGATGGACTGCGCGATTATATCCATGGCACCGATCCGATCCACGACCGGCCATTCATGCAGGAATTGATCGAGGGGCTGTCGGCGCCGCTCAACGATAACGATCTGAACGGTGTGTCGTTCGAGCGGCCCACCGAAAAATTCCTTGAGCCCGACACCGAAGACAATCTCCGCCAATTGTTCGAGGACAATCACTGGACCGACTTCATGCCCATTGTCCTGCCCACCGAGGAACGGGTGGCGGCGATGCTAAAGGGCACCAGCCATGCGCCGGACGAAGTGGTCGGCCGGCTGCGGCCGACGGCGTTCCGGGAATTCTGGGAATTCACCGTTGAAAAAGTAGCGGTCAACGCGGTGATGGCCGGCTGCAGGCCGGAATATCTGCCGGTGGTCCTGGCGCACGCGGCGAGCGGCGTTACCGCGCGTTCGTCGAGCACCACTTCGTTCGCGTCCTTTTCCGTGGTCAACGGCCCGGTGCGCGGCGAAATCGGCATGAGCGACGGCATCGGCGCCATGGGCCCGCACAACCACGCCAACGTTTCCATCGGGCGCGCCTATAACCTGCTGTCGGTGAACCTGCAGGGCGGATCGGAACCGGGCGATACCTATATGGGCTCGCTCGGCAATCCGATGAACTATGCGCTGACCTTCGCCGAGGCCGAGGAACGCAGCCCGTGGCGGCCCCTGCACGTGCAGCGCGGCTTCAAACCCGAAGACAGTACGGTCAGCGTCTTCCACGGCGGGCGCTACAACATCGCCGGCTTCGGGCCGCGCCAAACCTGGGCCGAGCAGTTCAAGCGCGCCTTCGCCGCCTGCCAGCACAATCTGGTGCCGACCCTGATCGTCGATCCGATCACGGCGCGCCAGTTCGTCGATCTCGGCTTCGACTCTAAGGAAAAACTGGCCGCCTGGCTGGCCGAGAACGGCACCCTGCCGGCGCGCGAATATTGGGATGATCTTTGGGTGCAGACCTTGCAGCTGCCGATGGCCAGGGCCGGCGTCGAGCCGTTTGCATCGAAGCTGAAGGCGGGGCCGGAAGAGGAAGTGACCCTGTTTGAGCCCGAAGACATCAACATCGTGGTCACCGGCGGCGAGACCCAGGGCGCCTGGAAGCTGATCGCCGGAAAGCTGACCAAGGAGGCGACGATTTCGGTGGATGAGTGGCGCTGACGCCGGGAACCAAGGCCACTCGTGTGATGATTCCGTTCCGCGCCGAACAGATCGGCAGCCTGGTGCGGCCAAAGGCGCTGCTGGCGGCGCGGCGCCAATTCGAAGCCGGGCGCATCGGCGCGGCGGCGCTTAGGGACGCCGAGGATGCGGCCATCCGGGGCGCCGTAAAAAAGCAGGAGGAGATCGGCCTCCCAGTGGTCAGCGACGGCGAGTTCCGCCGCTCGGTCTATTCGGAAAGCTTCACCGCCAAGGCGCTGGCCGGGGTCGAGATTCAAATGACCGAGGATTCGGGCTGGAGCGCCTCGGAAAGCCACGGCCACCGCATGGCGCGCCGGGTGCCGGTCGTCTCGGAGCGGATCCGCTGGAAGGGCTCGCCCAATGTGGCGGATTTCAAGTTTCTGAAATCGATTACCGGTGCGGCGGCGAAAGTTACCCTGCCCGGCCCCGCCTTCATCCATTACCGCGCCGGGCGCGCCAATATCAGCCATCAGGCCTATCCCGATCTGGATGCGTTCTGGTCCGACCTGACCGGCGCCTATGAACAGGAGATGCGGGCCCTGGCGGGCGCCGGCTGCACCTATTTGCAGATCGACGAAACGGCGATTATCAAGCTCGGCGACGAACGGGTGCGGGCTTTGTTGCAAGAGCGCGGCGACGATTGGCGCGATCTATTGGCGCAATATATGGCCGTCATCGCCGCCGTCGCCGCCGGCGCGCCCGAGGGGCTGCGCATCGTCCTCCATGTCTGCCGCTCGTCCGACCCCAACTGGCAGGCCGACGCCGGCTATGAGGTGATCGCCGAGGCCTTGTTCAACCAGCCCGATATCGACGGATTCTTGCTTGAATATGAAGGCCCGAGGGCCGGCGACTTCGAGCCCTTGCGTCTCTGCCCGCCCGGCAAGCGCATCGTCCTCGGCCTGGTCTCGACCATCGAAGAAGAGGTCGAGAGCGCCGATTTCCTGAAATCCCGCATCGAGGACGCGGCCCGTTACATCGACATCGACCAGCTCGGCCTCAGCCCGCGCTGCGGCTTCGCCACCTCGGCCGAAGACCAGCAAACCATCCCCGAAGACGCCCAATGGGCCAAATTGGCGCGCATCGCCGAAGTGGCGCGCGACGTTTGGGGGTAAGGCGGGGGGCTCATCGGTTGCCGACCTGCCGCCGGTTCCGACCGGCGATACGCCGCCGTTCGTACATAACACCCCCATCCCTATTCGGGACTTGCGTGTTCGCGCCCTTTCGTCAAAACTAAGCCGCAGGTTCGGGTCCGTTGGCCCGGTAAGTTGACACACCAAATTAATACGATTGGGGAGGACATGTACGAATTACGATATGAAGCGCCGGATTCATTGGACGCCGCGATCGGACTGATCACCGCCGAGGCCGGCGATGTCCGCATCCTGGCCGGTGGCACCGATCTTCTGGTGCAGATGCATTCAGACCTGATCGAGCCCGCATTGCTGGTCGATATCAAGAATATCGCCGAAATGCGGTCGATCGAGAAAACCGGCGGCGGCTACCGGTTCGGCGCCGCCGTGACCGGCATGGAACTGGTCAATCACCCCGACTTCGGCAACGATTGGCCGGGTGTCCTGGATGGCGTCAAATTGATCGGCTCGATCCAGGTCAAGGGCCGCGCCACCGTCGCCGGCAATCTCTGCAACGCCTCGCCGGCCGCCGATTCGGTGCCGCCGATGATGACGGCGGGCGCCGTCGCCACCGTGGTCGGCCCAAACGGAAAGCGCGAGGTGCCGGTCGCCGAGATCGCCATCGGGCCGGGCCAGACCTCCCTGGAAAAGGGCGAGGTCGTGGTTTCCTTCACCTTGCCCGAACGCCCGCCGCGCTCGGGCGATGCTTATTTGCGCTTCACGCCGCGCACCGAAATGGACATCGCCGTGGTCGGCGTCGCCGTCAATTTGACGCTCGACGACGGCGGCACCTGCACCGATGCGGCCATCGCGCTTGGCGCCGTCGCGGAACGGGCGTTGCTGGTCGACGAAGCGGCGGCGGCGCTGATCGGCAGCAAGCTTGAGGATGCGGCGATGGACAATCTGGCCGCCGCGGCAAGCAATGCCTGCCGTCCCATCGACGACAAGCGCGGAACCAAGGAATACCGCATCAAGGTAGCCGGCGTGCTGGCCCGCCGCGCCGCCGCGATCGCACGGGAAAGGGCGGAAAACGGCTGATGAAAAAAACCCATGTGACGACCACCATCAACGGCGATCATGTCGATTTCCTGTGCGAGCCGACGCAAACGCTCCTTGACGTGCTGCGCGACGAATTGCAGATGACCGGCACCAAGGAAGGCTGCGGCACCGGCGATTGCGGCGCCTGCTCCGTGATCCTGGACGGCACCCTGGTCTGTTCCTGCCTGGTGCTTGGGCTGGAAGCCGAGGATAAGGAAATCCAGACCATCGAGGGCATGGCCGCGGGTGACGAGCTGCACCCGTTGCAGCGCAAATTCATCGAACATGTCGCCCTGCAATGCGGTATTTGCACGCCCGGCCTGCTGATCGCGGCGCGCAGCCTTTTGGAAATCAATCCCGATCCGACGGAAGAGGAAGTGCGCTACTGGCTGGCCGGCAATCTCTGCCGCTGCACCGGCTATCACAATGTTATCGAGGCGGTCATCGATGCCGCCCAAGAAATGAGGGGTAACTGAGCCATGGGAATGATGCCATCACCATTTGGAACCCAGCTTCCCTACGAAGAAAAGGAATTGAAGGTTGTCGGCACCAACCCGACCGAGCGCCCCGACGCCGCCGACAAGGTCACCGGCCGGGCGCGCTATGCCGCCGACATCAACCTGCCTGGCCAGTTGATCGGAAAAGTGCTGAGGAGCCCGCACGCGCACGCCAATATCAAGTCCATCGACACATCGAAGGCGGAAAAGCTGGAGGGTGTCAAAGCCGTGGTCACTTGCGATGATTTTCCCGATATGCCGGTCCAGCACGCGTCCGGCGGCGAAATCATGATCAATTTCCGCGATGTCACGCGCAACATGATGGCCCGCGAAAAGGCGCTTTATGACGGCCATCCGGTGGCCGCCGTGGCGGCGGTCAGCGAATCCGTCGCCAAGGCGGCGTTGAAGCTGATCGAGGTCGATTACGAAATATTACCGCATGTCATCGAAGTGGTTGACGCCATGGCCGCGGAGGCGCCGCTCTTGAACGAAGAGCAATTCACCAAGGGCATCGAGCCGGCGCCCGACAAGCCTTCCAATATCGCCGCCCGCATGACCAGCAAGCTCGGCGACGTCGAGGCCGGTTTCAAACAGGCCGATCTGATTATCGAACGGGAATTCAACACCAAGGCCGCCCACCAGGGCTATATCGAACCCCATGCCAGCATCGCCAATTACACCGAAGGCGGCGATGCCGAGGTGTGGACCAGCACCCAGGGCCACTTCATGATCCGCGCCCAGGCGGCCAAGGTTCTGGGCATGGATATATCGCGCATCAAGGTGACGCCGGCGGAAATCGGCGGCGGCTTCGGCGGCAAGAACCTGATTTATCTGGAGCCCCTGGCCATCCAGCTATCGAAGAAATCGCAGCGCCCGGTCAAGATGGCGATGACCCGGGACGAAGTGTTCCGCGCCTCCGGCCCGACTTCGGGCACCAATATCAAGATCAAGATCGGTGTCACCAAGGACGGCCGCATGACCGCCGCCGAGGCCGAGCTCAACTATCAGGCCGGCTGTTTCCCGGGCTCATCCCTGCCCTTGTGCACGCCCACCGCCTTCACCCGCTACGATCTGGAGAACGTCCTGGTGATCGGCCACGATGTGGTCTGCAACCGGCCCCGGGTGGCGGCCTACCGCGCGCCGGGCGCGCCGATGATCGCCTTCGGCGTCGAAACGGTGATCGACGAACTGGCCGAAGAGTTGAACATCGATCCCATCGAGCTTCGCCTGATGAACGCCGCCAAGGAAGGCACCCAGACCCATTTCGGGCCCAAGCTAGGCCCGATCGGCTATATCGAGACCCTGGAGCGGGCCCGCCAGCACCCGCACATGAAAGAGCCCCTCGGCCCGGGCCAGGGGCGCGGCATCGCCACCGCCTTTTGGAACACGCTCGGCATGGAAACCTCGGCCACCCTCAATATCAATCAGGATGGCACCGCCTCGCTGGTCTTCGGCACCGTCGACGTGACCGGCGGCATGCGCGCCGCCTATTCACAGATGGTCGCCGAGGAATTGGGTATCCCGTTCGAAAAAGTGCGCGCCGTGCAAAGCGATACCGCTGCGCTGGGCTTCAACTTCCCGACCGTCGGCAGCCGCGGCACCGCCGCCGGCGGCATGGCGGCGGTCAAGGCCAGCCGCGATGCCATTGCCCGCATGTGCGAAGTCGCCGCCCGCATCTGGGAGGTCGAAGCCGATCAGGTGCTATGGGAAGACGGCCATGCGCGCCCCGCAAGCGCCAATGTCGGCGATTTCGAACCACTGTCGGTGGCCGAAATTGCCGCCAAGGCGGGCTTTTTGGGCGGCACCATCGCCGGCCATGCGGAGATTAACGTCACCGGCGGCGGCCCTGGTTTCTCAACCCATATCGTCGATGTCGAGGTCGACCGGGAAACCGGCTTGGTGAAAGTGCTGCGCTATACCATCATCCAGGACGCCGGCAAGGCGGTATTCCCCGATTACGTCAAGGCCCAGTTCCACGGCGCCGCCGTGCAGGGCATCGGCATGGCCTTGAACGAGGAATATATCTACGACGAAAACGGCGTCATGGAGAACCCCGGCTTCCTCGATTACCGGGTGCCGGTGGCTTCCGACGTGCCGCATATCGAGACCGAGATTGTCGAGGTGCCGAACCCCAACCACCCCTATGGCGTCCGCGGTGTCGGCGAGGTGTCGATCATCCCGCCGCTGGCGGTGATCGCCAATGCCATTTATGACGCCGTCGGCGTGCGCCTCCGCGATCATCCGATGTCGCCGCCCAAGGTCTTGAAGGCCCTCGACGACGCGGCGCCGAGAGAGGCGGCGGAATAATAGGACACAGCCCGGCTGGGGATGGCCGGGCCCGGCCAGCCGGGCGTGAGGCAAGCTCGGACATACCGTGTGCGTTCGCCGTTGCGGGCGCTGATTATTTTCTGCTTGATCACGAATTTGCGAGAAGGGTACATTAGCGGTCTGTTACCGGCGGCCGCGCCGTTCTGATCAGGCAATCCAATTCGAGTTGCCAAAGACGGCGGATATAACGACGGCCGGCGCATAGCGGAATTGTATTTTCACTGGGAGGATTTTCAAATGTTGACCAGACGCAGATTAGGACTTCGTTTCGCCGCCGCCGCGGCTATCTCGGCGGTAGCCCTGCTCATGTCGCCGCAAATGGCGGCCGCGCAGAAAAAACCCATCAAGATCGGTTTCTCCATGACCCTCACCGGCGGCTTGGCCGGCGCCGGCAAGGCGGCCCTGATCGCCATGAACATCTGGAGAGATGACATCAACAAAAAGGGCGGCCTGTTGGGGCGCAAGGTGGAATTGGTCCATTACGATGACTCTACCTCGCCGGCCAAGGTGCCCGGCATCTACACCAAATTGATCAATGTCGATAAGGTCGATCTGGTGGTGTCCAGCTACGGCACCAACCTGATCGCGCCGGCGATGCCTGTCGTCATGCGCAAGAAGATGGTGTTCCTGGCCTTGTTCGGCTTGGCCGTGAACGACCGCTTCAAATACAAGAACTATTTCCAGATCATGCCCGCCGGCCCGGTGCCGAAGGTCGACTGGGCGCGCGGCTTCTTCAAGATCGCCTTGGCGCAAAATCCGGCGCCCAAGAGTATCGCGCTTCTCGCCGCTGATTCCGAGTTTGCCCGCAACGCGGTTTCCGGTGCCCGGCATCTGGCCAAGGAAGCCGGCATGAAGATCGTTTACGACAAGACCTATAAGCCGGGCACCCCCGACTTCACGCCGATCATGCGCGCCATCCAGGCGGCCAAGCCCGACATCGTCTATGTCGGCTCCTATCCGCCGGGTTCCGCCGGCATGGTGAAAGCGGCCAACGAACTGAGCCTGAAAACCAAAATGTTCGGCGGCGGCATGGTTGGGCTGCAATATGCGTCCTTGCAGAAGAACCTCGGCCCGATGCTCAACGGTATCGTCAACTATGATTTCTGGGTGCCGGCCAAGACCTTGAACTTCCCCGGCGTCAACGAATTCCTGGCGAAGTATCAGAAGCATGTGAAGGATACCAAAGCCGGTGTCGATCCGTTGGGCCACTACCTGCCGCCCTACGCCTATGCCTATCTTCAGGTTCTGGGCGACGCGGTCACCGCGGTCGGCGAGATCGACCACGCCAAGCTGGGCGCCTATATCCGCAAGACCACATTCAACACCGTGGTCGGCCCGGTGAAATTCGGCTCGAACGGCGAATGGGCGAAAACGAGGACCCTGCAAGTGCAGTTCCGGGGCATCAAGGGCAACGATCTCGGCCAATTCGAAAAAGAAGGCAGCCGTGTCGTTCTCTATCCGGAATCGGTGAAATCGGGTAACGTCGTTTATCCCTACAAATAAACCGATCTAACCGAAGTTAAGTACAAGCATTCGAGGCCGATACGGCAGTGACTGAACTATTTATTAATGCTGTCGTATCGGGCCTCTTGCTTGGCGGCTTCTATGCCGCCCTGGCGCTGGGCCTGTCGATCGCCTTCGGGCAGCTCGATATCGTCAATATCGCGCATCCGGCCTTTGTCATCTTCGGCTCCTACGTCACTTTTTTCATCAACGAACATTTCGGCCTCGACCCGATCCTGATCGGGGTGTTGTTCACGCCGGTGTTTTTCATGATCGGCGTCATTCTCTACCGTATCTATTACGCCGCGTTCGAGCGCACCGGCCAGGAATCCCTGAGCGGCCTGGCCTTTTTCTTCGGCCTCATGTTCATCATCGAGGTCGTGCTGATCATGGTTTACGGCGTCGATTACCGCAACGTGCAAGCCGCCTATATCGGCGAATCCCTGAAATTCAGTATCTTCATCATTCCCTACCGCATGCTGACCGCCTTTATCGCTTCAACAATCATGACAGCGGGCGTTTATTTCTATATTTCGCGCACCTTCATGGGCCGCGCCATCCTGGCGGTATCGCAGGACCGGCTGGCCTTGCAGTTGATGGGCGCCAATCCGATCAACGTCAAACAGATCGCCATGGGGATCGCCATCGCCACCACCATGCTGGCCGGCGCATTGCTGATCATGATCCAGCCGATCGAACCCTCCTTCGGGCGCATCTACATCGGCCAGGTTTTCGCCATCGTCGTCCTCGGCGGCATGGGCAGCATCGGCGGAACCTTTATCGCGGCACTGATAATCGGCGTCGCCGAAAGCCTGGTGCAAACCTTCGCCGGACCGGCCTGGTCGCCGGCCGTATCTTTCGGCATTTTATTGGTAATGCTGGCGCTCCGCCCGCAAGGCCTGTTCGGGCGGCTTTGAGATGATAATCAGCAGATTTTGGCTCTCGCTTATCGCCATTTTCGTGATCGGCGTCCTGTTCACCCAGATTGCCGACAACGAATTTTATTTCTTTATCTCCTACGCCATCTTGCAGGCCCTGATCATGGCCATCGGCTGGAATATCCTGGGCGGGTTCACCGGTTATGTGAATTTCGGCAGCGCCGGGTTTTTCGGCATCGGCGCCTATACCACCGTGCTTTTGCACAAAATGATGGGTGACGTCCAGGTGGTGGTCGCGGTCATCGGCGCCGGCATCGTCGCCGGCCTGCTCGGCCTCGCCGTCGGCTATTTGACGCTCAGGCTCAAGGGCGTCTATTTCGCCATCGCCACGCTGGCCATCGCCATCGTCCTCGAAACCGTTGCCGCCAACTGGGACTATGTCGGCGGCGCCACCGGTTATTACATTTTAGTACCGGAAAAGATCATTTTCTTCGACAGCTATATCGAATGGCTGTTCACGGTGATGCTGTTTCTGGCGCTGCTTGCCGTTGGCATCTCGCGCTATTTGAATTCGTCACGCATGGGCCAGGGGCTGGCGGCCATCCGCGACGACGAATTGGCCGCCGAATGCGCCGGCGTGCCAACTCTCAGGCTGAAGCTCATCTCCACCACCATCATGGGCGTTCTGATGGGGTTCGCCGGGGCGGCGTTCCCGTTTTTCGTGACCTTTGTCGAGCCGCTTTCGGCCTTCAACCTGCTGATCGCCGTCAACGCCATCGCCATGCCGATGATCGGCGGCACGGCAAGCTGGTTCGGTCCCATCGTCGGCGCCCTGTTCCTAGGCAGCGCCCAGGAAATCATCACCGTCACCATATCTTCCGAGCTGAACCTGCTGGTGGTCGGCGTCCTGCTCGTCGGTTTCATCACCCTGGCGCCGCAGGGCATCGTCGGGCTCTATCAGGACTGGCGCAAAAAGAGGGATGCCAAATGAGCGAGCGCATCCTCGAGGTTACCGGCCTGACCAAGCGCTTCGGCGGCTTCGTGGCGCTGGATACGGTCAGCCTGCATCTGGACGAGGGCGAGCGCCTGGGGCTGATCGGTCCCAACGGGTCCGGCAAGACGACCATGATCAACTGCATTTCCGGCGCGCTTATCAACGACGAAGGCGCGGTCAAGTTCAAGGGCCGGGATATCACCGGGCTCAAGGCGCACAAGCGGGCGCAAATGGGCATCGCCCGTTCGTTCCAGGTGCCGAAACCCTTCGGCACCATGACCGTCCTCGAAAATCTGTGCATTCCGCTGGAATTTGCCGCCTGGGAGCGGACCGATCACCGCCATATCGAGGAACAGGCGATGGAAATCCTGGAACTGGTCGGCTTTGAGGACCGCGCCCATGAAAGCTCCGCCGGCCTCACCCAGATCGAAATGCGGAAATTGGAACTGGCGCGCGCCTTGGCCGCCAAGCCCTCACTCCTGTTATCCGACGAGGCGATGGCCGGGCTGTCCTCGTCGGAAGTCGACGAGATTCTGGAAATCCTGTTTAAATTGAACGAAGGCGGCGTCGCCGTCATTATGATCGAGCACATCATGCGCGCCGTCATGCGTTATTCGGAACGGGTCATTGTCCTCGATGCCGGGCGGAAAATTGCCGAAGGCTCGCCCGACGAGGTCACATCCAATCCCGATGTGGAAAGGGCCTATCTTGGCGAATAGCTTATCCATCAAGGGCATCGAGGCGGGCTACGGATCGGTCCGCGTTCTGCATGACGTGTCGATTTCCGTCCATGACGGCGAATCGGTGGTGCTTTTGGGTTCCAACGGCAACGGCAAATCAACCCTGATCAAATGCGTCACCGGCATCGTGCACCCGTCGGCGGGCGAAATCACGCTTGAGTCGGACGGTGTCAAGATCGACCTGGTGGGCAAGTCGCCGGAAGACATCGTCGGCCTCGGCATCGCCATGGTGCCCGAGGGGCGGCGCCTGTTCCCGGCCCTGACGGTCGAGGAAAACCTGCTTCTCGGCGCCTTCCGCAAGGACGCCCGCGCCAAGATCGACGAAAATCTGGAATTCGTGTTCGGGACCTTCCCGCGCCTCAAGGAACGGCGCGGCCAGTCGGCGGGCAGCCTGTCCGGCGGCGAGCAGCAGATGGTGGCCGTCGCCCGCGCCCTCATGTCGGACCCGAAAATACTTTTGATCGACGAGCCGTCAGTCGGCCTCGCCCCGATCCTGGTCAGCCAGATGATCGCCAAGATCAAGGAATTGAAGGAGCGAAAGAACCTGACCATCTTGATGGCCGAACAGAACTTCAACCAGGCCATCAAGATCGCCGACCGGGGCTATGTCATCGTCCATGGCGAGATCGCCTTCGAGGGCGCCACCGCCGAAGATCTCAGCAACAACGAGATGATCAAGGAATACTATCTCGGCGCTTAAACAATGATATAATGCCCTCTGGAATGCCCTGGGACACGTGCAGGAGGCCGCCTTGCCGACACAGTTGGAAATCTTAAAGAAAAGCCGCGACCGGGTCTTGGCCAAGCGCGGACCCGACGATCCGTTCGTAAAGTCGCTGCAGGAAAAAATCGCCGCCGCCGAGAAATCCGAGGGGGAAGTGACGGTCACCCCCAATGCCGATCTGCCGCCGGCCGAAAAGGCCGACATCGCCAGTGCCGGCAAGGCGCAGACCGCGCCCAAGGCAGGCAAGCAGACCAACACCCAGTTCCGGGTGAAAACCCAGGGCGCCGCCCGCTCGCGCTGATCCGGCGGGTATTGACGCCGCGCGCCGGCGCCCTAGTGGCCTGTATCATCTAATTTGCATCCCTACGACGGTGTTGCAAGGTTTCCGGCGAGGAGCGCGCCGCGCCGTGGTGCCAATCCACCACAAG